>JANQQT010000201.1 GCA_028284925.1 Phycisphaeraceae bacterium | reverse complement strand
TCCTCGCCATCGCCGCACTCCTCGCCATCCAATACCGCGCAACCCTCACCATCCCCCTCATCTGGCTATTCAACATCATCGGAACCGCAGACCTTCTCTACGCCCTCTCCCACGCCTCCGCCATACCCTACCTCGGCATAACCTGGTTCATCCCCACCTTCATCGTCCCCATCCTCCTCGTCACCCACTTTATGATCTTCACCCGCCTTACCACCCAAGCTCAACTTAAACACCTATTCTCGACACCGCGCCAACAAACCCACTAACCCTCATTCCCCCCCGCTACTAACGCATCCCCGTCAAGCTCCGCCTCACCATCCTTCTTCAACGCCTCAACCACCGCCGTCGCCGCCTTCCCGTAAACCGAGTCACCCGCCCCCTTCGCAAATTTCTCAAACTGCTCCACCGTCTGCGCACTCCGCGTCCTCTCAAAATACGCCAACAACTGATAAAAACGTGAACCTTCCAAAATCACCGCCTTACGATCAGGCTTCAAAAATATCCGCTGCAACTTCCCAACCGGCACACTGTACTTCTTGATCCCCCCAAAATACCGATTCGACTGCGTAATCACCTGGTTCGCCCGATACAGATTCCCCACCGCAACAAACCCGTTAATCTCCTCAAGCGCCTTATCCACCTGCCCATCAATAAACACCCGGATCGTCTCAATATCCTTCGCCTCCGCCTCCAGCCCCGCTCGATCACCCCCACCCTTCGCAAGATTCTTCTGATTCAACTTCTCCACTCGCCCTAGCAACAGCAACACCGCCGAATACCTTCGCGACTCAAGCCCCTTAATCGCCGGCCGAAGCAGCCGCGAAACCCCCTCCCGCTTCAAGCTCTCCGGTACAACCACCACCTTCTTCACAATCTTCTTCTTCGCCACCTCCGCCTTCTTCGATGCCTTCAGCAACCCCACCATCGCCTTCCCCATCGCCTCACCAACATTCATATACGTCTCCGGATTACCACCATAATGCCCACTGGAGCTCCCGCCCTTTGACAGCGGATGCGTATACACAAACGCCACCTTGCCCTTGAGATCGGGTTGATCGCTCTTGGCGACGGAAGCCATCGCGTCAAGGATCTTCCCATCCCCTCTCTTGGATCCCATCTTCGTCTGCCCCAATGACGCCGTCACAAACTTGGCCTCCGGAGCATTGAAATCCTTACGCAGCGCCCTGATCAATTGGACCAGGTTTTTTCCATACCTCTCATAGTGCGCAGCGTTACGCATATCTTTATCACCCTGCCACCAGAAGAAGCCCGCGACTTCGTACTTCTTGGCGCCAGGGTAATACTTGCCGAGATTCGCAAGAACCTTCTTCGCCGCAGCAACATCACCATCATACTGACACCCCGCATACCACCCTTTAGACATGTCACCACCGGTATCGCCTCTGGGCTCTTTCGGCGTCCCCCGGTAACCAGGCTGTAACTTCCCATTGTGTTCATAAGCCTCGCTCCCGGGAGGCAAAAGGTCCCAGCCAAGACTCCGATTCCCGATGCAGCTCTTCAGAATCAGAACCGGTGCATCCGTAACATGACCAACATGATGCCCAATACCAATCTCCGGCCCAATATTCCCACTGATCGTCATCCACTCATTCTTCCGATCCTTCGCCGCTGAATTCCCCGAGCACATCACAAAAACGTTGCGCACATCCTTGCGTACCGTCCATTGACCGGCATCGTCAACCAGATAGGGATATTTCTCCGCAGCGACCCCCTGCAACCTGCTTGGCTTGCCAAATCCAAGCATGTTCGACTGCCCCATGAGGATATAAACCTGCACCGGCTTACTCATATCCGCCGGCTTCCCATCAGGACGCGGCAACACCTTCTCCGCCCCCTCCAACCCCGCAGACATCACCATCACCCCCGCCAACGCCGGCACAATTCCAAACCTGAAACGCATGAAAAGTCTCCATATCACAGCACAACCCCTCCAAACACACCATCATACAAACTCACCCCAACCGCACGCATTCAATTTCCAATAAACCATCCCAAAAACAAACACCCTCACCCGTCCTCACCACCCCCAAAATCTCCCTACTCATTGTAGTCACCCTTATGATTACAAAACGGACAATACTCCGGTGGAAGACCCTCAAGACGATCACCGTCACTCGAAAGATATTCCCCCAATACCTCTCTCGCTTTTTCCATAGACAATTTCGGCTTGACCGGCCCCTTATTCAGCCACTTCAAATAACAATGCTCATGCACGCTCACATCATCGTTATAACCGTGTTCTTCGCAGTCTATTTCCAGAATCTCCTCGCTATGGCCATTACGCTCATCAGGCTCACTAAGTCGACAATACATACAAAAAGCAATAAACGGCTTCTTGTCCCGAAAGTGTAAACCAACCACCGTAACCTGATCAAAAAGCCTGTAACGTAGCGTACGATCCGAGATCGTTTTCGGAAAAGTCACCGGCGTTCCTTTAACGCCGACCGTCGTCGCCATCGTCTTCACGGGCGTATGCAGCGTTTCATCACTGGGACCCGACACCACCTTATCAAGCTTCTTCTTCGAATCCTTCAGGACACGCACCTTGTTTCGCATGGAAAGAGGACTCGCAACATACTCATCTGCCTCCAAGGCCTTGGTAACCGCAGTTGAAAGCTTGCCCTTCAGAAACTTCAATCGCTCTTCCAATAACCGCTTATCCTCCTTGGGAAATTTCTTGGTCCCATAAGATGTCCATTCCCAGTTCGCCTTGCCGGTTTCGTAAAAACAGTTCATCCACCCCACATAATGATGCGCCCGACCATCTATCGCAGAAACACGAAGCGCAACCGTTCCCAGATGATCCTTGCTCCCGGCAACAAACGCCCGCGTGGTTTCATTCAGCTTCTTCTCGCGATGCTCTGCCGCCCGCTCCTTCGCTTTCTTCAACATCGCCCCCAGTCGTTCCCTCTTATCCTTCTCCACCGCTTCCATCAGGGACACGTACTGACCTTCCAACTCCTTCTCTCCTTCAACATACGTGGGATTCACCACCCGCCGATTGTGGATGCAATTCGTCAGATAAATACCCTCAACGCTGGATTTCGGAGCACACAAACGCTCCATCACATCGTAAGTCGGATGTCCAAACGACTGCACCCCACACGAGATAAACGCAAGATGAGGCCTCCACGCATCAATCAGCTCCACCGGCGTGCTGTTCGCGCTTCCATGATGCCCACACTTGAACGCATCCACATACTCACACTTCGACAGAATCCTCTTCTCCTGCTCGATAGGCAGATCACCACCCGTGTAATACACAAAATCACCATACTCAATCTTCAGGGCAATGGACCCCTCATTCTCATCCTGCAGATCCTTCGCATCACTATGAATACAGGTAACACTCAGGCAATCGGATTGGATCTTCAGACGCTGATCCTCCTTGATCGCATGAACCTCACACCTCTTACGCGCATGCTTGAGGAGTTCAAGCTTCGTACTGCTCTTAAAAGAGGTCTCTTTATCGTTTCGAACCCACAAGTTACCGAATTCGAACACCTCCCCATGATGCTTAAACAATGCCGTCAACCCCTTGGTATGATCTCCGTCAAAGTGCGTGCAAAACATATCATCCACACGCTTAATCCCCAGCGCATCCAGATATCGACTCAACGCCCCACGCCCAAAGGTCGCATACCCGCCGTCAATCACACCCACCCAAATCGGCTTCATTGAAGAACACACCTCCGAATCCACATCACCCGGAATCCACTCCACCAGCAACGTACACTCACCCTGCCCCACATCCACATGAAGAATCAATAACTCCGGATAATCATTCTTCGGCAAAGGCTTCTCTGGCTTCTTCTTCTCCGATTTCTTCTTCTCGCTATCCGGGCAACTGCTCTTGGCGCTGGGTTCCCCGATCGCTTTCGATTCTCGTTCCTTCTCCGCATGTTCAAGAACACCCCCCTTCTTCTTCTCCTTCTCATCACTCTTTTTCTCTTCAGATTGCTTCTTCTCCGAACCAACGCCGGACGTCGATGCATGCAACGACTTATAGCAAGCCTTACACTTAACATTATTAACCAGGTGCTTCTCACAAACGCGAATCGACGCCTTACACACAGAACACTTAACCGAAAAATCGGCAGAACTACGCTTGCATTCATTCGCTTCGCATCCCATATCTTCCGCTCCTCTCAATCACGCCCGACACCGGCCCCACGCCCCGCAATCCTCTCCCACGTCGCCTCAGGAACCTCTTTCAAAAGCATGTCAATCTTCTCTCCCTGCTCAAGCGCCTCATCACACAAAATACCCCTCACCTCAGGATGCAAATCAAACGCGCGCGACACCGTCAGCATCAACGAAAAAAACGTCTGGATCTCACTCGACGCCGTAATGCCATAATCTCGCGCACGCGCCAGGCCCCACTCCACCAACGGGGAAATATCTTCCATCTCCCCTTCCGTAAGCCACCGCCCATACTTGCGTACCAGATACGCCCCCAGTCGATCTCGATATTCACGCTCGTGGATTTCCACGAACACATCCCACTGTTCCTGTCTGATCTGAAGCATCGGCATACCTCCCAGAGGCGATGATCGCCTCGGGTTTTGGTTCAGGTTGTCGATCCGCCAATCTCTTGGAGAAGTGGTATTCCGGCCCCACCTCTTGGCGATACCATCGGATATCAGCCCAGTATGATGCATCCGGGCCACACGGTCAATTCAGAACCATTTCGTCACCCAGTGCTTCCTTTCATCCAAACATGAGATTCCAAAAAAATCAGTGCCACCAACTCTCCTTGACCAGGCCTTAACATCCCCTCTAACCCTCTCGCACACCCGCCGGCTCCGGACATGAATGGATCGTGAAAACACCACCAGGACACATCGCCCCTGAACCACCTCCAGGCCCCCTTCATCCAGAGTAGTTCAACCGGTAGCACTGCCGAAACCTACGTCCCCTTCGCACGCCCCCCCGCAAACGACTGTTATCGCACCTACTGCAATTCCACCAAACCAATTCCCGTCCCGTATACCCGTATGATCTGAGTAATAACATATTTTTACCGGTCAGACTAAAGTCGATATAGGTAAATTACGATATTTTTTGAGATATCTGTACGGTCAGATAGATGACGATTGAATTCCAGGGGATCGCCATGCTACCGACGCCGAATGAAAAGCCATGCGTATATGTAGTCGATGATAACGCGGATCACCTCTCACTTATCGCGTTGTCACTGGAAACCAGCCACGCTCTGGACGTCCTGGGCACAAACTACATCGTCCAGACTTTTACCGATGCGTCCGACGCCCTCGCAAGCCTCCCCCCTGACGGGCCGGTCGTCATCATCTGCGATTACAACATGCCGGGCAGCACCGGTCTCGACTGGCTACCCGCATTCCTCAAGCCCAACATCGGCCCCGTCATCATGCTCACCTCCTCCGGCGATGAACGCATCGCAGTTCAGGCTTTCCGCGCCGGTGCATCCGACTATCTCGTCAAATCCGATGTGATTCAGTCCCCGGACATCCTGTACCAGTCCATACTGAAAAGCCTTCGACTCTACAAGCTGGATAAGTGCTACGAAGATCTCTCAAGAAAGCTCAAAATCACCAACGCACAACTCGAACGCAAGAACGAACGCCTGAGCGAATTAACCGAATCCGCCCACCGTTTTGTCGACAACGTCGCCCATGAATTCCGCACACCCCTGACCGTCATCATGGAATTCGCATCCATCATAAGCGATGGCCTCGGCGGCCCCGTCACACCCGACCAGAATGAATACCTCCAATACATCAGCGCCGCAACACGCGACCTCGCACAACTCGTCGATGACTTCCTCGACAGCAGCAAACTCAGGGCACGCACACTAAGAGTCAACCGAACACCCCACACCATCACCGAACTCTTCGAATCCGTTCGAACCGCCATTCAGGCTCGTGCCGAAGGAAGAAAAATCACGATGGTCGAAGATATCGCTCACGATACACCACAGGTATTCAGCGATATGGAAAAAGCCGGCCGCGTAATACTCAATCTCGCCATCAACGCCATCAAATTCTCTCCCGAAGGCGAAAAGATCACACTCTGGGCAAAACCCCATACCCGGGGTGGCGTCGAAATCGGCATCACCGACCGCGGCCCGGGCCTCGCCCCCGAACAAGTCACCCTCGCCTGCCAAAGATTCCAGCAAATCGACGATCCCCTGCAAAACGCAACAAAGGGATTCGGCCTCGGCCTCGACATAGCAACTCAACTCATTCACCTGAACCTCGGTGAGCTAAACATCCAAAGCCGGCAAGGCGTCGGCAGCACCTTCGCCTTTACCCTCCCCCAATACGATCCACAACAAATCATCGACCAATACATCGAACAAATGCTGGCCTCTGACAAATCAATCAATCTCTCCGTCTTGCGCGTAAGAGTTCCCGCCGACGACACAAACGCCGACCGTTCACGAAAGTTCCTCGTTTCCAACTGTCGCCCCATGGACCTCGTATTCGATACTGATGACCGCCAGAACATCATCCTCGTCGGCCCCGCATCAGACGCCAACGCCTGGATCTCACGCCTCGAATCACACTGGGAAACCACCAACAAATCCAATGAAGACACCTCTAACAGGCCCATCGAAATCCAATGGCTCGGCACATGGTCCGGCAAAAGCCTCTCCACCCATGTCCCCAAGCAATTCATGGATCAGGTCAACGGAGTAAAAGCCTGTGCCTAAAAAAATACTCATCATCGACGACGAACCACCCATCATCGCAGCCCTCAGCGTGCGCCTTAAAAAGTCCGGCTACACCACACACTCCGCCCAAAACGGACACGCCGGCCTGAAAGCCGCAGAAAATTGCCGACCCGATGTCATCGTTCTCGATATCCGAATGCCCGACATGGACGGATTCGAAGTCTGCCGTCGCCTGAAGGAAACCGACGACCTGTCCCAAATCCCTGTCATCTTCCTCTCAGCCAATATCAAGGATGAAGCCAAGGCCAACGCGAAGGCAAGTGGCGGCTCCCGATTCATCTCCAAACCCTATGACGCTGAAAAACTCGTCGCCGCAATCGACGATGTGTTAACTCCCTCCGTAACTCCCACATAAGTAAGGACGTGAACCATGCGAAACGAAAACAATGCAAACATCCTGATCGTCGACAACGATGAAGGCGTCGTACAGGCCATCCGCACACGACTTGAAAGCCTGGGCTACAACTGCACCGTCGCCGCCAGCGGCGCACAGGGACTCGGCGAGTTCGAGATGGGCGGCATCGATCTCATCATCAGCGACCTCAACATGCCCTGCCTCAACGGCATCGGTTTCGTCCGAACCATTCGAGCCACAAGCCAGGTCCCCGTCATCGTCGTCACCGGCTTCGAAAAGGAATTCGCTTCCGAACTGGATCGACTTCAAAACGTCACCGTTCTCCGCAAACCCTTTGAAGCCTCCGCCCTCATCGAACTCGTCACCGCCGAACTCGCCATGCGAAACATGCGCGAAGCCGGATAATTTCTTCCCCGGAGTTTCAACCAATGCATACCAACACCGATCCCATACCCATACACCGACCCACCATACTCGTCATCGACGATGACCGCGCAATCACACACGCCGTCGCCTTACGCCTCACCAACGAACGTTGCCGCTGCGTAACCGCCACCAGCGGCACAGAAGCAATCTCCGCATACACCCTCGAAGACTTCGACCTCGTAATCACCGACCTCGACCTACCCGGCATCGATGGACTCGGCGTCGTCAGCCTCATTCGCAGCCAGAGCGACATACCCATCATCGTCATCTCAGGCTTCGCCGAGCTTCACGCCGAAATGCTCAAACAGTTCGACAACATATCCATCATGGCCAAACCGCTGCACACACACAGCCTGATGCAACTGGTCACCCACCGCCTCGCAGCCTGATGGTAAACCACGAAATATCGGAAAGGAAAAAAATGTATCGCACATTCAAAATTCTCATCGCCGATGACGATCCGGGCTTCCTCAGCGCACTCTCAGTTCGACTCAAATCCCAGGGATTCGACGTCATCACCGCCAGCGACAGCTACAACGCCCTCGCAAAGGCCAAAAACGAGAATCCCGATGTCATGCTCCTCGATGTCAACATGCCCGCAGGTGACGGGTTCAGCGTACAGGAACGCATGAAAGGAGACGACGGAACGAACACCATCCCCGTCATCTACCTGACCGGCGACAAATCCGAAAGACTCGATGAAATCGCCGAAGAACTTGGCGCCGTAGCCCTCTTTCACAAACCCATCCGCATGAGTATACTTATACAGGCCATACACGCCGTCATCACACCGCGTGCCGCCTGAAAACAGCTCGACCGCGACGACTACGCCTCTGCCGACGATCGGAGAAGCGAATGTTGAAGAATCAAACGCATCGTCCCAAAACCCCCTCTCCCGAGGCCAACAATTCAATGCCTGCACACCGGACCATGAATAGTCCGCCCGAAAGTGCCAATGAAACGGCGCCGATGAAGCCCAGGAAATGGCGAAAGTGGCATACTTGGTTTCTAATCCTCGCCGCCATCGCAGCCCCTCTCCACCTCGCCGTCACTTCACAATCCCTCACCGCCCTTCACTTCGACCTCGCCCGCCTCTTGCTGGCCGTCGCCTACGCGCTGCCTTGCATAGGCCTGGTCATCATCCACTCATCTTCGGTCTCACGGGAAAACGCCGCCAAACAAAAGGCCGGTAACGAAATCACCGAGCGCCAACGAATCGAAAACTCCCTCGCCGATGCCAGGATGAGCCTGGGATCGCAAAAAGTCGCACTCGATGGATTCGCCATCGTCGCCGAAACAGATCCCTCCGGAACCATCACCTACGTCAACGACATGTTCTGCGAAGTATCCGGCTACGCTCGCGAGGAAATGATCGGCCAAAACCACCGAATGCTCAACTCCGGCCATCACCCCAAATCCTTCTTCATCGAAATGTGGCGAACCATCGCCGCAGGAAATCCTTGGCGCGGCGAAATCAAGAACCGCGCAAAGGATGGGTCATACTACTGGGTCGACACATACATCATGCCATTCACCAATGCCCAGGGCAAAGTCGAACAGCACCTCGCCATCCGACGGGTCATCACCGACCAAAAGGAAAACGAACTCGCCATTCAGAAAGCAAACGAGGAGCTCGAAAAAGCAAACGACCAATTGGAAAGGTTCGTCTACACCGCCTCACACGACATCAAAAGCCCCCTCGTCACCATACAGGGTTTTCTCGGATATCTGAAACGCGATATCCAGGATGGCGCCACCGACCGACTTCTCACCTTTGTCAATCGCATTGAATCCGGCGTACGAAAAATGAACGAAAACATTCAGGGGCTCCTAGATCTCAGCCGGGCCGGACGCTTAACCGCCGAACCCGTCGACGTCAATGTCGAGACTGTCATTTACGAGTTGATTGAAGACCATTCAAAACGGATTCTCGAAAAAAATGCCATCATCACTGTCCATGACAACCTGCCCGAAATACGCGCCGACCACGCTCAGATCACACAGGTATTCGACAACCTCATAACCAACGCACTGAAATACGGCTGCGATGCCGACAATCCAATGATCGATATAGGCTCAACTTCCACCGATGAAGAAGTCCGGTTCTTCGTAAGTGACAACGGCTCAGGAATCGCACCCGAATACCGCGACAAGGTATTCGAGCTTTTCCATAGACTCAGCGTTGACGGCGAGGGAACGGGAATAGGTCTCGCCCTCGTACGACGCGTCGCCGAGTTGCATGGTGGTAGTGCATGGGTAGAATCAAACAAGAATAACGGGTCCATCTTCTGGGTTTCATTACCACGCAAAGAGGTAAGTCTGGTGGCCGCTTAGCCACCGCAAAAACCCAAAGGAGGACACCAACGATGAACAGCAAGCCTACGCACTTCCTTCTCGTCGAGGATGACGATGCGCACGCCGAATTAACAATGCTGGCCCTGTCCGAACACCAGAGTACCAACACAATCGATAGGGTCTCTGATGGCGAACAGGCCGTCGCCTATCTGCGACAACAGGATGAATACGTCGACAAGCCTAGGCCGGATGTCATCATCCTTGACCTCAAACTACCCAAAATCGGTGGACTGGAAGTCCTCGACATCATCAAGAAAAACGATTCCCTCAAAAACATTCCCACCGTAACCCTTACCACCTCCGCCAACGAAAAAGACCGCGCAATGGCATACGAAAGGAACGTCAACAGCTTCCTCACCAAGCCCATCGACTTCGACGATTTCCAATCCATGATTCGCGACCTGAGTTTCTACTGGTCCGTCTGGAACCAACCACCCGTGACCGCAGCTTAGAAAGAACCCACACGTTCCTTTCACCACACAGATACGCCAACATCCTCACCGCTTCACACCGCGTAACCTTTAGTCAAACATATCCAAACGGTTCAAAAAAAACGACCTCGCTTGCATTCAAGCGAGGCCGCCGGGGATCGAACAAAGGCGCCTTGTCGTTACGGAGGTGATCTCTTGATTCAACGCACTTCTCAACATCCGGGCATGATCGTGCGCATCAGCCATGCTCCGTCACGAATCGCCGGTTCAATCACTTCTCCTCCTCACAGGATGCCTTCGATTGCGGCTTGGGAGGCAAAAGCACCGCATCAATCACATGAATAACACCATTCGCAGCATCAATATCAGCCTTAAGTAATTGCGCTTGGTTGATATACACCGACTTCTTCGTCGGCTTCACACGAATCGCCGAACCCTGAGCCGTCTTGGCGCTTCCCGCCTTCAGCGCGTCTCCACTGAATACACGGCTCGGCACCACGTGATACTTCAGCACCGCAATCAGCTGCGCCTTGTTCTCAGGCTTTAAAAGTGACTCAACCGTACCGGCAGGCAACTTCGCAAATGCCGCATCCGTCGGGGCAAACACCGTAAACGGCCCCTTGCCCCGCAGCGTCTTCTCCAGGCCCGCAGCCTTGACCGCGGCGATCAACGTCTTGAATGAACCGGCCTTACTCGCCGTCGCAACGATATCGTAACTGCTCGGCAAAATAACACGATCAATCACATGGATCACACCATTGCTGCAGTGAATATCCGCGGCCGTCACCTTCGCCTGGTCGACCTTCACCGTTCCCTTGGAAACCTTGATATCAACCTGCTGCCCATTAGCCGTCTTCGCATTCTTGAGTTTCACAACCTTCGCCGCTGTCACCTTACCCGGTACAACGTGATACATCAGAATCTGCGTCAGCATTCCCTTATTCTCCGGCTTAAGCAGCTTCTCCAGCGTTCCCTTGGGCAACGCGGCAAACGCCTTGTCCGTCGGAGCAAACACCGTAAACGGTCCGGCCCCCTTCAGCGTCTTCACAAGATCCGCCGCCTTCACCGCCGCAACAAGCGTCTTAAACGATCCGGCTTTCACCGCCGTATCCACAAGATCCGCCTTCGCCTTCGCCGCGACCTTCTGGCTCGCAGCCATCACCGGACTGCACATCGCAAACATCAATGCGACAACCATCATTCGCATAACAATATTGAACCTTGAGTCTTTCATAACAATTTCCTTCCGTTCGTAGGGGGTAAAAAGGGTTTTGGGGTAACAGGGGGTTTTAGTTTTTCAGTTTCTTTCAGCCGTCCTCCGCCCCGCTTGATGCGCCGCAACACACTTGTTTTTCTTGAATCCGACGATCTTCAAAGACCGCCTCTAAACCTGCACCGATGCACGCAATCCTCCAGAGCATGGCGATTCATCCGCTCTTTTACAAAAACATCTATATTCAAACTGGAACTTCCGGGGCCACCCCGAAAAATTCCATTGCCTTCCCGCGCCACCGCCACATCGACATCCTCCAAGGACATGATGATCTCCCGATAGAAAGTTGGGTTTATTGAAAGTTCAGCCGACTGTGATATCCAAAAAGCAGATGTCGCCTCCAAGCCATGCTCGCGTCCGCCACACCCGGCTTCAGCCAATCAAATCTACTGACAACAGATTCGCCCCCCAAACCCTCTTGGATTCAACACGCACAAAAAAAATAAAACTTCTCGCAATGAACCTGCCGGCGGCAACCAAATCAATGCGACTAACAGACATCTCTGGTCAAATCTCCACCTTGCTCTCGCTCCTCGAACCCACCTCACCCCAATGGTGGCACAAAGCCTATTTGAATAACTTAGCCAGAATCAGATGGTCGCCCTTCAATCGAAACACAATACTTTTACAGCTCCGAGGCGGAACGAGAATCACATGCTGAACATCAATCACCTACCATGAGGCAACGATATGAGCAACAAGACCCACGACATCCTCGATGAACAACGCTGGCAGGCCGTAAAAGCTCGAAGCCTGGCCGATTGCGAATCATTCATTTATGCAGTCGTCACCACTGGCATCTATTGCCTCCCAGGGTGCGCCTCCCGAAGGCCACGCCGCAAAAACGTCCGATTCTTCTCTTCTACAACCGAAGCCGTCGCCGAAGGGTTCCGTCCATGCAAACGATGCAAACCCGACCAAACGCAACAGCTCCATTCACATGCCCTGGCCGTCCGACAATGCTGCGAAGCGATCAAGACCAGGGAGCAAACCCCAGACATTGACGAACTCGCCGGCATTGCAGGCCTGGGATCATCGCGATTTCGACGCGTATTCAAGGATCTCACCGGTGTAACCGTCAAGCAGTACGCCGATGCCGTTCGCCGTCAACGCTTACACCACCAACTCACCAAATCCCCTTCCGTGACGCACGCAATCTACGATGCCGGCTTCAACTCGCCCGGCCGGGTATACGACAACGTAGACCAATTGCTCGGCATGAATCCCTCCACCTTCCGCGAAGGTGGAACCGAAACCGAAATCCGATACGCAATCGGAACCTGTTATCTCGGCAACGTACTCGTCGCCGTCACCACGCGCGGCGTCTGTGCGATCGAGCTGGGCGATACCCATGGCGAACTCACTAAAACCTTGAACACGCGCTTTCCCGAAGCCGCGATCGTCTCGGATGAAACCCTCGCGAACACGCTCGAATTGGTAGTCGATTTTCTCGCACACCCCGCCGCAGGATTGGATCTGCCGCTGGACATCCAGGGAACGGCTTTCCAACAACGCGTATGGCAGGCATTGCAAACCATCCCGCCCGGCCAGACCCGCACCTACCGCGAAGTTGCCGAAATGATCGGCTCACCAAATTCCGTACGAGCCGTGGCAAACGCCTGCGCCCGAAACAAACTGGCCGTAGCCATCCCCTGCCACCGCGTCATCGGTTCCGATGGCCGACTCACCGGCTACCGCTGGGGCATCAAGCGAAAAAAAGCATTACTCACACAGGAAAAGAAAAACCAATAGCGAAACATCAATAACACAAGTCGCTATTGACCGCCTGACCATTCTCCAGCTTCACCCTCAGCCAACGGTATGCATCGGCCGCAATGACTCTCGGGATCAACTTGGAACTTCAAGTGCGATACAACCAGGGAACGACTCCGGAATCAATTGGAAAGAGCATGATCACAAACAGAGATGCGCACACATTGCCGCCAAAATTATCTTGACACTGAAAAACGAACCATCCATGCGCACAACGGCGCCGCCAAATATCCCCGACTCCACTAACCCCTTAATCCACAACAACTTACGCCCACTTCCCAACTGCCCTTAAAAGTCCCATCCAAATTCCGGAGGGGCGCACAAATCATTCGCTATTCGCACCAAAAACACCCCAAAAAACACCATTTCGTCCGATTTAACCCCCAAAATCCACCTCATTTTTCCCCTTTCACCCCGATTCACCCCCCTTTTTCAGCCAATCCCCCCTTCCCCGTCACCAACTTATATAGCCCCTTCTTTCCTGTCGCGACCTCATCGGCTCCACTTTATCGCCTCGCCCGCATAGCCACCAGCACGCCAAACCCCAGCAACGTCATCGTCGCCGGTTCCGGGATCATATTCCCCCGATCCGCCTCAACCGTCGCCTCCACCCGCAATCCCGCCGGATTCAGTCCCGGAGGCGCATTTTCAAGCCGAAACGTAATCTGGTTATCCCCCGGCCCAAACAGCCCTGCAGCGATGTTAAAAGGGTGTAGAATCCCAAAATTCCCATCATTCGTAATCCCCGTACTCACATTGTTGACTAAAATGTCCACCCCAAAGTTATCCGTCGACCACATCCCCGAAATGGTCGCCGTAGACGGATCAAACCCGTCCATCGAAACCGTGGTCGTAAAATCCCAGACAATCGGGTCCGCATTGCTGGATTGCGTCGCAAATCCGACCCACTTTGATGTCGCCGAATTCGCGAACCATGGCGGGATTGGGAACGCCTCCGGCAAAACCGTCGATACCAACGCGCCAGGCGTGATAGTGTAATCCGGATCTGGATTATTGCCGGGAATCACCGAATTCGTGTTGTTATCCCACCCTGTCGAGATATTTTTCACCGTATCCGCCTCAACGGATTGCCCCGGCAGGGATATAGCAAGCATAAACGCCAGTATCACAGGCATCGCCGACACAATCATCTTCCTGAGATTTTTCATGGTTTGATTTCCTGCATCCGGGGCGACATCTAGAAGTGGGTCGCCGATCATCTTCATTCATTCCACGAAACTGATGGAATCATCAACTCACCCATATGGTAACAAAATCAAAAAACCGACACAAGCCCCATTCTACGTGTTTTAAAGGGGTTTTTGGGCCTCACATGTCAACCAAAACGCCATTTTGGCGATGTGGAGCCCTACGCACAATGATGAGATTAGCCTTGGATACTAATTTAGGCGCATGACCTGATTGAATAATACCAATCACGCTAAACCCTTTGACAACATTGACTTGCGACACCCCCACCTTTCCGGAAATGGGTAAAACTCACACATCAGTCCAAACTGTTTGCGGTCAATACCACACCAAGTCGCACCGCTTCGGCAGGCGAATCCGCACAGCCGTCCGCCCCAACCTGATCCGCCAGAGATTCGTTCTCCGTAAACACCAATCCCCCGACAATCACGCGCGGCTGAACATGCAGATCCGTCGCCCTGATCACGCTGATGGTCGCCGCGACCGACGAAACGTGTGTCGAAAGTGTTGCCGCCAGCACGACGACATCCGCTTGAAAGTCCCCCACGGCGGTCGCCAGATCGGTCGAGGGCATGTCCACACCTAGATATATCACGCGCCATCCGGCCATTTCAAAATAATCGGCCACCATCCGCGCGCCGATCTCATGACGATCACCCGCAACTGCGGATACGATCACGGTCTTCCCGTTGGGCGGCATTTCTTCGACGAGTGTCTGCAACTGGCATAATACGCGCTGGGTTACCGCCGTCACGAAGTGTTCTTCGGCGATGGAGACTTCGTTGCAATGCCACATGCGCCCGATTTCCCTCACGGCAGGGATTAACACTTTTTCATAGGCACTCCGAACGTCAAGTCCGTTCCTGACGGCAGACATGACCAAGTCTCCCGCAGCCCTTCCCTCGCCTTCCAATACGGCCAAAACGTAACGGGCGGCGAGTTTCCCTTCTGTCGTGTTGATATCCAGCGCGGAACGACTCTCGCTCACCGGGTGATCAAATACGGCCAACCCGGCCCCCACATTGGCCCGAATCAGGTCGGTGAATTCGGGAAGCTGGGCGATCAGCGTTTCCAGGGTGATTTGGATCGCCGGTCTCAGCACATGATCGGGTATGTCGCGACTGACGAGTATGGTTCGGCACCAATCCATGTGCCTTGCGAACATCCTCGGCTGTCCAGCGCGCACGGCGGAGGCCAGTTCGATCAGTCGAGATTGCAGGTATGCGCGCCAGTTTTCATGCAAAAGGATGCCGAACGACTTGAATTCCAAGGGAAATTGCTCTTCGAAATCGGCCACAATAAACCCGGCGTAAGCCGACGCGCTGGTCTCGATGAGGTGGGCGAGTTGGTCTTTTGGCGACGTCACGCGGGCATCATACCCCTAAATACCCGATGCGTCCTACCGAGAAATTCTGTGCATCTCTGAATCCAAGCAACCTGATTCAGCGAACCTACCATTGATGGACGGGCTTTGAAAACCGTATTTCATCCCCTAATTTAATGGTTTTTCATGGTAAACCACCATCATTTTGCTTGAACGGAGTTGTTTGTGTCAGAAGTTTCCTCAAATCCAAGTTTGGCTGTTAATACCTCGCAGGCGGAATCGTCCAATGGCAGGCGTATTGACTGGTTTCGTATCCTGCCTTTTATCCTGCTGCATGTCGCATGTGTGTGTGTGTTGTTTGTTGGCGTAAGCTGGTTTGCGGTCGGGCTGGCTGTCTTCATGTATGTCGCGCGGATGTTTTTTGTGACGGCGTTTTATCATCGATATTTTTCGCATCGCAGTTTCAAGACGGCACGGTTGACCCAATTCATTCTTGCCTGGCTGGGTTGCACGGCGGCGCAACGCGGCCCGATGTGGTGGGCTGCGCACCATCGCAAGCATCACATCTATTCGGATCAGGATCCTGATGTGCATTCACCCACCATCCGTGGGTTGTTATGGAGCCATATGGGATGGTTCCTGACGCGCGAGAATTTCCATACCGACCTGACGATGGTGCGTGACTGGAAGCGGTATCCTGAAATTCGTTTCCTGAATCGATTCGACTGGTTGCCGGTTGTGATTCTGGGAACGGGTATTTTTCTGCTTGGGGAGGTAGTTGGTCGCAGCTTTCCATCGCTGGAAACCAATGGCTGGCAGGCGTTGGTCTGGGGTTTTGTGGTTTCGACGATTGTGATGTATCACGCGACGTACACGATTAATTCGCTGGCACACCGTTTCGGTCGTAAGCGATTTGATACGAAAGACGACAGCCGGAATAACTGGTTTCTGGCGATCCTGACGCTGGGCGAGGGATGGCATAACAATCACCACCATTATCCGGCATCTGTTCGCCAGGGTTTTTACTGGTGGGAGGTGGATATCACGTGGTACGTTCTTTGGGTGATGAGCAAGTTGGGTTTGATCTGGGATCTGCGTCCTGTGCCGCGGCATGCGCTGAATCGCAATCGGATATCGAAGAAGCCACCTGGGGGTGCGCCATGAAAATCGGAATCATTGGCGCAGGGATTTCGGGATTGACCGCTGCGTATATACTAAGCCGCTCGCATGAGGTCAGTGTGTATGAAGCGAACGACTATGTGGGCGGTCATACGAATACGATTGATGTTGAACTTGACGGTGAATCCCATGCTGTGGATACGGGGTTCATTGTTTTTAATGAACAGAATTATCCGAATTTCACCCGATTGCTGAAGCAACTGGGCGTGGCATCACAGCCCACCTCGATGAGCTTCAGCGTGCGATGTGACCAATCGGGATTGGAATACAACGGGACTTCGTTGAATACGTTGTTTTCACAACGGAGTAATCTTTTAAAGCTCCGGTTTTGGAAGATGCTGTATGACATCCTTCGGTTCAATCGTCTGGCTCCGAAGTTGCTGCAGCGTGGTGATGCGGAGCCGAGCGTTTATGAATATGTCCAGCAGGTGGGATTCGGGAAGACTTTTTTGAACAATTATCTTGTGCCGTTAGGCGCATCCCTGTGGTCGTGTCCTACGGAGACGTTTAAACGGTTTCCGATTCGATTCGTCATTGAATTTCTGAGTAATCACGCGATGTTGCAGATCGGTCGCAGGCCGGTCTGGCGTGTCGTAAGGTCGGGGTCGAAGCAATATCTCGGGCCGTTGACGCGAGGTTTTGCGGATCGCATACGCACGAGTATGCCCGCGAAATCGATCACGCGTTCGGGTGAACACGTGGCGGTCACATTTGTAAACGGCGAAAAGCATCTGTTCGATCACGTGGTCCTTGCATGTCATGCGGATACGGCGTTGAAACTAATTCAGGATCCGAGCGGGATGGAAAGGGAGTTGCTCGGAGCGTTTCCGTATCAACCCAACGAAGCGATTCTGCATACGGACACGAGCGTATTGCCTCGACAGCGTCGGGCGTGGGCGAGCTGGAACTATCGGGCCAACCACCGGTCTGATCAGATTGCCACGGTGACGTACAACATGAACATGCTTCAGAGTATTGAGTCCAGGAATACGTTCTGTGTCACGCTGAATGATGATGATGGGATTGATCCGGAGAAGATCATCCAGCGTATTCAATATCACCATCCAATCTTCACGCTTGAACGCAGGGATGCGCAATCGCGGCATCAGGAACTGATTGACCATCGAAGGACATCTTATTGCGGAGCCTATTGGGGTTATGGGTTTCATGAGGATGGTGTCAACAGCGCACTGGCGATATGCAGAGCGTTTGAAATGGAGTTGGAATCATGAACAGCTGCATTTACGAAGGCATTATTCATCACCGACGCCTGTCGCCCGTCGAGCATCGATTTCGATATCGGATGTTCATGATGTATCTGGATCTGGCGGAACTTGAGGATGTGTTTCGAGGGCGGCTGTTCTGGTCTATTGAACGGCTTAACCTGGCGTGTTTCAAGCGAAAGGATCATCTGGCGGGTGAAGAGGCGACGCTGGATGAAACGATTCGCCAACGGGTTGAGGGTGAGACGGGTTGCAGGCCGACGGGGCCGATTCGATTGCTTACGCACCTGCGGTACTTTGGGTACTGCTTTAACCCGGTGAGTTTTTACTATTGCTGGAATTCCGATGATTCCGGGATCGACTTTATTCTGGCGGAGGTTAACAACACACCGTGGGGTGAGAGGTTTGCTTATGTGCTGGATGTGCGGCCACAAACTCGGTCTCACGCCGGTCATTTTAGGTTTAAGTTTGATAAGGCATTTCACGTGTCGCCGTTTATGAAGATGGACCAGCGGTACGACTGGCGTTTTTCTTCTCCGGGTGAACGTCTGGTCGTTCGGATGTCCAATCTTGAGCGGGGTGTGAGCGAGGATGACTCGCTTCAAAATGAAAGTGATGCGAAAGTATTTCATGCATCGATGATGCTGGAACGCAGGCCGATCACGGGCAGGAATCTGACGAAGGTTTTGTTGCGTTATCCGTTCATGTCCGGTCGGATCATTGCGTCGATCTATTGGCAGGCATTGCGTCTCCGCCTTAAGCGTGTGCCATTTGTGCCTCATCCGAAACGACACTTAAACACTTCACTGGAGCATCGAACATCATGACTTCAGCGACTTTTCATTTGCAATCGATCGAAAAGCGACCAAGCCCGCTTGGCTGGATAGAACGTCGTGCCAAGTCGATGCTTATCGGTAAATTACGTTCCATCAAGGGGGCGTCGCTGGTCCTCTGCGATGCGGAAGGCGTTACCCACCTGGGCGATGAATCGGCTGACACGGGGGTAAGGATATCGATCCACTCGCCGAAGTTTTATACCAGGGCGATCACGGGCGGGAATCTCGGTGTGGCCAAGTCTTATCTTGACGGCGACTGGGATTGCAAGGAACTGACGACGCTGTTTCGCGTCATGATTCGAGCGTTGGGGACGACGGACCGGCTTAGTCTGGGGCTTGGTCGTGTTCGGAGTGTGCTTGGCAGGATGTGGCATGGGCTTCGACGCAATACGCTGAAGGGGAGTCAGCGTAATATCGAAGATCACTATGACCTGGGCAATGATTTCTTTAAAAAGTTTCTGGACTCGACGATGTCGTATTCTTGCGGTATTTACGAGTCTGCGGAATCAACGCTTGAACAGGCTTCCAATGCGAAGATTGATCGGCTGTGCCGGATCATGAATCTGTCGTCCGATGATCATCTTTTGGAGATCGGTACGGGGTGGGGCGGTCTGGCTGTGTATGCGGCGAAGCATTTTGGTTGTCGGGTGACGTCCACCACCATTTCAAAGGAACAATTTAGACTTGCTCGGGAGCGCGTCGAGACGGCGGGGCTTCAGGATCGGGTGACGTTGCTCCTGAACGACTATCGCGAACTCGAAGGTCGGTTCGATAAGCTGGTCTCCGTGGAGATGATCGAGGCGGTTGGGCATCGGTTCCTGCCTACCTTCTTTAGACGATGTTCGGAGTTGCTTAAGGCCGATGGGGCAATGGTACTGCAGGCAATTACCATGCCGGACCATCGGTATGCAGCGTATCTGAAACGCACTGATTTCATCCAACGGTATGTCTTTCCGGGAAGTTGCGTACCCGCAATGTCATCGATGACCAATGCCATGGCCCAATCGTCTGATTTCAAACTGGTGAAGGTTGATGAATTCGGCACGCACTATGCCCAGACGTTGCGTGACTGGCGAGAGAATTTCCTGGCCAATGTCGATGGGATCAAAGTGCTGGGTTATCCCGATCGATTGCTACGAATGTGGAACTATTACCTGTGTTATTGCGAAGCGGGTTTTGATGAACGGTATATCGGGCTGTCCCAGATGGTACTCGCCAGGCCGGAATGTCGTTTCAATGACCCGGCGGTCAACCGGTCGCAACCCCTTGGAGTATGTTGATGGATCTGAGTCTCTCCATTTTGCTTGCCTGGCTGGTCATGATTGTGCTGATGACGGGGATGTGGTTGTACCAACGCACGGGCAGGAACGCGGGGATTGTCGATGTGGCGTGGTCCTTTGGGACGGCGGCGGTGGCAATCTGGTTGGTCTGCAATGCGGAAGGTGACCTGGTAAGAAGGATCGTGGTCGGGATCATGGTTGGGCTGTGGGGGGTAAGGCTTGGCTTGCACCTGGCCGTTCGCATGACGCGTGAGTCACAGGATGGAAGATATACGCGAATGCGTGAGAAATGGGGTGAGAATGCAAACAAACGCATGTTTATTTTTTATCAGATTCAGGCGGCCTGGGCGGTGCTTTTCGCATTTCCGATGCTGTCTGTTGCGCTGAATGCCGAACCGATGTGGGGGTTGCTGGATGTTCTTGCAATCCTGATCTGGCTCACATCGATCGTCGGCGCGTCCATCGCGGATGCGCAGCTCGCGGCCTTCAAGTCGAGGCCCGACTCGCACGAGCGGGTGTGCAATGTTGGTTTGTGGCGATATTCCCGGCACCCCAACTACTTTTTTGAATGGCTTCAGTGGTGGGCCTACGCCCTGGTTGCGATCGGTTCACCGTGGTGGTGGGTTGCGCTGGCCGGGGCATTGATCATGCTTTTCTTCCTGCTGAAGGTCACAGGCATCCCACCTGCTGAAGCGCGATTGCTGGAAACACGGGGGGAGGCCTATCGGGAATACCAACGCATCACCAGCGTATTCATACCGATGCGCCCGAGACGAGGATACGACCATGCGCGATCAACTCATGACATTGGCAATCCGGCTGCTTGACCTTGGCGTGATGCCCGATGCGTTTACGCGCTACGGCATTCGTCGATTGTGCGCCACGCGACTGGAGAACGAGGCGGAGCGCTCCGACATGGAAAAAGACGCGTTCTATCGAAGCATGAAGCAAGGTGAGGTTGCGCCCGTTCCGGAAAAAGCGAACGAACAGCACTACGAGGTTCCCGCGGAGTTCTATGAACTGTGCCTGGGTAAACATCGCAAATACAGTTGCTGCTTCTTTGAGAATGGGGATGAAAGTCTCGATGAGGCAGAAGCGAATGCGTTAAAGGTAACGTGTGAACACGCACAACTGGAGGATGGACAGACCATCCTCGAGCTGGGGTGTGGTTGGGGCTCATTGACGTTGTGGATGGCGGAGACTTATCCCAACAGCCGAGTCATGGCGGTATCCAACTCCCATTCGCAACGTACTCACATTGAAAAGCAGGCGAAGCGTCGAGGACTCGATAACCTGAAAGTCATCACCTGTGATATGAATGACTTTGAACCGGATGGCAAGTTTGACCGCATCGTGTCCGTCGAGATGTTCGAGCACATGCGTAATTATTCGGAATTGCTGACGCGCGTAAGCCGTTGGCTAACCGACGATGGCAAACTGTTTGTACATATCTTCTGTCATCAGAGACACACCTACCCCTTTGAAACCGATGGTCCGGCCAACTGGATGGGACAACACTTTTTCACAGGCGGGATCATGCCCGCGGAAGATATCTTTGAGTCATTCAGCGAACAGGTCGAGGTCGTTCGTCAGTGGCGATGGAACGGATCGCACTATCAGGATACCGCCAACGCGTGGCTCAGGAATCTGGATAACCATAAGAAACAAGCCATCGCCATACTTGGTGAGACTTATGGACAAGACCATGCCAGGAAGTGGTTCAATCGTTGGCGTGTGTTCTTCATGGCGTGTGCCGAGCTATGGGGGTATCGAGAAGGCAACGAATGGTTTGTGTCGCATTACCTGATTGAGCCTCGTCCAGCGACATCAAATACCCTTCGGCCGGAAGCATACGCCCAGGAAACTTCGGTGGGCGTATAGAGATCTCTATAGACTGGCAGGACTTATCGCTGATAGGCACTATCAGAAAAAGATGGATTACCAGTCTGAACGGGTCAAAGCGAGCGAAATGTGATTTCCGTAAAGTCGATACACCCCATAGAGTCTGAATTCGCCGAGCGAATACCCGCGCCTACAATCGCAGGTATCTCGGTATGGATCATGGAGAGGCAGGCAATTACCGCAACCTCAGAATCAAGTGTGCTGAAGCAGATCGCCGCGGGCAACCGTGATGCGGTCACGGTGTGCATTGATCGGTTTGGAGGGCTTGTGTGGTCGCTGGCAAGAAAGTTCTGCCGAAACGCGACTGATGCGGAGGATGCCGTACAGGAGATTTTCACGGAGATCTGGCGTATCGCGGGGCGCTATGACCCACAGGTGGGTTCGGAGGCGACTTTCATTTCAACCGTTGCCCGACGGCGACTGATCGACAAGCAACGTAAGGCCGGTCGAACGCCCGCCCACGAAGCATTCACACCGGCGACGGATACTCAGGCGACCACCGATATCCAGCCGGTAGAAGTACGGGAGGAAGTGGAACGAGCTCAGAATGCCATGTCCTCACTTACCGAGGAGCAGCAGGCTGCCTTGCGTTTGTCGATACACGAAGGACATTCGCACAGTGAGATTGCGAGACGGATGGATGTCCCGCTGGGAACAGTCAAGACCAACATACGCCGGGGCTTACTAAGGTTGCGCGAAATGCTCAGCGATGACGGTGCTGAGCAATGGGGAGGTAAATGATGGAACGTTCGACGAATCCAAATGAACGGGTGATCGAGTTGTTGGTGGATCGCGTGACCGATGGGCTGAACCTTGGTCAACAAAGGGAGTTGGACGAGTTAACGGCAAATATGTCTGAGATGACCCTGATCGACGACTTGACCGCCATTGATCTGGCGGCGGGTTTCTCGGAGTTAGCCTATGTCCAGGAGCATTATCAACCTCTGCCTGACTCACTGAGGCAAAAGCTGATTGAACAAGGCACAGGCCCGGTCAGTTCGTTGCTAACTGCCAATGCTCGCACCGCACCTGTTGAATTAGCGGATGACGATGAGGAAACCGATCACCGTTTCGTAATCGGGCCACAGCGACTGGGATGGCTGGCTGCCGCCGCCATGTTTGTGATCGCCACGGTCGGCTGGTGGCAGAATCTCTTTCCGGGTAAGGACACACCATTAACACTTGGTCAGCGCCGCGCGGCACTGATTCAGGAAGCTTCCGATGTTCAAATTTCCAAGTGGAACAAACCTAAAGCCGAACGCTTTGCCAACGCCACCGGAGATGTTGTCTGGAGTGAGTCCAGGCAGAGTGGGTTTATGCGACTCAAAGGCATGCCGAAGAACGATCCGAAAGTACGGCAGTATCAGCTGTGGATCGTTGACCCCAAACGCGACAAACATCCCGTTGACGGAGGTGTGTTTGATGTTGCGGAAAACGGAGAAGTGATCATCCCGATCGACGCGAAACTAAGTGTTAAGCCGACCGTATTTGCCATCACGGAAGAGAAGCCCGGCGGCGTGGTCGTATCGGCAGGCCCGCTACTACTGGTTGCGACACTGGGGCAATAGACGCCCGACCGTGGGAAACCCAATACCATATTCGGGAACCGTATTGCAGAAGACCATCGATCTGCTTCTACACCTCCACCCCACCCACCACCTCCAACAAATCAACCACACCCCCGCCCCCGGAACTTCCGGAAGCCCCCGGCCCACCACCACCTTCTTCACCACCCTCAACAATTCCCTCCGTCCGCGCCCCCTCCGGCACAACAACCTCATCAAAACCCTTCCCAAACGCATCCAACAACCAATCACGATCCAC
>JANQQT010000165.1 GCA_028284925.1 Phycisphaeraceae bacterium | reverse complement strand
GGGGAAGACGGTTGGGTGGTTGGTTTTCACTTGACGGGTCGGGACTTGAAAGATGAGGGTCTCAAGAATGTGGGGAGATTGAAGGGGATTGTGTCGTTGAATTTGAGGGGAACGAAGATTATGGGGAAGGGGTTGGTGCATTTGAAGGGGTTGGTGAAATTGAGGCGGTTGCATCTTGAGCGGACGAAGGTAGGGGATGAGGGGACGGAGTATCTGGGTGGGTTGGTGGAGTTGGAGTATTTGAATTTTTACGGGACGGGAATTACGGATAAGACGTTGGGCAGGCTTGGGGGGTTGAAGAAGTTGCGGAAGTTGTATGTCTGGCAGACGAAGGTTACGGATGCGGGGGTGGCGAAGCTCAAGAAGCAGTTGCCGAAGTTGAAGGTGGTGCGTGGTGTGGATTTGAGTAAGTTGGCGAAGTACACACCGGCGAAGGATGATCGCCCTAAGCCGAAGGCGGATTTGAAGTGGGTTGCGACGAGTGATCGTGAAGATGCGCCGCGGAGTAAGAATGGGTTGAATACGCGGGTGTATTTTGTGAACAAGTCGAAGAAGAGCGTGAAGCTCTATTGGGTGAGTTATGGGAATAAGTTGCAGCTGTATGGTGAGATTGCGCCTGGGGGGATGCGTGATCAGAATACGTATACGCGAAATACGTGGGTGGTGACGGATAAGAGTGACAATGTGTTGGGGTACTTTTTTGTGGACTCTTCGGAGATTTCGCGTGCGGTGATTCCGGGGTGAGGTCAGAGGAAGGTGGTGGTTGTCCATCGAATTGGTTTTCGGTGGGTATGTGAACCGATAGTGTATAATGAAGTTGACAAGTCATCGGGGCATGTGTGAGATCAGAATATGAATGAACTTGGTTATTCAAGACGTGAAGTTTTGCGGTCAAGTGTGGGTTTGGCTGGTTTGACGTTGCCGACTTTTTTTCAGGCGCGTGCGCAAGGGGCGGTGGCTGCGAAGGCGAAGGCATGTATTGTCGTTTATAGCTGGGGCGGGATGAGTCATTATGAGTCGTTTGATCCGAAGCCGGATGCTCCGTCGGAGATACGCGGGGAATTTGGTTCGATACCGACTGCGACGCCGGGGGTACGTTTTTGTGAATACATTCCGATGATGGCGAAGCATCAGGACAAGCTTGCGATTATTCGCTCGGTGCATCACCGTGATGGGGGGCATGGGAGTGCGTTGTATTACAACCTTACGGGGCATCCGAAGGCGGCAGGTAAGGCGTTGGATCGTAAGAACTGGCCTTGTCTGGCGTCGACGATGTCGTATTTTCGTAATCCGCCTGTGGGTGTGCCTCGTGCGATTCGGTTGCCGCATTCGATGTATGACAATGGGACGTTGATCCCGGGGCAGTTTGGGGGTTGGTTGGGTGGTCAGTATGATCCGGTGTTGTTGCCGACGCCTGCTGGGGTTCCGTTTGGTGGGACGTCGAGGGTAAGTGGCCGAGAGATGAAGTTGCAGCCGATTGTGAAGCGGACACGGATGCGTCAGCGTCAGGTGTTGTTGAAGACACTTGAGAAGGAGACGGGCGGGCAGGCGGCTTATGACCAATTGGACCGATTCCGGAAGATGGCGGCGGATATGTTGCTGGATTCAGCGTTGGCGGAGGCGTATGACCTGGAAGGCGAGGATCCGCGGGTGAGGCAGATGTACAGCAATCATATGGGTGGGCAGGGGATGTTGTTGGCGCGGCGTCTGGTGGAGGCGGGTGTGCCTGTGGTGCAGGTGTGTGCGGGGGCGGGTGATCTTGCGGGCGGTAGCGGGGATAACTGGGATACGCATCGGGATCATTTCCCGAAGATGAAGAAGCGGTTGCTGCCGGTGTTTGACCGGACGGCATCGGCTTTATTGACGGACCTGGAGCAGCGTGGGATGTTGGATGAGACGCTGGTGGTGTTTTTGACGGAGTTTGGGAGGACGCCGAAGGTGAATGGGAATGGAGGGAGGGATCATCATCCGGGTGTTTATTCGGTGGCGATGGCGGGTGGTGGTGTGAGGGGTGGGGTGGTGTATGGGAGTAGTGACAGTAAGGGGATTAGCCCGGGGTCGGATGGGTGCACGCCTGAGGATGTTCATGCGACGGTTTATAAGGCGATGGGGATTGATCCGAAGGCGCAGCTGCATGATGTTGAGGGGAGGCCTTATCAGATCTGTGAGGGTAAGGCGTTGGGGGTATTTTAGAGGGTGGTGTCGGTACTTTAATTTGACGGCGGTTCAGGTTTGGCTGCGCTGAGAACTGCGTGACGCGTTATGGGATGTTCAATATGGGAATTGCCGATGGACTATGGTGATGGGCAGTTCGTGGAGGCGTTGCGTGGGGTGTTTGGGTTGGAAGAGGGTGTGCGGTTGATACGGTCAAATACGAATCTGGTTTACGACTGTGGGGAGATGGTTTTAAGGTTGACGCCTAATGAGTATCGTGGGAGGGATGAGGTGTTGCGGGAGTTGGGGTGGTTGGGTTATGTAGGGAGGCATACGGAGGATGT
>JANQQT010000154.1 GCA_028284925.1 Phycisphaeraceae bacterium | reverse complement strand
GACAGGATCGCCACACATGGTTTCGCAATCCAATGCCGCGTCACCACCGAAGACCCGTCGAACAAATTCATGCCGGACTACGGCCGCATTTCCCACTATCGATCGGCCGGTGGAATGGGGATTCGCCTCGACGCCGGCACGGCGTTTTCCGGCGCTGTGGTCCATCCGTTCTACGATTCGCTCTTGGCCAAAGTAACCTCGTGGGCGAGAAATTTCCCCGATGCGACCCGGCGCGTGGAACGCTGCCTGCAGGAATTCCGCATCCGCGGCGTCAAAACCAACATCCCCTTCCTCATCAAACTGATCATGCACCCAACCTTCATGGCCGGTGACTGTACCACGGGCTTCATCGATCAAACCCCGGAACTGTTTGACTTCCCCCGCCGGCGCAATCGGGCGACAAGACTACTGACGTATCTTGCCGAGACAATCGTCAACGGCAATCCACTGGTAAAGGACCGCCCACAAGCCGACCGTCGCACCCCCGCCCCGTTGCCGAAATACGATGCACAATCACCGCCACCGGACGGCATCCGTCAAAAGTTTCTCGAATTGGGCGCGAAAGGGTTCTCGCAATGGCTGCTTGATCAGAAACGCGTGTTGGTCACGGATACAACCTTCCGTGACGCTCACCAGTCACTGCTGGCAACGCGGCTGCGCACCTACGACATGCTCCAGATCGCCGACGCCTACGCCCGTCTGTGCCCCGAACTGTTTTCGCTCGAAATGTGGGGCGGAGCCACCTTCGACACATCCATGCGCTTCCTCAAGGAATGCCCTTGGCAGCGCCTTGCGGAAATGCGCCAACGCGTCCCAAACATCCTTTTCCAGATGCTCCTGCGCGCGTCAAACGCAGTCGGTTACACGAATTACCCCGACAACGTCGTCGAAGCGTTTGTCGAAGAAGCAGCCGAAGCCGGTATCGATGTCTTTCGCGTCTTCGATGCGTTGAATTGGGTCCCGAACATGAAGGTCGCGATGGATGCCGCGATCAAGAGCGGCGCGATCTGCGAAGCCGCCATCTGCTACACCGGTGACATCCTCGATCCGGATCGGCCCAAGTACAACCTGAAGTACTACGTCGACATGGCCAAACAGCTCGAGGACATGGGCGCCCACATTCTCGCCATCAAGGACATGGCCGGCATCTGCAAACCATACGCCGCGGAACTGCTCATCAAAACATTGCGCGCGGAAGTCGATCTTCCCATTCACTTCCACACACACGATACCGGCGGCGCACAGGCGGCATCGCTGCTGAAAGCCGCCGAAGTAGGCGTCGGCATCGTCGATACCGCATTCGCCCCCCTGTCTGGCGGCACATCCCAGCCAAATATGAACACGTTGGTCGAAGCCTTGCGACTGTCCGAACGCGATACCGGATTACACGCGCAACACCTCGATGCGATCTCCGAGTACTGGCGCGCCGTACGCGAGTTCTACGCCGGGTTCGAAAGCCCTGCCCTCCCCGCGGGCGCCGACCTCTATCGGCACGAGATGCCCGGCGGCCAGTACACCAATCTCTACCAGCAGGCGCGGGCGCTCGGACTCGCCGATCGTTGGGGCGAAGTCTGCAGGGTATACGCCGATGTCAATCAAATGCTGGGCGACATCGTCAAGGTAACGCCCACCTCCAAGGCGGTAGGCGACCTCGCTCTGTTCCTGATCGCCAACGAAATGTCAACCGCCGATGTACTCGCCGGAAAGCGCGAAATCGCATTTCCCCAGTCGGTGGTGGACCTCGTCAGTGGCCGCATGGGCCAGACGCCCGGCGGCTTCCCACAGGACGTGCGAGAACAGATCTTACGCGGTGAAAAACCACTCGATGGACGTCCCGGTGCCAATCTCCCCCCCGCCGAATTCGATCAGACCGTCGAAACCATTCGGCCGATGCTCAATCGCGAACCATTGCGACGGGAGGTGGTCTCGCATGTGCTGTACCCGCAGGTCTTCACAGACTTTGCCGAGCACCAACGAAAGTACGGCAACATGAGCATCCTGCCAACACCGGCCTTCCTCTACGGTCTCGAACCGGGCGATGAACTCGCAGTGGACATCGAACCAGGCAAAACGCTGATCATTCGCTTCCTGACCCTTGGCGACGCTCATGAAGACGGTACGCGCACCGTATTCTTTGAACTCAACGGCCAGCCTCGCGAAATCACCGTAACCGATCGCGCTCTTGAACCGGAGACGCCGCGCCGACCCAAAGCCGATCCATCCAACCCCGCTCATATCGGCTCCACCATGCCCGGGATGGTCGTCAACGTAGCCGCACAACCCGGAGATTCAGTCGTCAAAGGCCAGAAATTACTGATGCTCGAAGCCATGAAAATGCAGACGACCATCGCTGCTGAACGAGACGGCCGAATCGACGAGATCCTTGTGCAACCCGGCACACAAGTCGAAGCCGGTGAATTGTTGGTCACCATGGATACCTGAACTCAAGGCCGAACATGTTCTCCGCCAGGGACATTGAAATTATCAAGGACGATTCCTTCGTAAGGACCGTTGAGTTCCACCCCGAACTTCCTTCGACCAATGATCTGGCACTCCAGCGCGCAGCCTCTGATAATCTTCATACTCCGTTGCTGGTGCTTACCGATTTTCAGACCGCCGGTCGTGGCCGAGGCGAAAACCAATGGTGGTCGGCGCCCGGAGCGCTAACGTTCTCACTCGTGATCGACGCTACAAAATATGAGCCGACCGGGAAATTTGACCCACGGCTCTCCGTTACGACGGCACTCGCATTGCAGGACGCATTGAGCGAGTATGTACCACCCGGACAAATACAATTAAAGTGGCCAAACGATGTCTATCTCGGATCGCACAAGGTCGCCGGCATCCTGCTCGAACGATCATCGACATGCCCAAATCGTTTGGTTGTCGGCGTTGGAATCAATGTAAACAACGCGCTAACCGCGGCGCCCGATGAAATCCGCCGGCGAGCGACATCACTTCACGATACAAGTGGCACACACTATCCATTGTGCGAAATGTTGCGCACAGTATTGAGGCAAATCGCCCACCGTTATCAATCGATGGCGGCCGACACGCTTCAACTCGCCGCCGAATGGTGGGAGTCTTGCCTTCTACGTACACACTTCGTAAGCATCACTTCTGGCAGGCGGACTATTTCAGGAATCTGTAACGGCATTGACGATCACGGCGCCCTGCTGATCCAAAACGATTCCGGCATACACAAGTTATTGAGCGGCGTCGTTCAGGATGTCCAATAATCTCGCGCCACTTTCAATGATTCAAGAGCGCCCAATGGCTTGCGTATCAGGGTTGCCTGACTAGGCAACTGCTCGACCTAAGCTTTGAGGATGTGATCTGGTTCTGCTGACGGTTGATCCAACCGGCCAACGTAACCAGTATAAATCGCCGGCGTTGGGTGTTCATGGTGGCGATTCTAACCAATCGATAGATTGAAATCTTCTTCGAGCTAATGCCGCACGTAGATGGACTACGGCTCAAATACGTGGGTTTTAAGGTCGGCTGAGTTTTGAACCTTTACCGCTCAGTTTCCAAAGCTCAGGCATGTCAGAGTACCCGTCGCATTGCGGCAGTAGATCCGTCCGTTCGAAATCACAGGACTTGTCCAGCACTTCCCCTTCATCACCCGTTGCCGCAGCCGAAGAAGGAACTTGTCCGGCGATGCCTTGAAAATAGTAAGCGTGCCCTTATCGAATACAACAACATCGCCTTTGGACGCGATCAGACCACCACTGCCGTACCCCTCCTCACTCCAGACAGTCCTTCCAGTCTTAAGTTCCGTGCACACCAGTTCCGTGGGTCTGTGAGTAGTGCCATTGATCGAATATACATGCTTTCCAATTACAACTCCCGGATTGAAGTACCACCGCAAGCCCCTCTGTTTCCACGCCTCTATGGGCTTCCCCGAAGAAAGATCCAATAGAGCCGTTCCCGCGCTCGAAGAAACAAGCAGTTGATTATTGCCAAGCGTCACAGGATCTGCGGCGTTCACGTCTCGGCTGGACTTCCAGCGAACCTTCCAATTCGCTGAGCCATCCTTCAAAGAAATCCCCATCAAAGCTCTCGCCGAGAAATACAAATATTCGTCATTCCGGAATGGAACGATGGTTGCATATCCCGAGGTTTCCCTTGAAGGCATCCACCTGGTCACACCGTCTTTCAGCGCCAATGCAACTGCCTGCCGGCCCACACTTAGAATCACCGAATCCTTGTAGATGAACGGCGAGCCCGCAAAGCTCCACTCGGGCAACTTGAAGCCGTGGTCTTTGATTAGATCTCGACTCCAGATAACCTTTCCCGTCTTGAGTTCAAGTCGAAAGACATGCCCCTTCTTGCTCAGCGTATAGACAAAACCATGGTGAATGGTTGGTGTGCTGCCCGGCCCTCCTTCGTAATAGCGCGGGTCGAGTGGGCAATTGTAGATATGCTTCCAGAGGACCCGACCATCGGTGGCGCTCAGACACCAGACGGTGTCCTTGCCCTTGGAATGCCCCATGGTTAGCACTTTGTTTCCTTGAACCGAAACAGTGGAGAACCCTGTCCCCACTTCCGTCGTCCAGGCGATCGGCAGCGATCTTGGCAAGTCACTTGGGAGCTTCTCCGTGGAGACACCGTCAAACCTGGGGCCTCGCCAGTTCGGCCAGTCCGCCCCATTCACCAACGGTGAAGTACAGGCAATGACAATGAAGAGAGTCAGTGTTCTCATGAGAGGATCAAATTCTATCGGCATAGGCGACAACATCTAACATTGATAAGTGTACCGTACCGCCGTGCAGTTAAGCAATGGGTTGAAGTGAATTATTTGAATGACTGTGTAGCGGCTCGACCCGTTGTTGATCGGCACGACACACAACTAGGTGACCGCAGACACGAGAATGACCTTACCACTTATATCTTATCCATGTGCTATTGGAGTATTTGAGCAATGGCCCTTATATCCAATTCAGTACACCCGCCAAGGAAGTACAATTCAACTTCAAAAGCCAGGTGGCATATCGGGGATAAACTCAATCGGGAAATGGCGGTAGAGAGATCAGATCAACGCCCGGACATTGCCATGCCCATCAGCATAACGGCCTGATACCCCCATACACGCACAATTGTATTGACGGCGTCAGAACTGGAGAACTTAACAATGTCAAACGCAATCCGCAACGCCATGCTAACTTTCCTCGCCGTGTTCACTTCCCTTCATGCGCTTGCAAACGAGTCGACCGTCAAGCGACGTGTCATGACATGGGTTCCGCCATACTCCATCAAGGACTGCAAACAACGCCTCAACGAATCGTTCGGCCGCATCGCCATGAAAAATGCGCTCACCCACATCGGACTGCAATTCTGGCAACCAACCACGCACGGCGGTATCAAGCTGGTATCGCGATTCAAACAGGTCACCGAAGCGGAGGTAATCGCATTTCGCCGCTGGGGCAAAGCCAATGGTGTACGCGTGATGCTCTGCATCTATAACGCAACCAATAAAGGCTGGGATTGGAATTTGGCAACCCAGGCATTCAAGACAAATCGCAAGGTCTTCATTGATGCCCTGGTAAAGGAAACCATCCGACTGAAACTGGATGGCGTCGATATCGATTTGGAAGGCAAAGGAAATCAAGACGCCACCAAAGAAGCATTCATCCGATTCATTAAGGAACTATCCGTCCGACTACATGCAAAGGACAAGGAATTAACAGTCAACACATTTGCCTACAAATGGCACGCGCCAAATCAACGATGGTGGCCGGCCCTGCTGCCCCACGTCGATGCCCTCCAGGTCATGGGCTACACCGAAACGGGCGCCGGCGCCGCCGCCTGGCGCGGCTATGCCTTCATCAGGAAAGCCGGAGGCAAGCACGCATCAAAACTGGTCATCGGTATGCCCGGCAAGGCAGGCGCGTGGCTGGATACCCCACTGAGCAAACATCTTGAATGGGTCGCCAAAGACCCATCAGTAGGCCTGGCCATCTGGGACGCCCGCCTGACACATCCCGCCTGGCGAACCGAAAAAACATGGCGCACCATCACAAAGATCAAAACCAGCGGTGGCAACAAACGTCGCAAGCGAATGAAAACGGGCGCGAACGCATCAAATCATCAGTGATCACACAGAACATACCTGTTCAGGTATGTCGCCTCGCGCCATCGAGACCTGACCGGAGATGGTTTCAATCCTGCGATTCATCGCTTTCGGGCCGATCGAGCCAAAAATGATCCTTCGCATCTCGCCGCCGCGCCATGTCACGTTGCTGACGAGACAGCAATCGACGGGCCAGATCCCGCATGTCTTCGACCCGGTCCGTCTCATCCACGATCTCCACACCCAACAGCGTTTCCACGCAGTCCTCCAGCGTCACCACACCCGCAGTCCCACCATACTCATCCACCACTTGCGACAGTTGCGATCTGCGCTGAAGGAACTGCTCGATGGCATCGGCGACTGAAGCGTGTTCAGGGATGACATGGATGTCGCGTGCCAATTCATTCAAACGCCTCTGCTGTTTGCCCGTGTGATAGGCCTGGAAAATGTCATATCGCGTGATCACGCCGACAATACCATCCATGTCCTTTGCGTAAAGTGGCATACGCGCAAACTGAAGCGGCCTGGACGGATCAACCACCTCGCCCACCGTCTGGTCCTCCTGCAACGCAAAGACAACCTTCCGCGGCGTCATGATCTGGTTCACCGCGGTATTGCGCAGCGCAAGCAGGTTGCGCATCACACGCGATTCGGATTCGTCAATCACACCCTCCTCCTCCCCAAGACGTGTGATCGCGTGTAGCTCGGCACGGCTCACGCTTGCCCGATCCTGGGGACCACTGATGACACGGTTAAGCAACTCGATCGGCTTGACGATCGGCCAGAGCATCACCACCAGCCCGCTGGTCGTCACCGCGGTAAACCCCGCCAGGGGTTTGGCATACACCACCCCCAGCTTCTTCGGAACGATCTCCGAAAACACAAGAACCAGCAACGTCAGGATCGCACTGGCAACGCCCAACCATTGACTGCCGAACACCGCCGCGGCCTGCGCGCCCGCGCCCGCCGCGCCGACCGTGTGCGCAATCGTGTTGAGTGTCAGGATCGCAGACAACGGACGATCAATATCCGACTTCATGGCCGCCAACCGCTCGCCCGCCGGACTCCCCTCGCGCACCATCGTTTCGACGTGCGCCCGCGGCACGCTCAACAACGCCGCCTCAAGAATCGAACACAGGAACGAAACGACGATCGCTACGAACAGATAAACCAGCAGCAAAAACATAAGTGGACAACTCCCTCATCAATAAAGTAACTGACCTTTCCGTTCAAATTTGATCCGGCCCTAACGTCTGGCCCGAGCATTCCGGACACGGACAAATCTCACCCAAAAGCTTCCAGCTATAGATGCCTGTATCATGGCCGTCCGACCACGTAATCTTAATGGCATAGTTACCAACCGGCTCAATAGCGCTGATCGACACGTCATCCGCAACCATCTCCGGCTGAATGATGCGCCTTCCTGTCATCTCGTCCACACAGTGAGCGCACCCGCAGGAAAGGCGAAGATCCTTATACCCATATCGCCCCACGTGTCCTTCGCTCCAGGTAACTTCAAGAATGCTCTCGGATGAAACGCCCCTGATATCCTGCGGGATAGTTACATTCATAGACGAGTCTCCACGCGGCGGCGCCGATCGCCATTCACTCCCTCACCGCACTCATCATAGCGACAACGATCACAGGCGACACGGAGATCCTGACCTGGGAAATTCAATGAAACAGGCCAACCCGATTCGATATATAATGGGATATTGCACGGCAAGACCCTGTGACTACAACCCCCGCTTGGACGTCGGCCGTCAACATTGAACGGATACAGGACGTCGATTGGCACGATAAATACGCATTGGGAATACGATCAATGATGCGAATAGCCCGTCATAGCCTTGGCATCCCGGCATTCATCTTACTTTTCGGCTCGATATCCGATGGCGCTGAGAAGATCGACTTTGATCGACAAATACGACCTATCCTCAGCGATTACTGTTTCAATTGCCACGGCCCCGACCCGAAAACCCGTAAGGGAAAACTCCGGCTGGACACCAAAGAAGGGCTATACAAAAAAGGCGATGATTATTCGATCGTCACGCCGGGAAAACCCGAATCGAGTGAGTTGATTTACCGCATGACGACGAAGGATCATGAAGATCGAATGCCGCCTCCAAAATCCGCTCGCCACCCGACACCCGCGCAGATCATGCTGCTCAAGGAGTGGATTAAGCAAGGCGCGGGCTGGCAGCGGCATTGGGCTTTCGATAAACCCGCCAAACCCGCACTTCCAAAGGTAAAACTCAACGGATGGGCACGAAACGCAATCGATCGGTTTATTCTCGCTCGACTCGAAGCCGAGGGACTCCAACCCTCACCCGAAGCATCACGAGAAAAACTCATTCGCCGCGTCACGATGGACTTGACGGGCGTTCCCCCCACCCCCAAACAGATTGACAACTTTCTGGCCGACCAATCAAAAAACGCCTATGAAAAAGTCGTGGATCGACTCCTGGCATCGCCCGCCTACGGCCAGCGCATGGCATGGGAATGGCTCGATGCCGCACGCTACGCCGATACGAACGGCTATCAGGGAGACAACGAACGTACCATGTGGCCCTGGCGGGACTGGGTCGTGGATGCATACAACAAAAACCTGAGATTCGATCGATTTACCACATGGCAAATCGCAGGCGACCTGCTGCCCAAACCCACGGAAGAGCAGATTCTCGCAACAGGGTTCAACCGCAACCACATGATTAACGGCGAGGGTGGCCGCATACCGGAAGAAAACCGTGTGGAGTATGTCTTCGACCAGATAGAAACCGTGGGAACCATCTGGCTGGGCTTGACGTTCAACTGCTCACGCTGCCACGATCACAAATTCGATCCGATCAGTCAGGAAGATTACTACAGCCTCTTCGCGTTTTACAACCAGACGCCCGTGAATGGCGGAGGCGGAAATTCGCGCACGCCCCCAGTGATCTCAGTGGCGACCGGTCCGCAAAAGACGCTTATCGATAACCTTCAGAAGAATCTGGCGCAGCTTCGAAAGGATATGCACGAGCACGCAAAGACGATTGGCGCCCGGCAGAAGCAGTGGGAACAGACGATGTTATCCGGGACCGGAACCACCGGTTGGCACACGCTCAAGACAACCCGGGCAACAGCCGTCTCGCAACAACTCAAAGTTCTTCCTGACAGGTCCATCCTCGCAGCCGGCCCCAATCCCGCAAACGACACCTACACCGTCACAGCTAAAACGGACTTGAAACGTATCACCGGCATTCGTCTGGAAGCGTTACGACACAAGAGCCTGACCAAAAACAGTCTTTCCAAAGCGGCGAGCGGAAACTTTGTCCTGACCGGGTTTGAAGTTCGTCTGCAGGACCGGGCGGGGCAAAAACCTCGATTGATAAAAATAAAAACAGCCAAAGCCACCTTCGAACAGGGACCACTCAAAATCCGCAACGCCCATGATGGCAATCCAAAGACAGGCTGGGCCGTATACGAAAACCGTGTGGTCGATCGCGAACATGAAGCAGTGTTTCAGTTCAATCAACCGGTTAAGATCAGCCCTTCCACCTTAATCACAATAACACTTCGCCACGATTCTCGGCACAAGAATCATAACCTCGGTCGATTCCGATTGTCGATGACATCCGATGATTCACCCCAACTTTCCAAATCAAGAGGCGACATACGAACCGCACTGAACACCAAACCGGACCGTCGTACGGACGCGCAGAAGCGCCTGCTGTCCCAAGCCTTCTTGAAGTCCGATCAGACCTATCAAAAATTGCGCTCCCGTGAGAACCAGATCAACAAGCAAATCTCCGAAGCTCGCCGACGCCTTCCCCAGGTCATGGTGATGAAGGACATGTCCAAAAAGCGAAAGACCTTCATCCTCGAAAAAGGACTGTACAACCAGCGTCGACGAGAGGTCAAGGCCGCCATTCCCAAAACCCTCTCTCCCAAAGTCACGATTACCTCACCAAGCCGATTGGCCCTCGCCCGTTGGTTGGTGGACCCCGCAAACCCTTTGACCGCACGCGTAACCATCAATCGCTACTGGCAGATGCTCTTCGGCACCGGCCTGGTCAAGAGCACCGAGAACTTCGGCGCACAGGGTGAAAAGCCCTCACATCCCAAACTCCTCGATTATCTCGCAACAGAGTTTGTTCGCTCCGGATGGAACATCAAGGCCACGCTCAAGATGATGGTCATGAGCGCAACCTATCGCCAGAAGGCCATAACCACACCCGAGCTATTGGAAAAAGACCCCTCCAATCGCCTCCTCGCACGCGGCCCGCGTTTTCGAATGCCTTCCTGGATGATTCGCGATCAGGCCTTGGCCGCAAGTGGTTTACTCGTCGACAAATTCGGCGGACCGTCCGTCAAACCCTACCAACCCAAAGGCATTTGGGCCGAAGCGACCTTCGGCAAAAAGCGATACTCACAGGATCACGGCGAGAAACTCTATCGTCGAAGCATATACACCTTCTGGCGACGCATCGTCGGCCCAACCATGCTCTTCGACACCTCCAAACGACAGGTATGTTCCGTCAAGATCGCACGAACCAACACACCCCTCCACGCCCTGACCACCCTCAACGACATTACCTACGTTGAAGCCGCGCGCGCACTGGCCCAAAGAGTATTGCAGGCCCACGAATTGAACTCAAATCAGCGAATCAACCTCGCATTTCGACTGGTCACCAGCCGACGTCCGACGACCGCGGAAACACAAATCCTCTCAAACCGACTCGCCTTGCTGAAAAAGCGATACGCCACACACAACGACGAAGCCGCAAGGCTACTCAAAGTCGGCGAATCTCCAAGAGATGAAAAGATCGACCCCATCCAACACGCCGCATACATGGGAGTATGCATGATTATCCTGAACCTTGACGAGGCGCTTTCAAAGTAAACACCATGGACCCACGAATCGAACATCAACGAAACATCACACGCCGTCAGTTGTTTGGACGCTCCGCAGTCGGCCTCGGAACAGCAGCACTCGGCTCCCTGCTAAATGAATCACAAGCCGGCGAAACAACGCCCGACGGCCCAGGCCGAACAACCATCGGCGGCCTCCCCAACCTCCCCCATTTCGCCGCAAAAGCAAAACGCGTGATCTATCTCTTCATGAACGGCGCACCAACGCATGTGGAGTTGTTCGATTACAAGCAAAAACTCGTCGCCATGCACAGCAAGCCCGTCCCGCAGGAATACGTCGGCGGCAAACGATTCAGCACCATGACCGGCAATCCCAAAGGCAAACTCATGCTCGCCCCGATCGAACCGTTCAAACAACACGGCAATAGCGGAGCCTGGGTCAGCAAACTCATGCCGCATACCGCATCCGTCGCCGACGACCTCTGTTTCATCAAAAGCATGCACACCGAATCCGTCAATCACGCTCCCGGCATTACCTTCTTCCTCACCGGCGGTGAAATGCCCGGACGCCCCACCATGGGCGCATGGCTAAGCTACGGCCTCGGAAGCACAACTCAAAACCTCCCCGCCTACGTCGTAATGACCTCCGTCAGCAAAGGAACGTCATGCGGCCAGATTTTCTACGACTTCTACTGGGGCAGCGGCTTCCTCCCCTCCCGCCTTCAGGGTGTCAAATTCAGAAGCGGCGGTGATCCCGTTTTGTATCTCTCCAACCCCGATGGCATGAGCCGACAGGTCCGCCGAGGCCTCCTCGACGACCTCGCCAAACTCAATCAGATGCAATTCAAACAGATCGGCGATCCGGAAATCGCCACACGCATCTCCCAATATGAAATGGCCTACAAAATGCAGGCCAGTGTTCCCGAACTGACCGACATGTCCTCCGAACCGAAACACGTAATGGACATGTACGGCCCCCAGGTCAGGGAACGCGGAACATACGCTTACAACTGCCTGATGGCCCGACGCCTCGTCGAAAGAGGTGTGCGATTCGTACAGGTCATGCACGCCGGCTGGGACCAGCACAACAGCATTACCACCGAACTTTACACTCAATGCAAGGACACCGATCAACCTTCAGCAGCATTAATCAAGGATCTCAAACAACGTGGCCTTCTGGAGGACACCTTGGTCATCTGGGGCGGTGAGTTTGGCAGAACCCCATTCATCCAGGGTGATATCAAGAATCGCAAACGCTGGGGCCGCGATCATCATCCCTACGCATTCACAATCTGGATGGCCGGAGGAGGCGTCAAACCCGGCATGACCTACGGCGAGTCAGATGACCTGGCAATGAACGTCGCCCGAAACCCCGTCCACGTCCACGACTTTCAGGCAACCGCCCTGCATCTCCTCGGCATTGACCACACAAAACTGACCTTCAAATTCCAGGGCCGCCATTTTCGACTGACCGATGTACATGGCCACGTCGTCAAAGACATTCTCACCTGATACTCCATCGCCCCGCCTTCAGTTTCCTCTCTCCCAAAACGAACATCACATCCGGTGCGCCCAGAGACCTTACGCCAAACACCGGAACGTCAACACCCAACCCGCCCCTCTCACCCTCACCGGCTCACCAACTTCACCTCATGCCAATAAGCCCACTCGTTATACCACCCACTCGGCATATTCTCCACGGACAACTTAATGCGCTTACCCGCATACGCCGACAGGTCCACCTTCACATCAGCCCATTCATTCCTCACCGTCTGGGAACTGACCGATTGATCAAAGATCGCCTTACCATTGACGCGCACCACCAACTTAAAATCACCGTGCGAATGGTGACTCACACTGATACGCAACTGCGTCTTCTTCCCGGCGGGTATTTGCATTTCACGTCTTAACACACACGGCGTCTTACGATCAATCGGATGCGTCTGCACCGCCACCCGATTCCGGAACGAACGGTGATGACGCACCCCGCCTTCACCAACAGCATCAATCTTAAAGCCCGGCGCCACACGCTGAATAATCGCCGTCAACGCCTTACCATCCGTCGAACTACCATCTCCCCTTGGGGATGGCGCCTTTGGCTTCGATGCCCGCGCCGAAATCCGCCGAGCCACAAAATTCCGCAGCACAGGGATCTTTCCCTTAACCGCAATGCTCAACGCGCGCTTCGTATCCGATTTCACAATCGGCTCCAGACCATACCAGATCATCTTCGGAAGATTATGATCATCCGCATCCTCCGCATGTTTCACAAGACCCGCCAGAATACCCCACCGATCTGACGCCGGCATCCGTTGAACAGCCGATGCAAGATACAGGCGAACAACCGGCGACTTCTCCTCACCCGCCATCGATGCAAACTTCGCCACCGCCGCGGCAGATGGCTTCTTCGTTTCGCACAACAACCGAACAGCCCAACCCCGCACATGCTCATCCTGGTGATCCAATAGATCCATCAACATGCGCTCATGCGTCGCACCAATCGAATGCAACGCCCACAACGCCCTTAACCGCTTCGGTGAATCCGACTGCGCCCCAAACATCTTCTTCAACGCCCCAGCCACACCCTTATCCAGCTTACCCGTCGCCGCACGATGCGCCAAAATCACCCGCGCATGACGCACATACCAGTCATTGGAATGAAGCTGCATTTCAACAAGCTTCGCATCCGAAAGCGACGGCAGTTTCGGCGGCTTCACGCCCTTAACCCCCTTCGGCATGATGCGATAAATCCGCCCCGTATGCCCGTGAACAATCTTATTGCCGCAGATATCCGAATCATGCCAGTCCAGAATATACACACCGCCATCCGGCCCGATCTCCACACCAAACCCCACCCACTGCTTGTCATGCGCCGACAGAAAATCATCCCCGTGTTTGCCGACAAACCCGGACCCCTTCGACACCATGATGTCCGTCAGCACCTGATGCTGATGAATATTGCACATGAACAACCGATCACGATACTTCGGCCCAAACGTGTCGGCAAGATAAAAACGAGCGCCGCCATGAGCCGACTTATGGTGGTGATCACGAATCGTCCGAATGTCCTCATAGACATACGGATTAATATGGCGACCCGATTGACGATGATAATACCCACCCTGAACCAAATGCCACAGGTGAGGAATCACACACGCAGTGGCGAACGCACGACCATGCTTATCAAAATCCATGCCCCATGGATTCGAAAGCCCATGCACGAATATCTCAAACTCGTGACGCGTCGGATGGTATCGCCATATCCCCCCGTCAATATACTGCCGATCCTTCGCCGCCGCCCCGGGCTTACCCACCTTGGAACGCGTAAACACGCCATGACACCCATACAACCAACCATCTGGCCCCCAGATAAAACTGTTCAGCGTCTCATGACGATCATGCACGCCCCAACCATCCAACAATACCTTTGAAGGACCATCGGGCTTGTCATCCTGATCTGCATCGGGAATAAACTCCAGATTCGGAGGCGTCCCAACCCAAACGCCCCCATGCCCTATCGCAATCCCCGAACTGAATTTCAGGCTCTTCGTAAAATACTTCTTCTTGTCAAACACACCATCCCCATCCGTATCCTCAAGGATCGCAAGCCTCGTCGCCCGATCCTTCGTATGAGTCCGACGCGTACGATAATTCATATTCTCCACCACCCAGATTCGACCCCGCGAATCATAACAAAACGCGATCGGTTGACCGATATCCGGCTCACCCGCAAACACCTTCACCTCAAACCCCTTGACAAGCGTCATCTTACGAACCGCTTCCTTCGGAGTCAGATAAGGAACCGTCGACCGCTTCGTTTCCTTGACAAAGATCTCTTTCTCATGCCCATGCGCATGAGCCGTTCTGATATGCCCCGCCCACGCTTTCTGAATCAGCTTCTTATTCATCGGCCCCGTATAGATCAGCGCCCGATGCTTAAACGTAACCGTCTTACCCTTCGCAATCTTCCAATCCCCCAGACGAGCATAACACGGCCCCACGCCTAGCTGGCCATCCACACGCCACGGCGTCGGATAACCCGGATTCTCAGGAGAATCCATAATCACCATATGAGCCAGATCCTCACGCCCCTTAACCTTCATCCCCACATCCACCCACTCCGCACGCTTCCCCTCAGCAGATCCGTTCTTCTCTCCCTTACTGTTGATCGCCGCTCCCTCAATCCCCCTTTTCCACGGCATGCGCAAAAACAAACCACCATAGGCATACTTCCCAATCGTCACATCCCTTTGCCCCAATCCCGACCAAACCAGGTCCAACACGTAATAGCTGCCATGATCTTGCAGCGTCCACCGTTTGGTCTCCGTCAAGACCGGCTTCCCCTTTGCGTCCATCAGATCATAAACCACCTCCCAACTAGCCGAATTCCCCTTCATTTTCAGTATCCGAAGAGCCTTTCGCTTGAAGTACCCATCACCCGGATGATGAAAGTGGTCGCGTTTATTAACGCGTGTAAAACCCCAATACAACCCGGTCTGATGCTTATGATGTCCCGGACTGAATTCCGTCAACACCCCCTTCCCATCAGGCGCAACAATCGGATGCAAATACGGACGAAAATCAGCCTTCGCAACCTGCGTCAATATCGCCTTCCCATCCCGCATCACCTTTAACGCATCAACCCCCTTCGATATCGACAAATCCGCCGAAGCAACGGAAATCAGGCTGAAAAACGAAACAACACCAACAATCAATCTTGAAATATTCATAGCGCGCATTGTACAAAAAACTCACCCACCACACGCAAACTTCTTCCCACTGAACTCCTACTCAAATCGCAACCACACTCCACCCCAACCTCCTGCCGATCAAACCCACAGTAAGACCAATTCGTAATAAGAAATATGCAACAGAACAACGCTCCGCCGGCAATCACCTACTGAACATCCAACCGCATAACACAGAACTCCGGATTAACCTGCTCATGCACCACCGCGCCAAGACGCTCATAGAACCCCGGGTTATCCGTCCCCAAATACAGTTCCCCAATCCCCATCGCCTCCGCTCGCCGTTGAAGCTCCCCAACCAACGCAGATCCAACCCCACGCCGCCGATACTCCGGCTCCACATACAACGCCGCCAGCCACGGCCGCAAATGCGCCCGCGCATCATCATCATTCTCCACCAGATTCACCGTTCCAACCGCCTTCCCCTCAACACAAGCCACCAACGACAAAGGAATCTCTTCCTCCTCCACCGCCTGACCCAACAATCCCGCCAGCGACTCCGCCGTATGCACATCCGTATCCCGCCAGAACTCACGATAAATCCAACCCGCCACAACCAACAAATCATCCGGCCTCTCAAACAGGTTGACAATCTGAACATCCATACCCTGACTTTCCACCAAACCAAAATACCACAATCGCCGCGACCATTACCGCACGATCTCTCTCGACCAATTAATAGCCCACTCAAAGCTCAATGACGATTCCGCCGACGATGCCAAAGAAAACAAACGCCCACCCCTACCACCTCCCAATTCCACTCTCCAATCTCCCAAAACAACCCTCATTAACCCCAAGCGCCCCCGCTTGGGGCGCGCCGCCGAAAACTAAGAAGCCGCGCGACACAGGGGAAGATAATCCCTGACTACCTCATTCAAATCAGTATCCGCTCCTGTCACATCCGACACACCGTCCCCTACCCCCCTTGACAACCCTCACGACATCCACCAAACTACATACTGGTCACAACTGCACTCATAAAAAAACCTAACCGGTCATTCAATAGGAGCGCCACCATGGGAGCTTGGGGACACCACAGTTTTGAAAACGACGATGCACTGGACTGGCTCGACGAACTCGTCGAATCATCAGACTTCACCGCAATCCAAGACGCACTAAACCAGATCACCGATCCCAAACCGGAATACCTCGAAGCCCCCGATTGCTCAATCGCCCTCGCCGCCGCCGAAACCGTCGCCGCACTCCGCGGCCAACCCGCCCCCTCACTCCCCGAAGAACTCACCGACTGGCTCCAAGGCAAACCCCAACCCGATCCCAACCTCATCCAAAAAGCACATCGCGCCGTCCAAAACGTCCTCACCGACTCCGAACTCAAGGAACTGTGGGACGAAGCCCCCGACTCCCCCAACCAATGGATCCAATCCCTCACCAACCTCCAGGCAAGACTACAACCAAACCCCGGCTAATCCATCGCCACACCTCCAAAAACTCAATCCTTGTACAATACCCCTTTCTCAATTACCCCTTGACACTATCTATTCCTATGCCCGCACCTCAAAACAGATCCTGCATCTTCCAATACCACGCCCCAACCTCCCGCCACAACCCTCATCAACCCCGGGCGCTCTCGCTTGGGGCGCGCCGCGGAAAACCAGGAATCCGCGCGACACAGGGGACAATAAGATCCCCCGACCTCATTCAAATGAATACCCGCTCCTTACAAACTCGACACACTCTCCCTCCCCCAATTCCTACCAACCCCGACCATCAAATGAATCGCGCCCGCACTTCTGTTCACATCCACCATCAGGTCAAAACCACGTCACGCCCGTGCGCACAAACACTTCGCTATCCTCAATTCCACCCCACCACCTCCACCAATAATCACTTGACAAAACCGGGTTCATAAAAAACGAACCCCCTGTGCGCACAACCGGTTCTCCAAAATCACCCCCTCGCCCTAACCCCTTGCCCACCAACAACTTACCGCCCACACCCCACCTCGCCTTACAAGTCCCATCCAAATTCCAGGGGCGCACAGAAGGGCCGTTATTTGACCCAAAAACACCCCAAAAAACACACTTTCGCCCCATTTCCACCCCAAAACCACCCCATTTTTCCCGCTTCCCATCGTTTCGACCCCCAAAAACACGTAAAAAAACTCAACCCACCTTCAATTTTGCGCACACCGACCCCACGCGCACATTCCGTGCAAACTCCCTTCCGCGTCTCATTAAAATTCCAACCCAAACTTCCGGGGGTCATTTGATCTTCTTCAGGTACACCTGCCTGAACTGCACCGCACTCCCGTGCCCCGCAAACCCGAAGTGCCCCTCCTTCTTCAACCGACCCTTAAACTTCTTCTCCGGGTACATAAACTTCTTAATCTTGGCCAGATCAGTATTTAAAATCACCGTCCCATTCAATTCCACCTTGATTGTCGTCCCCACAACCGTCACTTCCTGGTAATTCCACTCACCAACCGGCCGCAGATACCCCCGATGCGCCGCCGCCTGACCATACGCCGACCCGTGATACTGCCGCGGATCCAGCTTCGCATACCCCTTCGCCGTATTATCCAACACCTGCAACTCGCACATCCCCACATACGCCGTATCCCCACCACCCGGGTACCGAATCGCCAGCCCGTTATTACCCCCCTTAGGCAGCTTAAACTCCAGTTTTACTGCAAAATCACCATAACTCTCCTTCGTATAAATCGTCCCGCCCTTCCTCGGTTTGCACTGAATCGTCCCGTCCACCACCTGGTAATTGTCCACAGGCCCCGCCCAGCCCGCCATATCCTTACCATTGAATATCGACTTAAATCCCTTCCCCGCCCCGCCCTCAGCGTTCGCAATCCCACCCTGACGCAGGATGTTATTCGCCTCTTCCGACCCGATTTCCCGCAAAAACACGTTCCGCCAGCGAATCTCACCACCATGCGTCTGCAACTGGATCGGCGCCTTCGCCAACACCGGCAACGTCCGCTTAAAGTAATTCTCCAGCCGCGCATGGTTCACAACCAGCTTTCCATTCAGGTAAATCGTCACCCGCTCACCTACCATCACGATCCGAAACCTGTTCCACTGCCCAAAAGGCTTGTCCGCCAGCACCAACGGGTCTTTACCCGCCGCCCCCTTGCTGTTGTTCCACAACCCTCCCGACCCCTTATCCGCCCCAATCTTCCACTTGCCGCCCGCCTTGGTCGTATCCCAAATCTGCACCTGCGGCACCCCCCTCAGGTAAATCCCGCTATCCGCTTTCGCAACCGTCCTATAATCGATTAACAGCTCAAAATCGCCGTAATTCTTCTCAGTCGTCAGGTACAACCCTTTGCCGTCATTGACCAATTCGCCCTTCTCAACCCGCCAGTGCTTCTTCACGTTCCCTAGGCTCTTTGCCTTTTTCGCCGCAAACTTCTCCGGCGACAAGGCCATATATTTCCGGGGGTCTTCCGTCCCCGCGCCCCACCAGCCGGACAGATCCTTGCCATTGAATATCGCCGTAAACCCCTTCGGTGGCTTGTTCAGCTTGTGATGAGCGGCCTGCACCCCGCTGCCCACCACCATCATCACCGCAACCACTACCAACCCGGTCATTCGTCTAACACTTGTCATTTTACGCTCCAATTCGCGTTTTCTTTGCCAAAAAGCCTGTTTTCATCCGGTGGACTGTTTCGCCCGACACATTTCGCCCCACAATGGGAAAACGGAGGGCGATATCATACCACCTCCATCCCCTCTCCCTCCACAAAATCCCCAATTCAATACAATCAACCCGATTTCGACTTCACCGTCAGCACGTCACTCGGATTCGTCACCGCCGTCACCACCAGATTTACACGTTCCGCCCCCATCATTCGCAATGCCCGTACGCACATCCGCGCTGTCTGGCCCGTCGTCTTCACATCATCAATCAGCCACACCGTCATACCCTTAAGGTCCACATTCTTCCCTCGAAACGCCCGATGCACGTTCTGCCTTCGTTCATGAGGCGATGATATCGACGATTGGGGCCTGGTATGCCGCACACGCCTCAACAACTTCGTCGCCTTCAATCCCTTCTGCTGAGCAAACGCCCGCGCCGTCAGCCACGACTGGTCATAACCTCTTCTCAATCGTCGTCGCCAATGCAGTGGGACGGGTGTCACCACCGCATTCTCAAAATCTGGTGTCTGTTCCGCCAACCGCCTCCCAAACCAGTCCGCCCACGCCCATCCCCGCTGAAATTTGAATTGCAAAATCCAGTCCCTCAGACCATCCTCATACGCCCCCAACCGCCACACCCCATGCCAGGGTACGCGTTCCGATCGGCAATGCGCGCATCCCGTCACCGTCAACGCCGCGTAAACCCCTGTCACACCACACCTTGCGCAATATTCACCCGCTTCATCCGCCCGCCAGCCAGTCCGTACCGCTTCCTCATCCACGATCAACATCGTTGGCGGAACCACAGCATCCACCAACCGACCGAGCCGCGTAAATATTGACCTGCCAACCATTTACACGAACCCCATATCAAACTTACTTCAACTTGCGTTTGATTTTCGTCTTATTCCAGTAGATGACCAGGTTATTCGTCGCCCGCCCCGCCGCGATCAGATCACGACGCCCGTCCCCATCCAAATCCGCCGATTGCAAATCCTCACACGCCATATTGTTGTCATCAATGATGATCGTCTTCCATTTCGATGCCTTGCGGTTCGTCGGCACGTACATTCTGATACCGACTCGCTTGTCCGAATTGGGAAATCGCCACCCCGCCACAACCTGCGGACGCCCCAAACCCAGAAAATCGCGGCACTGCAACGCATGACCGTGCCTGTAACTGCTATCCAAAACGACCTTCCTGGCCTCATTCCTGCCATGATATACCACAACATTGCTCCCGTGCATGGGCTGGATCGCGGCGACGTACATACGCCCGGAAGGATCAAGCGAACCCGCCCTCACCTCACCCGAAGCATCCGTAAACATCTTGTTCGGACGCAATCCCTTTTGCCAACCACCGTTCTCAAACAGTGCGCCTCTCAATCCTTCTTTTCCCGCAACCAAAACACCCTCAGCCGCTTTGCCATCAGGCGTCGGGATGACCATCACATCGAAATTATGCGTGGCGTGCATACCGGTATCAATTTGGCTGTGTCCCCATTTCCCGCCGGCCGTCTTAGGGGGTATATGTACGCCAATACGCACGCTCTTGCCCGCGCCGCCTCTGTTTCCCACCCCGTGAAGCGGTAATACGAGCAGGTGAAAGTTGTTTTGGCCTGCCTTGACCCAGTGCATGCGATGAACCGTGGGGTCGTGGGGCAATTTGATGGGTGTCCACTTTTGCGTTGGGTCCGCGGGCCGTTTCAGATAGTGAACCGAACCGGATTTCTTACGATCATTCGTCTCCCCGGGGTTCCATTGTGCTCCGACGGCAACTTCGACCTTGCCATCGCCGTTGATATCCCGCGCGGCGATACAGACGTTGTCCCGCGACGTCAGATTTTCAACCATCACATACTTTTTCCATCCCGCCCCCGCCTTGCCGGGGTTTTTATACCAGGCAAACTGTTTCTGGTCGGCAAGAAGAATGTCAGCCTTGCCATCGCCATCGACATCACCGATGGCGCAGCCATATCCGATTTTGATCCGGGGATCGATCGTCTGGGGTTTGAATTGGGGTTCGGGAATATCTGCCGCGAACGTAACACTCGTAATTACAAGCATTAACATCAACGCCGGGATGGCAAATTGTCGGAACATGCAAGCCTCCTTTTTGCTTGAATGCCGCGATTGTATCAAATCCTGTATAGATCGGCGATGCGACTCCGGCGCTTTTTCAGCCTTGCAATCCAAATCTGCAAAGATACACCATTACGGCTATCATCCATGCACGGAATCACTCGACCTCAGCAGCCCCAAGGAATACATCATGATTTTCGAGCAATTGGCGATCGGCGGCGACAAGAATTTTGCCTACCTCGTGGGCGATAAGGCAACCAACGAAGTCGCGGTGGTCGATCCCGGATGCGACCCCGGGACGGTCATGAATCGGCTCAAAGAGCTTGGGACGACCTGTCCGTACATTCTCGCGACACACTCGCATTACGACCACGTCGCGGGCGTCGATGTCGTCAAAGGCGCAACCGGCGCGAAATTCGCGGCCTACAAGACCGTACCAGGCGTTGATATGCCCCTTGAAGATGGTGATACGGTCTCAATCGGCTCGGTGAAGATACGCATTGTGTTCTGCCCGGGACATTGCGCCGACTCTGTTTTGCTGGTCATTAACGAGGAAAAGGTGATCGCCGGTGATGAAATTTTCATCGGCGGTGTAGGAATTACGCGTAGCGAGGAGCAGGCACGCCTCCATTACAACAATCTGCACAGCATCCTGATGAAGCTGGACGATGGGCTGGAGCTATATGTGGGACATGACTATGGAGCCAAGCCGGTATCGACGATTGGCGAGCAACGTCGTGATAACCCTTATTTACAACAGCCCGATTTTGATTCGTTCTGGCATTTGAGACAGAACTGGAAACAGTATGTCAAGGATCACGGGCTTCAATGGGGGTAATTCAAGATTGGCGACGAATTAACAGGCATGTGAGACGCATAAACAGGCTCCGCTATAATCGACCTCGTCCGAAAACTGTAACCTTAATGACAGATAGGCATCTGTAAGAACTCATGACACGTGCGCTTGAAATCGAAAATCTGACCAAGACCTATCGAAACGGGACGGAGGCTCTGAAAGGTATCGATCTGAATGTGGAGGCTGGTGAGTTTTTCGGACTGTTGGGACCGAACGGCGCCGGAAAGTCGACCGCCATTGGCATCGTGATGTCGCTGGTGAATAAGTCAGCCGGCACGGTACGTGTGTTTGGCGTTGACACGGATGAGGATGTTGCGGGAGCGAAACGCTATCTGGGACTGGTGCCGCAAGAGTTTAATTTCAATCAGTTTGAGGGGGTTCGACAGATTCTGGATCAGCAAGCGGGGTTTTACGGATTACCCCGGCGATTGGCGCGCCAGCGAAGCGAGCATTACCTGAAAAAGCTGGAGCTGTGGGATAAGCGGGACACGATGTCGCGACAACTCTCCGGAGGTATGAAACGACGCCTGATGATTGCACGGGCGATGGTACATGAGCCAAAGCTTCTGATTCTGGATGAGCCAACGGCGGGTGTGGATATTGAGATCCGACGATCGACCTGGGCATTAATGCAGGAATTCAATGAGGCGGGGACGACGGTGATCTTAACGACGCATTATCTGGAGGAAGCTGAGAGCCTTTGCAAGCGGATTGCGATCATCAATCATGGTCGAATCGTGGAAGATACAGATACAAAGGATCTTCTTTCAAAATTGCAGATTGAGACGTTTGTGTTTGATCTCGCATCGCCCATGGAAAGTGTTCCGGATTTGGGAGCATATCACACGCGACTGGCGGACCCGATGATGCTTGAAGTTGATGTGTCGAAGGGTGAATCACTTAACGAAATCTTTTCAGCACTGTCTGACCAGAATATCCAGGTGCTGAGCATGCGAAACAAAGCGAATCGTCTGGAAGAACTATTTGTCCAAATGGTGCAGAATGGAGATGGGGAGAGTAGCGAGAACGCGACCGGGCCGGACGGGGCCAGGCGAGGTGGTCATGCTTGATCAATCGCGATTGATGGAGAACTGGATCGGGTTAAAGACGTTGACGCGCAAGGAGGTGGTGCGTGTGTTGCGGATTTGGCCCCAGACACTGGTGCCACCGGTGATTACAACGACGCTTTATTACATCATTTTCGGGAACATTGTGGGGTCGAAAATTGATAAGGCGGGAGGGATGGGTGATATATCGTATATGGAGTTTATCGTGCCGGGGCTGGTGATGATGGCGGTGATCAGCAATTCGTATGCTAATGTCGTATCATCTTTTTTCGGGTCCAAGTTTCAGAGGAATGTGGAGGAGTTGCTGGTGTCGCCGTTGTCCAATGCGGTGATTCTGTTGGGATATATGGCGGGCGGGATGGTACGGGCGTTGCTGGTAGGCGCGGCAGTGTTAATCGTGAGCCTGTTTTTTACCGAAGGGCTCGTGGTAAGCAGTATCTGGATCACGGCATCGGTCGCGCTGCTGACATCGATGCTGTTTACGATCGGCGGGTTTATCAATGCCATGCTGGCGACGAAGTTTGATGACGTTTCGATAGTACCGACGTTTGTACTGACGCCATTAACGTATCTGGGTGGCGTGTTCTATTCGATCAACCTGCTACCGGAGTTCTGGCAGAATGTGTCGAGGGCGAATCCGATCGTGTATATGGTCAATGCGTTTAGATATGGGATTCTGAAAGGCCGATTGGATGAGAAGTATATTGATATCAATATCGTGACGGCTTACGTAGTGATTATGCTGTTTATCGTGGTGTTATTTTCCGCAGCACTTCACATGCTGAATCGTGGCGTGGGGATTCGGCAGTAGCACGGTCACTTATTGAAGTACTTGGGGCGAAACGAGTCATTTGGAGACGGTGAATTTGAGGGCACGCACGAAACCCGAGCTGACCGTGAATTGGCCCTCGGCTTCGGGGATATCGAACGTGACGGCGTCGATGTAATCATCACTGCGAAGATCCTTGTCGTAGACGACAACTTTGACACGTCGACCGACGGTAAGGCGCTGATGGTTGAGCTTGAGGGAGAATGTTGCGGTGGTCTGATTTTTGAGTACCGGCGACTCCGCGATTTTGACCCAGCCACCGCCTGCGTCTGCAACGTAGCATCGAATGAAAAGGTCGGGAGCGCCCTTTCGGCCAAGATCCCAGGCGAGGCCGTTACGGGCTTTTTTGGATACGGTGGCGGTATCAATTTCAATTTTACGTGGTTCAGCTTTGGCAAGATCGACGGACTTGGTTCGAAGCGTTAACGCGGCGAGGCCGAGGTTGACCTTCACCGGACCAAGTTTAGCGAGGCCTTCGAGCGAAATGGATGGGCCGCCTGTTCTCAGCTTGGCCCACGTGCCTGACCATCGGAAAATTTCATCATCGGTGGAAGCTTTGGCGAGTTGATCGAAGAGTTTCTTCTTGGCGTCGTTGGACAGGCTCCATGAGAAAAGGATGGCATGCCTGCCCTTTTCAGCGAGCTTGGTACCGACATCGGTGTCGAGAATCTGAATGGTCACAAGGTCTTCATCGCGCAGATCGACTGCGGGAAGCGTACGGGACCAGGCGACTTTGAAGGCGTTTTCATTGACGGCGCCGGCAATGACGGGGGAACCGTTGACATAAATGAGGTAATAAGGATCGGGGATGGTTTGCTCACCTTTAACACCCACGTCCCACGGGATTTTGAGTTTACGATGGACGCGTTCGATGGTTGCCGCGGTTAGTCCGAGGTGTGAGGCAGATGCGGCGGGAGGTTTTTTGACATCGAAATCCTTGGGACGTTGAATGAGGCGGATGGTGAGGCCGTCGAGGGCGCCACCTTTCTTGAGATGGGCGCGACCATTGGGGTTGGCGAGGATGTCGGCCTGTTTGTTGGGGCCACCGGTTGCTTTGATCAGGTCGGCAAGCGTTCCGGACCATTCGCCAATATCATCATCGGTATCGGATTTAAGGATGCGATCGTTGATGGGTTTGGCGCCCCAATAGGGGACGGCGGGGTGAAGGGCAATCCAACCCGCAGCGGCCGGGCCTGCCGCGCGTTTCAGGTCACCATCGCGAAGACGAATCTTAACAGCAGTGGAAGGTGTGGCTTTCCAATACTCGGGGGCGGTGAACCATTCAGGGGCGCGGGTGTCCTTTTGGACGTCAGAGATGTAGACGACTTTGCCGTTGATTTCGACGATGACGTAGGGATCGGGTTTGCCTTTCAGGATATCCCAGGGTTTGGGGCCTTTTTTGGTGGGTTTGAGCTTGGCGACGGCGGCAGCCCGGACCATGATTTTGTAGTTGTGGGTGGTATCCGCGGCAACGGGCTGCGCATCAGCTTCAACTTCCTCCGCAGCGCGAGAAAGAACGGAAGCCGCGAAAAGGAAGACTACCGCAAGTATGATCGTGAAGGGGAAGATGAGTTGTCGATTGAGCGAAGTTTTCACGGGTTTGATCTCCAGGGTTTGGTCCATTGTAGATACCGTTCAACGGCGGGTCGTGTTGCGGCATTTTCGAGAGTTACAACGATAAATCGGGCTGAATCGTTCGCTAGATGAGGTGTTTTTTTATGACGCGCTGCGCAAGATCGGCGAGAAGTTGAGACGGGTTTTCCATGGCTTGTTCGGACGTAACAGTGGGTGAGACGAGTGTGTGGTATTCACCAATCCCATGTTGGAGGGTTTGAGAAGCCGAGAGATCGGCGTCGCCAACCAGGGCAATGGTCTTGATGTTCTGTTTCTGAGCAGCTGAGGCAACGCCCAGGCAGGCTTTTCCGGATAGGGATTGGGCGTCTAGCTTGCCTTCGCCGGTAATGACAAGGTCAGTATTTTGAAGGCGTTGCTGGAAATGGACGGTATCGAGGACAAGGTCGATTCCGGGTGTAAGTTCTGCGTTGAGGAAGGCTTTGAGGCCGAAACCCATACCGCCTGCCGCGCCCATACCGGGGGCGTTTGGGTCGGTGTTCGGGAGTAAGGTGGCGAGATGCATCAGGCCGGCGTCAAGTTGGGCAATGGTGGAGGGAGTGGCGCCTTTTTGTGGGCCATAGACGGCAGCGGCGCCTTCAGGGCCAAAAAGGGGGTTTTGGACGTCGCAAGCAACGAGGATTTTGGCTCGGGCCAGGCGCGGGTCGCGAATGGAAATGTCGATGGCGCGGATTTTGGGTAAATCCGCGCCAACGGCGCGTGATTCCAAAGCGGGAAATTTGATACCGAGAGCCTGAGCCATCCCGACACCGCCATCGTTCGTCGCGCTCCCGCCGATGGCAATGATGAGTTTGGCGGGATTGTCATCCAAGGCGGTCAGGATGAGTTCGCCAACGCCGAATGTGGTCGTGTGTAGCGGGTTACGCTGATCGGGAGGGACCAGAGCAAGCCCGGCGGCCTGGGCCATTTCTATAACGGCGGTTTTCGATTCCGGCAACCATCCCCATAAAGCTTCGACAGGTTGATTGAGAGGACCGGTGACTTTGGAGAAGCGGATCTGGCCACCTGTTGCCGTGACGAGGGCGTCAATGGTCCCTTCACCGCCGTCGGCGATGGGGCAGAGATCGATTTCGATGGACGGATCACGGTTTCGAATGCCCTGAGCGATAGCGTGTGCGACTTCCGTGGCGGAAAGGGATTCCTTGAAGCTATCCGGAGCAATGAGTATGCGCATGACAAATTGTTGAAGTGTCTGTTAACGATTTCCGAGAACGGAGAATTTTGCTTATACGCGATCGATGTCCAGGTCACAGTTGAGATCGGCACAGAGGTTTTCAAGATCGTGGCGAACGTTGCGGAGCGGAACGGTTTGGGGAACCGAGATGACCATGTTCATGCTGAAGAGGGGGACGCCGGAGTGTGCGCCGTGTTCAAGGCGGGTATCGAGTTCCTCGATGTTGACCTGAAGCATGTGGAGCGTATGGGTGACGCGATGGACAAGGCCTACCTGGTCCATGGAGTAGATTTTGACTCGATAGGGGATGGCGGGAGTGATTTCGACGATGGTGGAATCGGTATCCTGGATGGACAGGGTTAGGCCAATGTTGCCTGCCGTGGCATCAAGGTCTGAGCGGACGCCGGCGGCTTGATTGGGATCAATTTCGATGAGCATGATGATGGCGAAACGGCCGCGCAAGTTGACCATGCGAGAATCGGCAATGTTGCCACCCCGGTCGGTTACGGCAGCGGTGAGTTCATCAACGATACCCGGTCGGTCAGGCCCGATGGCGGAGATAACCAATTGATTCATTAGGGGAACGTCCTTTTTGCATCAGGTTTGCGGGATGATAGCTAAAAATCGGGAATTGACGGTGAACTTAGTATGCATTGTTAACGTCTAAAGGTAAGATCAGGTCTGGTCGAAGGTCAAACATGTTACTTGCCCCTTTGGGGTAAAGACTTTATAGTGTGGCGACGCCGAAGGCGTTGAATCCCCGAGAAAAAACAGGAGGCGTTTCATGCGCAGCTCGCAAAAAAGCGGCCAAATCCGGGTTATGGGTCTGATATTGGCGGTTGGCTCCATGTTGGGGTTGGGTGATTTGGTGTCGCAGTTGAGCGGGTGGCCAGTGTTTGAGCAGTCGCGGGTTGCGGCGGCTACTCCTCAAGAGGATTTTGAAGCAGAGCGCAAGAAAATCTCAGACACCGATTACAACAAGCGGTATCAACTGGCGAATAAATTTTACCAACGTGCGCAGGCAGCCGCGTCCAAACAACAGTTGTCTGCCGCCCGTGCAAACTTGGACATTGCCGAGAAGGAAGTGAAATCCATTCTGGCGGCTAAGAGTGATCACCTGGGAGCATCACTTCTGAAACCGGCCATCGTTTCTCTACGAAAGAAGGTGGGCGGAGGAAGCAGTGGTTCGACACCAGTAAAACCGCCGACGAAACCGGACAAGCCGCCGGTCAAGCCTGTGACGCCGAAGCCGGGCAAGACGGATGGGAAGGTAACGCTACTGACGAAGGATCAGATTAACCTTATCAAGGTTTATGAGGTTGATACGAACAAGAAGCCTAGAGTAAATGTGCCTTCCAAAACGATTGACGCGTTGTTTACAAAATATCGCGATTCGCAATCATTGCGTCCTTATTTGTCAAAGAAGGGGCGGGCTAAATTCAAAAATCTCAAAGGATGGCAACAACTGAACTTGATTTTTGACGCTCAAGCTCGAGATTTATACGGAAGTGTGAAAATCAATACAGTCCCGAAGAACATTTCGACGTTTAAAGCGCGTGTTCACAACGGGTTATTGCAAAGACATTGCGGGCGTTGTCATGGTGGGGGCAAGGCAAAAGGATTGTACGTGATCAAGACACGCGCGACATCGGATGAGACTGTTTATACGAATCTGATGATTCTACGACGCACTCAGTCGGGAGGATTTCCGCTGATCTACACAACCGCTCCCGAAAAGTCGCCGCTTATTCAGTTTGCACTGCCACCGGATGATGCGATGCGTTCGCATCCAAAGGTAAACGGCAGACCTATCAAACCGTTCTTCAGGGGGATCAATGATCCCCAATATAAGGTAGTTAAGAATTGGATTGGCGGGCTGTATGGTGAACAGGATGATTACCCCATCGCGTTCCAGCCTCCGGGTGGGTCGAAGGCAAAAGATAAGGACTCGGATAAGTCCGCAGATGATGATAAGGCAGGCGATGCCGACAAATCCGCGGCGGGTTGAAAACAAGGACAAAATCGGGGTTATTGGGACAAACGGGTGAATTCGGCTATAATGGCCGCATCCCTAAGCCCCCCACCCGCGGAGGCGGCGTCGAATGACGCGGAAGCGGGAATGAGACCATACAACCACACCCAGAGGGAATTTTAGTGAAACGCTACTTGTGGATTTTGCCGGCACTTGCTCTGATTGGCTGCGAAAATGAGGCTACGGAGCATCAGGAGGGAATTGCAAGCGACTTTAACAAGGCTCTGGAGCAACACGAGCGAGCAACAGGTAAATCGTTGCGCGATCCGGTTAATCCGCTAAGCGACCCGAATAACAACGCCAGCAATAGAACACTTCACGACGACTTGCGTGAAATTAACGTCGGTCGACGTCCCAAGCGAGCAAGTGATTATCAACCGGGCGAAGTACCCGGCGAAGGCAGAACCGAGTGGATCGACCACCCCGACGGGTCGGAGTTGAACGACCGTGAGAAAGCACGACTCAAGAAGGAAGTCACAGAGCGATCCGAAGCACTTCTGAAAAACAGTCTGGCGGGTTCCAAGCCTGAGGTTTTTGGTAAAGTTCGCAAGGAATACCGCATTGATGAAATGGCGAAAGTTCCGGAGATCTACAAGAAGATAGCCGGCGATAATTCGGCGAGTGCTGATCAGAGAATGGCGGCGCGCAAAGCCATTCAGGAAGTTCATCGTGCCACGGCCCGACGCATCCAAACTTCCGTCAGTCCGGCATGGACGAAGCAGGCATCGGTCTTCTCCGATCTGGTTCGCAAACTACAGCAGGTACGGAACGATGTGAGCCTCGGTGCGGCATACGGCGGTATCAGCAGTTATGAAGCATTTGCGAAGATTGATGAATTTAAGAAAGCCGCGGAGGAAGCTCAGAAAAAGTGGACTTCAGATGTAACAACGCTGAACGCTGAAATTGCGAGCTTGAAGGAACTGATCACCAACGCGACGCGAGATCGGGATGCTGCGCTGGCGCAGGCACGGCAACACGCGGAAAATGCCCGAACGGCAACGGGCCAAAATAAATACGATGAAAAAGTCGCTTCGGCGGAAGACACGTATCGGGCGCACGGTCTCGACAAGCAGATTGAGCAGACCAAAGCTCAGCTGGGTGTGAAGGAATCTGAGCTGGCGGTCGCAAAACTCCAGATTGACGGGTACAACACAGAGCTGGCGGGGCTTGACAGTTCCAGTGAGATTTTGCGTAAGACGATTAACTCCAGAGGGGATTTTGCGACCAAGCAGCTTGACGCTGCGACCAAACTCCTGGCAACCATCAATACGGCACTGGAGAAGTTTCAAGGTCAGCAGAAGACGCAGATTGATAATCAGTTGGCCAAGGCCATTGCGTTGTATACCGGCGGCGACGATGCATCGAAAGGAATTCTGGCTGTTCTAAAGAGTGTTGAATCGGGCGCCAAAAGCGATGCGGACCATAGTAGCAAGGACGAAGCCCGATTGTCGGCTGTGGACCAGGCAATTCTGGCACGAATTCAAAAGCGTGTAAACAGCAAGTCTGGCAAATTGACGGCACAGATTGATCGATACAGCGCCGATTCCGCAACAGCTCAACTTTACGCAACTCAATTCATCATCAATTTGCAATACCACCGTCGCCTTACCAGCGCCATTGAGACTTTGTCGAAGGCAAAAACCTCACTCACCGCTGCAATCACGAAGCTGACGGAGCAGGCAGCCAGCATCAGTGATGAGACCACAAAACAAAGTCTTTCCACGCGCCAGGCCAAGTTGGCTGCAATCGAGGCGACGTTGGGGCAAACTCTGGCGGGCCTTGAGAATACTGCGAAGGATACACTGGATTTGGTCAAGTCGTCTCGTGCAAATGCCCAGAAACACTTGGGTAGTGCCAAGACTGGTTTTGGCAACGTCGTTTCATCGGCAGGCGAAACCAAGACATTGGCCTCGATCAAGCAGCTTGCCGGTCAATACGATACGGAAGTCACGCGAATCAGTGCATGGATCACGAAAGTTGCTGAAGACGCGAAGCTGGAAGGTGATACGGGCTCGTAAGTAAGCGTTGCACGCCGATTGTTGGGCGATAACAGGATATTGACAAGCGGTCGGCAACGGCCGCTTTTTTATTGACGCATAAGATAGACGTTCAGGATTGAACCATACCCTCGGATATAGAATAGAGACGCATGAGCCACCAAGTTCAACAACGTGCGGTCGTCCTTCTTTCGGGCGGACTGGATAGCGCCACGATTGCCGCCATGGCGAAACATGAGGGATATAGGATTACTGCAATTAGTTTTGATTATGGGCAAAGGCATCGACACGAACTAGACGCCGCGCAGCGTGTGGCCGAATCACTGGGAATTGAGGATCACCGGGTGGCACAGATTGATTTACGAGCATTCGGCGGGTCGGCATTGACGGATGATATTGCCGTGCCGAAGGATCGCGATGAAAGTGAGATGGAGAAAAGTATTCCGGTGACGTATGTACCGGCAAGGAATACGATTTTTTTGAGCTATGCGTTGGCACTTGCTGAGGTACTGGGAGCGAATGATATTTTTATTGGGGTGAATGCGGTAGATTACTCAGGCTATCCGGATTGTCGACCGGAATACATCGCCGCATTCGAGGCGATGGCGGGCCTGGCGACGAAAGCGGGAGTTGAGGGAACGGGACGTGTACAAATCCATACCCCTTTGATCGACCTGACGAAACGGCGGATTATTGAGCGCGGACTGGAATTGGGTGTGGATTATGGATTAACCCACTCGTGTTATGACCCTGACGAAGAAGGCCGGGCATGCGGACATTGCGATTCGTGCTTGCTAAGAAAAAACGCATTTGATGCGCTGGGCATGCATGACCCTGTATTGGAATATGCCCAAAGTGGTTCAGAGAAATGAAAACGCTTGCCGTCAATGAGATTTTTTACTCGATACAGGGAGAGAGTACGTGGGCAGGTTTGAGGTGCGTGTTTGTCCGGCTGATGGGTTGTCATCTTCGATGCGGATATTGCGACACGGAATACGCTTTCTACGAGGGGGAGAAGATGGGATTGGATGAGATTATCTCCAGAGTGAAGGAAATTGGTGATACATGTAAACTCGTCGAGGTGACAGGGGGCGAACCGCTCTTACAGAAAAATGTGCATGAATTGATGACGCGACTGGCGGATGAAGGATACGAAGTACTGCTGGAAACCAGCGGGGCATGTGATGTTTCCACCTGTGACGAGCGCGTTCGGAGAATCATGGATCTGAAAACACCGGGCAGTGGCGAAGTGGAGCGCAATCTGTATTCAAACATTGAGAATTTGAATGAGCGTGACGAAGTGAAGTTTGTACTGACGAGCCGGGAAGATTATGAATGGGCAAGGGAGGTGATTCACAAACACAATCTGGTGAAAAGAGCGGGCGCCGTGCTGGTTAGCGCGGTTCAAAAGGTTGAACAGGGAAAGGAAATCGAGGGAACGGAGCCAATGGATATGAGGGATTTGGCGGAATGGGTGATGAAAGATGGACTTGAGGTACGTCTCCAGACACAGTTGCACAAATTGATTTGGGATCCATCGACACGCGGCGTCTGAGATTGGCGCCATAAGGTTCGATTTGGAGAGCATTTGAGCTAAAATCGCGGGTCTGAAACGCAAGCGGGATGGTGAACTGCAAATGGATGGACGATGCACGTAAAACTCTCCAAATCATTTCGTTTTGAGGCGGCTCACTGGTTGCCGACGTTTCCCGAAGGCCATAAGTGTCGCCGCATGCATGGACATTCTTTTTTGGTGGATGTGGAGGTTGAGGGAGAGGTGGAAGAGTCAGCAGGGTACCTGGTGGATTACGGGGTTATCAAGCAGGCAATTGAGCCGGTGTGCAAGGAATTGGATCATTTCGTATTGAATGACATTGAAGGGCTTGAGAATCCGACAGCAGAAAATATTTCGCGTTGGATCTGGGAGCGTCTTGCCGTAAGCCTGCCGCTATTGACATGCGTGCGAGTTCATGAGACGTGTACATCAGCATGCGAATATCGCGGGAATTAGACGGGTGACTTGCCGGATCGCGGATCATGGTGAACCGAGCAAGTTTGGTAAGTCGTATTTGGCCGGGGAGAATTAGGGCATGTCCGCAAAACAGGCTGCATCCGAACCGATCAAAGCAAAAGCCGATGAGCTTGGGTTTGCATTCTGTGGTGTGGCCAGGGCCGAAGTGACGGATTACGGCAATGAACTAAAGGCATGGCTGAAAGAGAAGAAGCATGGGGAAATGACGTGGCTGGAGAATCATGTGGGCGTGCGGTGCGATCCGGGTGAATTGCTGGAAGGAGCGCGATCGGTAATCTGTGTTGCGGATTATGTGCGGGCAAGTGAGGAAGGTTATTCTGAGGGTCACAATGGGGCGAGAGGTGTGGATGAAGGTTACGTGGCAGGACGTGTCGCGCGATACGCGCAAGTCGACGACTATCACAAGATAATCAAGAAGCGACTGTTCCGTCTTGGCGACTGGTTGCAGAAGATGTATCCGCAGGAGCAGTTCCGCGCGTGCGTGGATACGGCGCCAATTCTGGAACGGGAACACGCGATGCGCGCTGGTTTGGGATGGGTAGGGAAGCACACGCTGACGATAAATCGCGAATTGGGATCACACCTGTTGCTTGGTGAGCTTGTTACGACGTTGACGATTGAGGCGGATGAGGCGGAAACAGACCATTGCGGCAGCTGCACGCGGTGCGTGGATGCGTGCCCTACGGACTGCATTACACCCTACTCGGTGGATGCGACGCGTTGCATCAGCTATCTGACGATTGAACATCGAAGTACGATAGATGAGGAATTTTTCGACCCAATCGGAGACTGGTTGTACGGGTGTGATATTTGCCAGGATGTGTGCCCATTCAATGAACGGGCAGAGCGTTTGGGAAGATATGATAATGAATCAGGCGATACCTACGGCCGGCGGCCAGGCGTGATGGATGCGTTGGCCGTACTGGGCTGGACTGAAAAGGATCGTCGCGCGGCGTTTACAAGATCGGCAATGAAACGGGCGAAGTTGGGACAGATGAAGCGAAACGCGCTCATCGTTGCAGGTAATCATCTTCGAAAAAGGCCAAGCGCCGAGATTTTGGATCAGATCGAGAGAATTGCGACGAGTTCTTCAGAGGACACGATTGTCAGGCAGACCGCGAGAGATGTGTTGGATTACGTGGCGAATTGGCGTTGTCAGCCCAAAAACACCCAAATACGATCGACACCTGAATGAAAAAGAGGTTATTGGTCCTTCTACAGTTCCGAGCGACAATCTGCCCCATGTATTCCGCGCAAATTTGAGTGTGAAAAAGACGCGTAAACCATCCAAGAAAACCCGCGAAAACGCCGATATCGTCCACATGTATATCGTAGTTTTTCCGGGCCAATTTAAAACACACAAGCATGGATGCTGTTATGAAGTCAACTTCTAGCCACCGTATCACACTCGTCACCCTTGTCTCCATCATATGCCTTAGTCTGGTCGCATCCTGGGCAAGCGTAGGGTATGGACGAGACGTGTCACCAGGCCAAGGGGAACCGGCGGTAGTCGCCAAGGCCGATGTGGACGCCGATAAGGCCAAATCACAGGTTGATGATGTGAAGAAGGAAGCTGAGGGGGAAGGCCAAAAGGCAAAGGATGAGGATCACGGAGGGCATGAGAAGGTGGTGGTCACCTTATGGTGGGCATTGCCGTTTGCACTTCTTTTGCTAAGCATCGCGGTGATGCCGCTGGTGAATGCACACTTCTGGCATAAGAATTATCCATACATTTCGATTGCCTTGGGGTCGATCACGGCAGTCTATTACCTGTTTTTCCTGAAAGACGCGAGTGGATCGGGTACGGCGGCACAACATGCCTGGTTTCATGAGATGCAGGAGTACGTCAGTTTTATAGCGCTGCTGGCGAGTCTGTACATCGTTTCCGGAGGGATCGTGATCGACGTGAAGCATCGGGGCAGCCCGCTGGTGAATACGATCCTGCTGGCCAATGGAGCGATCATTGCGAATGTGGTGGGAACGACGGGAGCGGCGATGCTGTTGATTCGGCCGTATATTCGAATTAATCGCGATCATATTCGCCCTTATCACATCGTGTTTTTCATTTTCCTGGTGGCAAACTGTGGAGGTTGTTTGACGCCAATCGGTGATCCGCCATTGTTCATGGGGTACTTGAAGGGCGTACCGTTTTTCTGGGTCTTGAAAGCATGTTGGCCGCTCTGGCTGATGTGCTGCATAATTTTGCTGATCGTGTTTTATGTGGTGGATAGTAAACATTCACGGAACGACGACCGAAAAGCGCCCTCGCGAACTGCTGATGAACAAGCAATCTCGCTGACAGGCCATCACAACTTTCTGTTCATCATCTTGATTCTCGTCGGGGTATTCATGAAGAGCATGTTCAAGGTGGGGATGTCGGTGGAACTGCTTTGGAGTCGGGAGATCATGATGGCATATGCGATCATTGGATCGAAGCTGATGACGCGCCGGGAGATCTATGAATCGAATGAGTTTAATTATGAACCGATTCGGGAGGTGGCATTGCTGTTCATCGGAATTTTCTCCACCATGGTACCGGCGTTGAACTGGCTACAGGCAAACAGCGAGCAAATACCCCTGAAACAACCGACGCAATATTACTATGTGACCGGTTCGCTCTCTGCCGTGCTGGATAACGCCCCCACCTATCTGGTATTCCTGGCAACAAAACAGGGCGAGATTGAAAAGAACCATGCCGACGCATTGGCCGTTGCCAGGACAAGCGTCAAGGCGGCGGCGACGATGGATACGGGCAAGCCACCGACGGGTTTGCCGGAAGAAGCGCAGATGGCTGTAAACGAATTGCACAAGGACCACCCGGATCTGTTTACCAAGAGTTCTTTAGAGGATTCGTCTTACGACGAGAAGCTTAATCACCACATGACGATCAGTATGTTGTTGGGCAATCCGGCATTGGCGATTTATTTGATTGCGATTTCCGTCGGTGCGGTGTTCTTTGGTGCATGTACGTATATCGGTAACGGGCCAAACTTTATGGTGAAGTCGATTGCCGAATCCGCCGGAATTACGATGCCGAGTTTCTTCGGATACATGTTGAAATATGCGCTGCCAATCCTTGTTCCAATCTATATTCTCGTATGGGCAGCCTATTTGTATGTCGTCGTGCCAATGATGAGTGGATAGTCGGCAGTTGAACTACTTCAGACGGCAGGCATTAGGCATTTCAGGTAAATTCCACTTATTCCCTGAATCCGGTGAACTGAGTCGCGCGGGCTGGAAGGTTGCGTCCATGAGAGCAAATCCCAAATACGACAGCGGGTATGGTCATTCTATTCGGCCTCTTCGAGGCGACTTATCATGTCGTTGAGAAGCTCCTCTTTCAGCGCGGCATATAACTCGTAGAGTTTCTTCTTTTCAGAATCCTGACGCTCCACATCCCCAATCAGGACGGCTGCCATGCAGTTGGCCTTGGCAACAAGGGCGGCGAGCAGCTCCAGATTGGCTTGGGGATCATGGGCCGCATCGAAATAATTGGACGCGGACGCATCAATACCCATGGCTTCTCGTTCGTTATCGAACATGACGCGGATCATTACACTAAGCTCGTGACTATCGGACGTTGACACTTTAGTCTCTTTTTTACTGGTAATTGGTCGGAGAATCCATTATAATCAGGTCTGTCCGTCGCGTTACGCATGAGTCTAAAGGGGACTCGGCGCGGCATTGAGAAAAGGGAAGAAAGCCTCCCGATTTGGCAAACTGGAACAATCCTGTTAAACTTGTCGCAGATCGACCAGCAGGTGGTCGATAAGGACACTCGCTCCGATGGCTCGGTAACAGGGCAGTGTAGGCGCAAGTCAATAACGGTTGAAGAGGAGTCCAGGGAAATGGCTAAAACGACGTTAAAAATCTTTGTAGGGAATATGAACTTCACAACGACGGAGGATGACCTTCGTAAGTTGTTTGAACCGCGTATTACCATTGAGGATATTGTGATCGTTCGCGATGAAGAATCCGGCGAGAGCAAGGGGTACGGGTTTATTTTGACAAAAGACAAGGAAGCGGGCCGGGAAGCCGTCAATCAGATCGGCAAGGTCGAAATGGACGGTCGCCGAGTATATTTCAAGGAAGCACACGGCAAGAAATTCCAAAAGCCGGTCAAGCGTCGCAAGTCGCACCGTCCCTCGCGCCGATCGCGTCCGCGTATGAGCGTGCCGCGCTCTCGTCCATCGCGACCGCCGGGCAGCGCAGGATATTCTGCCGCGGATGACGACAATCGGGGCAACTGCTGAGTAATTGAGGGTTGTTGGCTCCGCCTCTCGATCGGCATCATTAAATTCAAGAATAAAAACCGCCGCCAAGTCCCCTTTGGCGGCGGTTTTGCTATTTGGTTTGCGTGTATCCCTGCCATTCTCCAAGTCGGTCCATTTATATCACTTTAGAGGTTTTCCGACAAGGAATAATCGCCAACTTTGTAAGTTGCGAATCCATGGATGACATGACGCTTCGCGTAGGGTATACCATTCGGCGGCAAATGGATGGGCCTCAAACAGTTGTATCAGGATCACGCAATGTCAGAGTTGGAAAAACGGATTGAGGAAATCGGTCGGGACCTTTTGACCACGAAAAATTCCGAACGACGGTGGTGGCATCGGTTCATTTCCCAGGACGCGATTCTTGATCGAATCATGGCCGAAGAGAAAACGCGCGTGGCGGCGTTGCGCTTTGTGGATGTACTCCCGTCACTGAAAAGAGACTCGGATCTCACACGCCACCTGGATGATTACTTTCATGATCTGGATCTTCCAATTCCATTTCCGGGGCTGGCACACTGGACGATGCACGCAGCGCGGAATGAGGTTGCATCACATCTGGTCGCACCTATCGTACGCGGGTTGGCGGGCAGAATGGCCAAAAGGTTCATTGCGGGTGATCGTGTCAGTACCGCCAAACATGCGTTGAACCGGCTCCATGACAATGAAATGGGGTTTACGCTTGACCTTCTTGGTGAAGCGGTCATCTGCGAGGCGGAGGCAAAAACCTATCAGGCTCGATACCTGGAGCTAATACGAGACTTGAGCCCCATCGTAGCGAGTTGGTCAGGCAACCGCATGGATACGGTAAGTGGGAGACATTGCCCACGACTGAATCTCTCGATCAAGATCACAGCTCTGTATTCGCAATTTGATGCAATCGCGCCCGAGGAAACAGCGCGACGTGTTAAGGATAGATTGCGACCGCTATTGCAGGAGGCAAAAGCCAACCGATCTTTCGTCACGTTGGATATGGAGGATTATGACACGAAAGACACGACGATTGAGATTTTCAAGGAGATCATCAGTGAAGAGGAGTTTGTAAACTGGCCTGACGTGGGGATTGCAATTCAGGCCTATCTGCGGGATGCGCCGGAGGATTTGAAGGGGTTGGTTTCGTTTGCCAGGGAACGGAGAACACCTTTCACAGTTCGATTGGTACGTGGTGCGTACTGGGATGCAGAGACGGTGATTGCGCACCAACATGGTTGGCCTGTCCCGGTCTGGACCCATAAGACCGAGACAGATGCCTGTTACGAATTCTGTTTGCGTCTGCTGATGGAAAATTACCCGCATATCGAACTTGCGGCAGGGACACACAATGTCCGATCACTTGCAATGACGATGGCGCTCGCACAAGAAATCGGATTACGGCCCGACCAGTATGAATTACAGATGCTATATGGCATGGCTGATCCTTTGAAGCAACGCCTGGTCGAAGCGAATCAGAGACTGCGTGTATACGTGCCGTTTGGCAAGCTAATTCCAGGAATGGCATACTTGGTTAGGAGACTACTGGAGAATTCAGGCAGTCAGTCGTTTGGGGCATTGGGTATGAAGGATGATGCGCCTGTTGAAGACCTTTTGCGAAAACCGAGTGTTCCGGAATCACTAAGTTCATCGTGGATGGAGGAGGTAAAAGATGAAGATGAGGAGTTCTACGACGATGCGACAGTGTTGCCGGAACGAGAAGAAACTTCTCCAGGCGAAACTGCTTTTGAAAATGAGCCTGTAAGACGATATACGGATGAATCCGAGCGTCTGGCGATGCGGTCAGCGATTGGTTATGTGTCGACGCGTCTGGGGCGAAGATATCCAATTCTTATCGACGGTGAGCCGCATTCGACGGAAGAGTTGATCCGCTCTGTTAATCCGGCAAATCCTGAGCAGGTCATCGGACTGGCGTCATCAGCGACCAGCGTTCATGTGGAGAGAACAGTAGAAGCGGCGACCATGGCGCTTGCATCATGGCGAGATACTTCCGCGCAGGATCGTGTGGCCGTCATACGGCAAGCGGCAAAAATGATGCGCGCCAAGCGGGAGGAATTTGCGGCCTGGCTGATATTGGAAGCCGGCAAACCCTGGCGAGAGGCAGATGCGGATGTGGTGGAGGCGATTGACTTCCTGGAGTATTACGCATCGGAAGCGCTTCGGCTGGACAAGGGAATCGCATTACACGTCGCGGGCCAGACAAATCATTATGTCTACGAGCCGAGAGGTGTGGGCGCGGTGATCGGCCCGTGGAATTTTCCGTTAGCCATACTCACAGGAATGGCGGCAGCCCCATTGGTGACCGGCAATACGGTGGTCATTAAGCCTCCCCCGCAAACACCAATCATCGCGGCCCAACTCACCACGCTTCTGCATGACGCAGGTGTTCCGAAGGGTGTCTTGAATTATTTGCCGGGTGGCGATGAAGCCGGTGACGCGTTGGTTAAGGATGGGCGTGTGGCATTCGTCAATTTCACCGGATCACAGGCGGTCGGCTGCCTGATCAATCGCAATGCTGCGGAGTTTGCCGATGGGCAGGACCATCTCAAACATATCATCGCCGAAATGGGCGGCAAGAATGCCATCGTGGTGGATATGGATGCGGATCTGGATGATGCGGTTTTGGGCGTAGCTCACTCAGCATTCGGCTACGCGGGGCAGAAATGCAGCGCGTGTTCACGCGTGATCGTGGTGGGTGATCTGTACAATGCGTTTCTTGAGCGATTGGTTGAGACGACACGGTCATTGCGGATTGGACCGCCGAGTGACCCGGCGACGTTCTTGGGCCCAGTCATTGATCGAGAGGCGTATGATCGAATCTGTTCGACGATAGAACAATCGAAATCAGAACATCGGCTGATCTTTCAGGAGAATTCTGCCAGGCCTAACGACGGGTTTTACGTACCTCCTGCGATTTTCGCAGAGGTTGACCCGGCTTCGAGATTGGCGCAGGAAGAAATTTTTGGCCCTGTCCTGGCGGTGATGCGCGCAAAGAACTTCGACGAGGCGATCGAGATTGCCATGAACAGTCGCTATGCGCTTACCGGAGGTGTTTATTCAAGAAGTCCCGCCCATCTGGATCAGGCAAAGAAGGAGTATCGTGTAGGCAATCTGTACCTGAACCAGAAGATCACCGGTGCGATTGTGAATCGTCAACCGTTTGGTGGAATGAAGATGTCGGGCACGAACGCCAAGGCGGGCGGCCCGGATTACTTAATGCAATTTGTTCATCCGCGTACAGTGACGGAAAATACGTTGCGTAGAGGATTCGCGCCGGGTGAGGGTTCTATTGACTAAAGAGGCACGGGTTTTGTGCGGTAGTCGCCGTCGAAGCGCAACACCGGTTCGGTTCTCCTAGAATCGGTCACAATGATCGAACCAGACTCAACTACGGAATTTCACGAGTGGAAATCGCCTGAACACGCGCTGGCATATCTGCGTATTGCTGACGAGGTACCTCATCGGATTGAAGGTGAAGAGACCTTATTGGCAGAAATCTCAGCCGATTCACGACGCGTATTGGATTTGGGGACGGGAGACGGCAGGTTGATCGCGCTCATACTGAGCAAATGTCTAAATGCCCAGGTCATTGGGTTGGATTTTTCGCCACCCATGCTTGAAGCTGCACGCAAACGTTTTTCCGGTCGTGAGCAGATCAGGATCGAAGAGCACGATCTGGGTGATCGGCTACCTGATTTTGGAAAGTTTGACGCGATAGTTTCCAGCTTTGCGATTCATCATCTAACGCATGAACGAAAAAGGGAAATATACGGCGAGATTTACGAATGCCTGAATCCGGGAGGTGTTTTTTGCAATCTGGAGCATGTCGCCTCACCAACCTCATTTATTGAGGAGCGATTCTGGTTGGAATTGAATCTCGACGGCGATGGGCCGGACCCTTCAAATAAACTGCTGGATGTACACACTCAATTGGTCTGGCTGCGTGAATTAGGCTTTGAGGATGTGGACTGCTATTGGAAGTGGCGGGAGTTGGCATTGCTGATCGGCTTTCGAAGGATCTGATGTCGTGGACAGGCAAGCAAGACGCCAGCTAACTGCAAGGGTAAGCATGTGACGAACAAACGCGTGGTAGTAGCAATTACAGGAGCAAGCGGAGCGATTTATGCCAAACGTCTCCTGTTCGAATTATCGCGCGCGGGTATTGAAATCCACCTTGTAGTCTCGCCCCTTGGGCAAAGATTATTGCATGATGAGTTAGGACTCGAACGCATAGACCCGGCGGCTCTTTGCGAGAAAGAAGATCACGGTGTGACAATACATGGTCATCGCGATGTCGGCGCTGCGATCGCATCGGGATCGTTCATACATGACGGTATGATCGTCTGCCCGTGTTCGAACAACACACTCGCATCCATCGCAAACGGCGTGAGTGGCAATCTGGTCACACGAGCTGCAAATGTCTGCCTGAAAGAACGCCGTCGTTTGATTCTGGCGCATAGAGAGATGCCCCTGGGATTGACAGAGATACGTAACATGCAGCAGGCGACGGAAGCTGGCGCGATCATCGCACCTACCAATCCCGGGTTCTATATGATTCCCCAGTCGATTGACGAACTGGTCGGATTCGTGGTGGGCCGGCTTTTGGATCTAATTGGCGTAGAACATGATATCAACGTACGATGGACCGACTCCCCTGCCAATTTTCGCAGTGAGTAGCGAAAATCGCATGGCAATCCAATTCCAATGGGGGTTTCCCCCGTACACTCATTGGTTGCCAATACATTACATCCTGAGAGAAGCCAATCTCACTTATAAATGGAATGCCCGAACGGGGACGAAATCCCAAAATCCTATGTTGGTCATGCATATGACTTGAGACGTCGCACGAGTGAGACAGGGGTGCACTCGAAAACCCGATGCCCTGGAACAGAACCATCCGGGCTCTGATCCGTTCCGAAGTTTGTGCTGATGAATCGCTGCGGATAACGCAAAAATACATCATTTGATCGCACAGTCTCCGGTACCCATACCCCGTCTCGGGCACTCCGTGATAGACGTTTTGAACTCGCGGAAATGGCTAAGTGCTCTCGAGCCCCACACTTCCGGACCACGGACTTCTGAACCTTGCACTTCCGAACCCCGTCCTCCTGAACCACGACCTTCTGGCGCTGCATGCCAATTAGCGCCATCGGTCTCCGGCAACGCGGGACACCGGCTTTGAACCCATGAAGACGGCACCATCCCCGATAAGGGGCGCCTGGGTCGTACAACCCCGTCATAAGGCGATTTGGTGACAAGTCTTCGGAGGGGTGGCCATATCTCATACACATACTTCTATCATCCTTAAATTTCCCTAACAAGATCGCCGGTGACAGCCCTATGGCACTCTCATGAGAATTCAGACTCTGACGACAAAGTTTTTCGAAACACAATGTCCATCGGGACGATTGAGGTGAAATCTGATGGATGGAACGAACCAAGGGGCTCCGGCACACGCCGCACGCCAAGAGACTGGAGCCGGTGAATGGCTATTATGGACGACCATGCAAACGGTCCTTCCCC
>JANQQT010000137.1 GCA_028284925.1 Phycisphaeraceae bacterium | reverse complement strand
AACGCCGCAACTTCTTCACCGGAATCTACTCCCGACGCCTCCGATTCGGCCGATACGGGTGATCTCCAATAATCGATGCCTGCGAGCCGTATTCACTAACTACTTTATATGGTAAGTGCTCGCGGACGTTTATATCTAGGAAACGGCTATTTTGTCGTCCGGCCTGCCGGTCAGTGTTTTGGTCCGATCACTGGAGATTCCGGTCGTCCATCATGGCTTGCGCGTCTGATTTGGTGTAACCTGTTGCCGATAATGAGTTTTTGTCAATTTTTTAATTCCCTTGTTTGACATCCAAAACCCCGGCTTTATACTTCCCATCTTGTACCTGGCCCGGAAATCGCGGTCAGGGGGATAGGCGTTCGGCCTTCGTAAACCGAGCGAATGAGGCACAGGCAACACTGTGATACAGCGTTGGAAATACGGCCAAAAACGGCCTGAACGGAATAGTTGTCGATGACGGGCAATAAGATTCGAATTCGTATGGAAAGCTACGACCACCAGGCGTTGGACTCTTCCGCGCGTGAGATCGTTGATCACGCGAAGCGCACCAATGTCAAGGTATCGGGTCCGATCCCGCTTCCGACACGCATTGAACGCTACACCGTTCTCCGCAGTCCGTTTATTGACAAAAAGAGCCGTGAGCAATTTGAAATAAGAACCCATAAACGCATCATTGACATCTTTGACCCGAACGCCCGCACAGTTGAGGCCCTTAACCGCCTCGTCGTCCCCGCGGGCGTTTTTGTTAAGATCAAGGCGTAATCCGGATACCTTTCAGAGGCGCGATACCCGGTTTTCAGGGTGTTTGGTGGTAAGTGAAAAATGGCACGTTAATCGCAGCGTTGTGATTAACTGGTAAAGGAAATCAAAAGGGGCTTGTTCCTCTGCGATGCATGAACAGGTCGGCCCCGCGTCGATCGCCCCCAGAGGTTTTTGGATATGGCAGCTTCAATATTAGGTCGCAAGGTTGGGATGACGAGGGCATACACCGAAGAAGGTGTGAATGTGCCCGTGACCGTCATTCAGGCCGGACCATGTAAGATCACCCAGATCAAGACGCCCGAGCGTGACGGTTACGCGGCTGTTCAGGTCGGGTTTGAAGAGATTAAACCCCGTCGATCCTCCATGCCCTTGATCGGGCATGACGGCAAGGCGGGATTGGCGCCGCAGCGTACGCACCGCGAGTTTCGCGTGGATGAATCGGAACTCGAAGGTTATGAGCTGGGGCAGGACATTACCGTGGAAGTGCTATCTGACGTGAAATACGTTGACGTTTCGGGCACGACCAAGGGTAAGGGTTTTCAGGGCGGGATGAGGCGGCACGGCTTTAAGGGCCAGCTTGCTTCGCACGGTGTTGAGCGAAAGCACCGTTCGCCCGGTTCGATTGGCGGTCACGCCAACAACGCCGGTATGGGCGGATCGATCAAGAAGGGCAAGCGCATGGCCGGTCGTACCGGCGGTTCTGCCCAGACGATTCGGTCGCTGGATGTCGTGGCTGTGGATGCGGATAACGGGTTGCTCCTGGTGAAGGGGCCTGTGCCGGGTCCGCGTAATGGATTGCTGTATATCACGGAGGCGAAACGCCTTTATAAGAATAAGACAGGGTAAACCTGTCGAGGCGTCGCAAGTCCATGCTCCTCGGTGGAGTGTGAATTGGAAACTGCGAATGTCGCAACAACTCGGACAGGCCGCATCGAGCGGCATGACTAACCGAGTCGTAACCAGCCGGTCGTAATGAGTGAAGTCGGCCCTGCTGGAAGCGGCGAAGCAATTGGCCCAGAGTCGAATCAGCGGATCATGCATCGACTTTGGCGCAGGTGAAACAACCATGATCGAGATACCAGTTTATAATCTGGACGGCAAGCAAACCGAGACGCTGCAGGTTGATGAGCAGTCTTTGGGTGGTGAAGTTCGCCCGGCGCTGCTGAAGCAGGCGTATGTGATGTATCACGCCAACAAGCGTCAGGGTTCGGCCGCCAATCGTTCTCGCGGTATGAAGGCGGGTTCCACGAAAAAACTCTATCGCCAGAAGGGTACGGGTAACGCCCGAATGGGTACGCGTCGGACCAATCTTCGTCGCGGCGGTGGTGTGGCTTTTGCCAAAGCCCCCCGATCGCATCGCATGAAGATGCCCGCGCAGATGCGTCGCCTGGCTGCTCGTAATGCGTTTTTGGCGAAGATTGTCGATGATGAAGTCAAGGTCATTGACGGTTTGAAGTTCGACCAGCCCAAGACCAAGCAGTTTGCGAACCTGATGAAGACGGTAGGTATTAATCGTACCTGCCTCGTGGCGTTGGAGGCTGACAACACCAACGCCCAACTCTCGGCACGCAACATCAGCGATGTCGAAATGATTCGCACGGATCAACTCAACGCCTACGACTTGTTGTCGAGGCGTTTTCTTTTGGTAGACAAGACCTCGCTGCAGGGCTGGCTGGACGGCACGGCGGCGAAGTCGGACAACGGTCAAGAGGAGGCAGCCTGATATGGAGCCGACTCAGGTCATTATCAAGCCGGTCATTACGGAAAAGAGTACGTTCGAGGGTGAATCTGAAAATCGATTCTCCTTCCATGTGCATCCGAATGCCAACAAGCATCAGATTCGTGATGCGATTCAAAAGATTTACGGCGTTCGCGTGCTGGGTGTGGCAACGCAGAACCGCATGGGCAAGCTGCGTCGCACGCGATTTGGATATTCACGGAGTCCAAACTGGAAACGAGCCGTCGTAAAACTGCACGATGACGATCGACTGGATCTGTTTTAAGTAAAGAACACCTCAGCGAAGTGATTCGCTGGTTGATGAGGTCGCACTTATGGCCATTCGAGTATACAAACCAACTTCGCCCGGGCGGCGTAACGCTTCGGTGAACCTCTACAGTGAGGTGACGAAGAAGAAGCCTGAAAAATCACTGCTTCGCCCGATCAAGAAGACCGGTGGGCGTAATCACCGTGGTGTGATTACCTGCCAGCATCGCGGCGGCGGACACAAGCGTCGTTACCGCGTGATTGACTTCAAGCGTAATCGTCTGGACGATCCGGCGAAGGTCATCGGTATCGAGTATGACCCGAACCGCTCGTGCAACATTGCGCTGGTTGAGTATGGCGATGGCGAGCGTCGGTACATTCTCGCTCCAGTGGGATTGACGGACGGCATGGAGGTGGTTTCCGGAACCGGCCAGGTAGAACCGAGCGTCGGCAATTGCATGAAGCTGAAGGACATTCCCGCCGGTTTGACGGTTCACAATGTGGAGCTGACCGCCGGCAGGGGGGGGCAGTTGGGTCGCTCGGCGGGCGCTTCGATTCGTCTGATGAACAAGGAAGGCAAGTGGGCGACGCTTGTTCTGCCCAGTGGTGAAATTCGTCAGGTCTCTCTTGAGTGTCGCGGAACGATCGGGCAGGTGGGTAATACGGATCATCAGAACGTGAAACTCGGCAAGGCCGGTCGCAAGCGTTGGCTGGGTATTCGTCCGAGCGTTCGCGGCGTGGCGATGAGTCACCACGATCACCCGCTGGGTGGTGGTGAAGGTCGCTCGAAGGGTAACCGGGCGCCGTCATCGGCGAGCGGTGTGCCGTCAAAGGGCGGGCCGACCCGTCAGAAGGCCAAGGCCTCGAACAAGCGGATTATTCGTCGGCGTCGTTCGGTGCGTTACGGGATTAGAAGGCTCAAGTAAGAAACGCCAGAGCTTCGGGCGATTTGCCCGGAGATGATGCGAGGACAGCTATGCCAAGAAGCTTAAAAAAAGGCCCATTCGTCAGCGAGAAGCTTTATATGAAGGTGATGAAGCTGAACGATGATAATCGCAAATCCCCGATCAAGACCTGGGCGCGTGCGAGCACGATCGTGCCCGAGTTTGTCGGTCACACGTTTGAGGTGCACAACGGCAAGATGTTCCATTCCGTGTTTGTCACGGAGGACATGGTCGGGCACAAGCTTGGCGAATTCAGCCCGACGCGTTCGTTCCGCGGACACCGGAACAAGGATAAGTAAAGCGATTTTTCGATCGGTTGAATTCAGCCGGTCGTGTGGAGCAGCAAAATGCCATATCGCAGTTCACATCGATTTGCCCGAATCAGCGCCCGTAAGGCGCGTCTCGTGGTGGATATGATTCGCGGCCTCGGCGTCGGTGACGCACAGGCGGCGTTGGAGTATTCGAAGAAACGAGCCGCCGTCATGGTGGGCACGTGCCTCAAGTCCGCGATTCACAATGCGGAATTTGATGAAGAGGCGGATATTGATCTTCGGAGTCTTGTGATTACCGAGGCGCGGGTGGATGAAGGGCCGACCATCAAGCGTTGGCAACCGAAGGATCGCGGACGTGCGCATCCGATTTTGAAGCGAACCTGTCACATTCACATTGCCGTGGATGCGAAATAAGCCGGAAAGGTAGACATGGGACAAAAAACTCATCCCTTTGGCTTCCGCGTAGGAATTACTGAAGCACACCGCGCACGCTGGTATGCTCCGAAGTTGTTGTACGGTGAATTGCTGGTCGAGGACCAGAAGATTCGTGACTTCGTGGACAAGCGATTGAACCGTGAGCCTCCCTACGCCGCCGTCGCTGATATTCACATTGAGCGCACGCGTGAGGAACTGAAGGTCATTATCAAGACGGCCCGACCGGGCATCGTCATTGGCCCGAAGGGTCAGGAAGTTGAACGGCTGACGGGTGACCTGATGAAGATCACCGGTCGAAAGGTTTCGATTGACATCATCGAAGTCAAAGAGCCGGATCTCAATGCCCAGTTGGTTGCCGAAGGCATTGCCGAGCAATTGAAGCGTCGTGCGGGTTTTCGTCGCGTGATCAAGATGCGAGGCGAGGCATCGATGACGGCCGGAGCGTTGGGTGTGAAGGTTCAGATTTCCGGTCGACTTGGTGGAGCTGAAATGTCCCGTCGCGAGACGCTGCGTCTCGGTTCGATCCCGCTGCAAACGCTGCAGGCGAATGTGGACTACGGTTTTGCCAAGAGTTACACGACGTACGGTGTGATTGGCGTGAAGACGTGGATTTACAAGGGCATGTACGAAGATACGGAAGAGGCGGAATACGTCTCGAAGGCGGCCGGCGCCAAACCGCGTGCCCGTGGACGTCACTAAGCAAGCGAAGGATTCCCACCGCGATTGCCGCGAGGCTCGCAGGAGTATAGATCATGGCAATGATGCCCAAACGAGTTAAGTACCGCAAGTCGATGCGACGCTGCCGCGATCGCAAGGCGACGAAGGGTAATTACGTGGCGTTCGGGGAGTATGGGATTCAGGCGATGGAAGGCGGCTGGATGTCGGCCCGGCAGATCGAGGCCGGTCGTATCGCCGCGACTCACTTCCTGCGTCGTGAAGGAAAGATTTACATTCGGGTTTTCCCGGATAAGCCAATCTCCAAGAAGCCTTTGGAGACTCGAATGGGTAAAGGTAAGGCGGAGACCGATTACTGGGCGGCGGTGATTCGCCCCGGTCGAATCCTTTTTGAAATCGGCGGTGTGCCTGAGGCGATGGCCAAGCAGGCGCTGGCACGTATTGCCCAGAAGATGCCGTTCCGATGCCGCATGGTCCATCGTCGCCCGAACGTGTAATTCGGGTGAGTTGAAGAAGCTTTGGCGAGCGAAACAGGCCTGAAGACGGGCCATGATGAGACGCAAGACAATGTCCGAAGAAGTTCGCAAAATGACGGATGAAGAGATCCATGTTGAGTTGGATCGAATTCGTCGCCACCTGTATGACCTCAAATCTCAGGCGGTGACGGAGAAACTCGAGGACCCGACGCAGTTGGGTAAGGCGCGCCGCGATGTGGCTCGCTTGTTGACCGAGAAGCGCAGTCGCGAATTGGCGGCTGAGAAAGCGGAGACTAATTCATGACCACGCCCGCCGCGACGACTATCCAGCGCAAGCCACTGACCGGTACGAAGGTCGGTCGCGTCGTTTCCGATAAACGGGACAAGACGCGCACGGTGGCGATCGAATTTATGCGGAAGCTGCCGAAGTATGGCAAGTACGTTCGTCGACGAACCGTCGTGCATATTCACGATCCGAATAACGACTCCAATGCAGGTGATCGCGTCGAGATTGCGCCCTGCCGTCGGATGAGCAAGACCAAGAACTGGCGTCTGGTTCGCGTTGTCGAGCGAGCGCCGGGTTCGGATGACTAATTAAGAACCACCGTTGATGTGTCGTTCGGCCGACGCCGTTCGTACACGGAGCCAGGAACATGATTCAACAAGAAAGCAGAATAGACGTGGCGGACAACACCGGCGCGAAGACCGCGATGGTGATTCGGGTGCTGGGCGGATCTACGGGTCGCGGCCAGTACACACGCAAGACGGCTCGCATCGGTGATCGCGTCATCGTCACCATCAAGAAGGCTCTGCCCAACGGTGAAGTCAAGGAACATGAGATCTGCACAGCCGTGGTGGTTCGCACGAAGTATCCCACGCGTCGGACGGATGGGTCTTATGTGAAGTTTGATCGAAATGCGGTGGTGATTATCGATCAGGATGGCAACCCGCGCGGGACGCGTATTTTTGGCGCGGTCGCCCGTGAGTTGCGTGAGAAGAACTATATGAAAATCGTTTCGCTGGCCTCCGAGGTCATCTGAGAGACGAAACTCAAGCCGCCGGAATTGGCGGTGAGTTACAGGACGATAGAGCCATGCCTCGACATGTAATAAAAGGCGATCTGGTGAAGGTGACCGCAGGGAATGACCGCGGCAAGGTTGGCAAAGTGCTGCGTGTGCTTTCCAAGGAAGACCGTGTGATCGTGGAAGGCGTCAATCGCCGTCTCCGTCACGTCAAGCCGAGCCAGGCCAACCCGCAGGGTGGTCGTGTGGAAAAGGAAATGCCGATTCACATTTCCAATGTCTCGCCGGTTAGCCAGTCGACGGGAACGACCCAGGCGACGCGTGTCCGGTTTGAGACGCGGGCCGACGGTTCCAAGGTTCGCATTGCCGTCAAGGGCGGCGATGTGTTGAGTACGCTCAAGAAAGCGAAGTAACTAACCAAACCCCCGTGGGTTGATCCACGGGCTTAAAGAAGGCGAAGGACGCACATCATGGTCCCACGCATGAAAACAAAGTTTGGCGAAGAAGTCACCGGCAAGGTGGCCGAGCAGTTTGGCATCAAGAACAGGCTGGCGCTGCCGAAGCTGGAAAAGATCGTGATCAATGTTGGTATGGGTCGCGAACTGGATGGCTCGAAGCTGCGTCCGCATGTGCGGGATCAGGTTCTGGAAGATCTTGCCCTGATCTCCGGACAGAAAGCCGTCCTTCTCAAAGCCAAGAAGAGCGTCTCGAACTTCAAAGTACGTGACGGTTGGTACACCCATGCCAAAGTTACGCTTCGGGGTACACGCATGTGGGAGTTCTTTGACCGACTTGTGTCGCTTGCGGTTCCGCGAATCAAGGACTTCCGCGGTCTGTCGGACAAGAGCTTTGACAAGGCGGGGAACTACTCCTTCGGCGTGACCGAACAGGGTATTTTCCCTGAGATCAATATGGCCAACGCGTCATATACGCACGGGATGAACTTTAACTTTGTGTTTTCGAATTCGGACGCCGAGAAAAGTCGCTACCTGCTGGCTGAGATGGGCGTTCCGTTTACGCGACCTGAGGACCAATAAGCCCTGGCTGAAACGTAAGGAGCCACTCCATGGCAAGCCGTTCGACAGTTGAAAGAATGAATCGAGTCCGCAAGACGGTGGACAAGTACCGAGCGCGTCGTGAGGAGTTGAAGAAGGCCGGTGACTATGCGGCCCTTGCGCGACTTCCCCGCGATGCCAGCCCAACCCGCATTCGAAATCTCTGCGCGTTGACCGGACGTTCCCGCGGCGTTTACCGCAAGCTCAAGATTTCGCGCATCAAGCTGCGGGAGCTGGCCCTGGAAGGCAAGATCCCGGGTATGCGAAAGGCCAGTTGGTAATTCACGAATCACACAGGATCGCGACCGAATTAAGGTCGACGATTGGAGATATGCCCCAATGTCAATGAGCGACCCTATCGCCGACATGCTCACCCGAATCCGAAACGCGGTGCGCAATCACAATAAGCAGGTTATGGTTTTGCGTTCCAAAATCTGCACCGGTATTGCACGCGTGCTGAAGGAAGAGGGTTACATCAACGACTACGACACCATTGAGGACGGCAAGCAAGGCCTGATTCGCGTCCAGCTTCGCTATGGTGAGCGTGGTGAACAGGTCATCCACGCGATCCAACGCGTTTCCAAACCCGGCTGTCGCGTCTATTCCAAGGTGAACGATCTACCGCGTCCGCTTGACGGTCTCGGGATTGCCATCGTGTCCACGTCCAGCGGTGTTCTTTCAGATCGCCAGGCACGCGAAAAAAGCGTCGGCGGTGAACTCCTGTGCACTGTAGAGTAATTTTGCTGATAACCACGGCGTCACGGACGTCGAAAGTTTGAGATTGAATCATGAGTCGCATCGGTAAAAAACCCATTCCCCTGGCCTCAGGCGTGACCGTCACGGTTGCGGCCGGCACGGTGACCGTGCAAGGCCCCAAGGGGACACTGACGATGGACCATCGCCCCGAGGTCACGGTGACGGTCAACAATGATGACAAGCAGATCGAAGTCGCAGGTGTCGACGACGCTAAAGCAACACGCGCGTTTTGGGGTATGACCCGTGCCCTGATTAACAACATGGTCGTCGGTGTGACGGCGGGCTTCCAGAAAGATCTGGATATCAATGGTGTTGGTTGGAACGCCAACGTGCAGGGCCGAACGCTCGCGCTGAATGTCGGTTATGCCGATACGCGAAAACTGGATATTCCTATGGGGGTCGATGTTGAGGTTTCCGGCGCGCGTGTCAAGGTTTCGGGCACGGATAAGCAGGCGGTTGGTGAATTTGCCGCCAAGGTTCGTGCCCAGCGACCGCCGGAGCCTTATAACGCCAAGGGCATCAAGTATGCGGATGAAGTCATTGTCCGTAAGGAAGGTAAGGCGTTTGCAACCGGTGGTTAATGGCCGTCGGTAAGACCGTCCGTTCGGCTCTTATGGGTCGGGCACACGGCGAGGATACTCGAATGGATAAAAACGTACTTAAATCTCAACAGAAAGTTCGCCGCCGCCGCGGGATTCGCAGGCGAATCTTTGGTACGGTCGAGCGACCGCGCATGGCGGTCTATCGATCCAACAAGCAGATCTACGTTCAGGTCATTAATGATGTTGATGGCAAGACGCTCGCGTCCGCTTCAAGCCGTTCGCTGGAGAAGGGCTGGAATGTGGAAGCCGCCAAGCAGGTCGGCACGTTGATCGCGGAGAAGGCCAAGGCCGCCGGCGTCGAGGTCGTTAAGTTTGATCGCGGTGGAAGTCGATATCACGGTCGCGTCAAAGCCCTGGCCGACGCTGCCCGAGAAGGCGGATTGAAATTCTAACCCCCAAGGCATATGGGTGGCGGCAACGTGTCCGTCATTCGAAACAAGCCACTGACTGGATAGATACATGGCAGAGTTCATCGAAGAAGCACCAGGATTAGAGTCGACCACGATCGGCATTTACCGTACGGCCGCCACTGTGAAGGGTGGACGACGCTTCAGTTTCGGCGCGCTGGTCGCTGTTGGCGATCGTAATGGTGGTGTCGGTTTGGGCTACGGTAAGGCACCGGGTGTGCCTGCCGCGATCGAAAAAGCCCAGAAGGCCGCCCGGAAGAATATCCAGAAGCTGACTTTGCAGGGTGGAACGATTCCGCATCAATCCACCGGTCGCTTCGGCGCTGCGGAGATTCGTCTGGTTCCCGCGAGTCCGGGTACCGGTGTAATTGCCGGAGGAACGGCCCGTGCTGTTCTGGAACTGGCAGGTGTGAAGGACATTCTTACCAAGTCACACGGCTCGACGAACCAGAAGAACCTTGCCAAGGCTGTGCTTGACGGGCTTTTGAACGTGCGATCCAAGAAAACCATCGAAGAGCTTCGGGGTGTGAAGATCGAAAAGACTCACGTTGATGAAATCCTTGAAGCCGGTCAACGTTTTGCACCGGTCGCCCGTCCCGAACCGGCGGCCCCGGCGAAGCAGGAAGACGATAGAAAGGGCAAGGGTAAAGGCAAGGGCAAGGGTAGAGGTAAGGGCAAAGATAAACCTGAAGCCGCGACACCTGCAGAGGCTTCGGCTGAAGCAACCGTTGCGGCAGAGACGCCTAGCGAGTCAGCATCGGCTCCCGAAGCCCCCCCGGAAACACCTGAGGCTCCCGCAACCGACAAGCCCGAATCGAATGAAAACCCCTCGTGATTTTGAATTGCGATTAAAACATGCCCGGCTTTCGGGCGTAATGGAATTGAGCGTACCGCCATGATGATTCATGAGATCACCAAGAAGGTTGGCAAAAACAAGCAGGCCCGTCGTGTTGGTCGCGGCCATGGTTCGGGTTGGGGTAAAACCTCGTCTCGAGGCCACAAGGGCGCCGGTCAGCGTGCCGGTAGCGGTAGCCAGCAGCATCCGCTGTATGAGGGCGGCCAGATCCAATATTTCCGACGTATCCCCAAACGTGGGTTTAATAACTCCGTTTTCCGGAAGTATTTCAATATTGTCAATGTCAGCTCACTCGAAGAGCGGTTTGAATCCGGCGCTGATGTTTCGGGCGACGCGCTCGTCAAGGTCGGGCTTGTGCATGACCTGAAGTTGCCGATCAAGATCCTCGGCGAAGGCGAATTGACGAAAAAACTCAATGTGACTGCGGCGAAGTTTTCGTCCGGAGCCGTCAAGAAAATCGAGGCGGCCGGCGGAACCTGCACCGTGGCGTAACCTAACGCTGTCAACCACCTGATATAGGTTGGGTCTATGTTCCAAGCGTTTATTAATATCTTTAAAGTTCCCGAGTTGCGAAACCGTTTGCTGTTCACCATCGGCATGCTGGTCATCTATCGCATTGGATTCTGGATTCCCCTCCCCTCCGTTAACCAGGGCGCGCTTGAGCAATACTTCGAAAAAGCCGCCTCCGCGTCATCCGGCTCGGCATTGGGCGCGTTTCGCGATGTGGCCCAGTTTGTGAGTATGTTTACCGGTGGCTCGCTTGGGCAAAGCACGCTTTTTGGATTGGGTATTCTCCCCTATATTTCCGCCGCCATTATCTTTCAGTTGCTCGCCACAGTGCTCGAGCCGCTCAAGAACCTTCAGAAGGAAGGCCCGGCAGGTCGGCAGAAGATACAGGAATACACGCGATACGCCACGTTTGGCCTCTGTCTGATTCAATCCGTCTTTTATCTCAAGTACTTTCAGTCGCAGGGGCTCGTTTATCCCGATTGGAACGGAACATTCTCCTTCTGGTTCACCGGCATCCTCGGTATGACCACAGGAACCATGTTCCTGATGTGGCTTGGTGAGCAAATTGATAAGTATGGTCTTGGCAACGGTGCTTCGCTGATCATTACCGCTGGGATTGTTGCAAGCATGCCTCAGGCTGTGGGGTGGGTCATTTCCAATTTTTCCATGACCGTTGGCGCCGATCCCAGCAAGACGGTCTCGCCCATGAAGGTCATCTTCCTGATTGCGGCGTTCGTATTTGTCACCGCGGGGACTGTGTTGATCACTCAGGGGCAGCGTCGTATTCCCGTCCAGCAGGCGAAGCATACCCGTGGACGTCGCGTCTATGGCGGCCAAAGAAGCTATCTTCCGCTTCGCGTTAATCATGGCGGCGTTATGCCCATCATCTTTGCTTCATCACTGATGATGTTCCCGGCGATTATTTTCCCTTGGTTGAACACTGCGTTTGGTGACAGCGTCACTGAATTCCTCGGTGAAGAATTGAGCATGACCGGGGGATTCAAATTCCTCTACGTCTTTGTTTATATCATTATGATTTACTTCTTTGCCTACTTCTGGACGAGTGTCCAGTTCCAGCCGCGTGAAATGGCGGAGCAGCTTCGGGATCACGGGAGTTTTATTCCCGGTTTGCGGCCCGGTCCCCGGACCGCCGACTATCTCGAGCGTGTGATGGAGCGCATCACGTATGTTGGAGCGGGCTTTCTTGCGGTCATTGCGGTCGTTCCGACGATCATCAGTAGCGCGTTCGGGATTCCGTTCTATGTCTCCAGCTTCCTGGGAGGAACGGGTCTCCTGATTACGGTCAGTGTTGCGTTGGACTTTGTCCAGCGTATTGAGGCCAATCTGCTGATGCGAAACTATCAGGGCTTCCTGAGTACGGGGGATGGCGGGAAAGGCCCGCGTATACGAGGGGCGCGCTCGTAGGAAATGCACAATCTGATGGACCGATGATGGACTATCGGTCGATTGGAGTCAAGAATACACGATTCGCGCAAAACCCCCGAAGGTGGGGCAAAACGCGAGATAGACCGAAGGACGACACGCCACGCTCATGGGAATTCGCTTGAAAACGAGTAGTGAGACCGAGCGAATGCGTGTAGCGGGACGAGTCGTTCATGAAGCGTTAAGGCGTTGTCGGGAGGCTTGCAAGCCCGGCGTGACGACCGCGGAAATTGACGCCGAAGCCGAAACGGTTCTGGCTGAATCGGGTGGCTTGGGATTGTTCAAGAACTATCCTGCTCCAAGCCCCGGCGTAAAGCCCTTTCCGGCTGTGACCTGCATCTCCGTCAATGAGGAGGTCGTTCACGGCATACCCGGATCACGTGTTATCAAGGACGGTGACATCGTAAGCATAGATTTTGGCGTTCGCATCGATGGCTGGTGCGGAGACTCGGCAACGACCATCCTTGTGGGTGACGTTGCCCGGAAATGGCGCAAACTTTGCGATGTGACGGAGCAGGTGCTTCAGATCGCCGTAAACAATGTCGCACCCGGCCGAAGATGGAGCCAGGTCGCTCGGCAAATGCAAACGTTTGCCGAGGCTGAAGGAATGAGCGTTGTCCGCGATTTCGTGGGCCACGGCATCGGGCAGCAGATGCATGAGGAACCGAAGGTTCCCAATTTCGTCTCGCCTGATCTCATTCGGCATGACATAGAACTCAAGCCCGGCATGGTGCTCGCGATTGAACCGATGTGCACGCTGGGTAGTGAACAGGTTCGTGTGGCCTCTGATGGCTGGACTGTCGTAACGAAAGACGGCAAACCCGCCGCCCACTACGAACACACCATTGCCGTAACCGAAGACGGTTGCGAGGTATTGACCGACGGCAATTGACCGTCGAATCACGAAAGGGCTTATGGCCAAAGAAGACAAGATACAGGTCGATGCGGAAGTCACCGATGCGCTCCCGAACGCCATGTTCAAGTGCAAGCTGGAGAACGGGCACGAAGTTCTGGCCCACTTGGCCGGCAAAATGCGAATGCACTACATTCGTATCGTGCCCGGCGACAAGGTCACCGTCGAAATCAGTCCGTATGACCTGACCAAAGGGCGTATCACGTATCGGCACTGAGCCTTTGCGTCGCCCCCAATCGCCGATGGCGAGGTACGATCATGAAAGTTCGAGCTAGCGTAAAACGGATTTGTGAGCACTGCAAGGTCATTCGACGCAAAGGCGTCGTACGTGTGATCTGCAAGAACCCGAAACACAAACAACGTCAGGGCTAAAAAGACTTCCCTGAATACGCCCGGCTGGGTCGGGCGACTATAAGACTGCCAAGGAGCGTCGTTATGCCACGTATCGCCGGTGTTGATATTCCGGATAACAAACAGATTCGTATCGCGTTGCGGTACATCTATGGGGTTGGTCCCAAGTTTGCCGACGCGATCTGCGCCGAAGTCGGGATTGAAGGCAATACCCGTGCCCGTGAACTCAGCGACGAGCATCTGGCGCAGATAGCTGCCGTCATCGAAGCCAATTACATCGTTGAGGGTTCGCTTCGACGCCAGCTTCAGCAGAATATTCAGCGGCTTAAGGAAATCCGAAGTTATCGCGGTGACCGTCACCGACGCGGTCTTCCTGTCCGAGGTCAGCGAACCCAGACCAATGCCCGTACGCGTAAGGGCAAGAAGAAAACCGTTGCCGGCAAGAAGGGCGTTAAGGGCTAATCAACCTGATATCCATGAACGCGGTCGCCTAGTTTGGGCTTCATCGTTCTCTCGCATACGGAAGACAACATGGCTAAGAAAGCTAAGAAAATACGACGAAATGTTCGAAAAGGCATCGCCCACGTCCGCGCTACCTACAACAACACGCAAATTACGATTACCGATCCCTCTGGAGAGGTCCTTGCGTGGGATTCCGCCGGTACGGTCGGGTTCAAGGGCGCTCGTAAGAGTACGCCGTTCGCTGCCAGTCGCGCTGCTGAGTCCGTCGCATCGAAGGTTAAGAAGATGGGTCTTAAGGAGCTAGAGGCCAAGATCAACGGGCCTGGTCCCGGTCGCGAATCTGCCGTCACCGCACTTCAGAACAATGGACTCAAGGTCACAGCCATTGAGGACGTCACCGCCATCCCGCACAACGGTTGCCGACCGCGGAAAAAACGTCGCGTCTAATTTCGCCGGGTGTTTTGAATCAAGAAATACTCACGATCCCGATGGATCGTACGAACAGACAAAAACATTGGCTCGGGGAAGATTGGGGAGCAGCGATTCGCAGCAGATCGTTGTTCACCCGCAAGCCCGAGTCGCCAGATTTCAGGCATTGCTGCAATTTCCAGGAGACCCTACCCATGCGTGTACGTTGGAGAGGTCTTGAGCTACCCGCTCTTGTTGTACCGGATGAAAACAATTCCGGAACTTATGGTAAGTTCGTCATCGAGCCTTTTGAGCGTGGCCTTGGTACGACCATCGGCAACAGTCTGCGTCGTATTCTGCTTTCCACCATCGAAGGCGCAGCCGTCACGAAGGTGAAAATCACGGGTGCACCCCACGAATTTACATCTGTGGCCGGCGTCCAGGAGGACATCACCGATGTCATCCTCAACATCAAGAATCTCGTCGTTCAACTGGAAGGTGATGAGAGCAAGACCATGCAGCTTGGCGCCACCGGTCCCGGTGAAGTCACTGCTGAACTCATCGAAGCCGATACCTCCATTGAGATCCTCAACAAGGATCTTCTCATGGCGACCCTCACCGAGGAGATCGATTTTGATATTGATTTCACGGTTGAAAAAGGTCGCGGCTATGTCCCCGCCTCAGAACTTATGGAGCGCGAGCAGGAGCCGGAAGTCGGCGTCATCCACGTCGATGCTATTTTCTCGCCTGTGCTTCGTGTTCGCTATAAGGTGGAAGATACACGTGTCGGCCAGCGCACCAACTATGACAAGCTCACACTTGAGGTCTGGACCAATGGCGCGGTAACCCCTGAAATGGCGCTTGTCGAGGCTGCGAAGATTCTTCGCAAGCACCTCAATCCTTTCGTCCAGTATTTCGAACTCGGCGAAGAAACCGTCAGCGAGGAAGCCTCGGCTGCGGCCGAGGCGGAAGCGGAACAGGCCAGCCGTTTGGAAATCTCCATTGCTGAACTCGACCTTTCCGTTCGGGCCAGCAATTGTCTGGAGTCCGCGGGTGTTCATACCGTTGGTGACCTGTGCCAGTTGAATGAAAATGAACTGTTGAAGATTCGTTCATTCGGAAGAACGAGCCTTCTGGAAATCAAACGAAAGCTTGGCGATCTCGGACTCGGGCTTGGCCAGACTGTCGTGGAGTAAGACCGATCGCGGTATCTCGCGCTTCGGATAACCCGTACGAATTACGCATGACACGGTGCTGCACGCGCCAGACCCATGCCGAATCGAGGATATAGCCATGAGACACGGTGTAGCCGGCTATAAGTTAGGACGCGACTCCGAGCATCGCAAGGCGATGTTCAGAAACATGGCGATCAGTCTGTTCACGCACGGCCAGATCACGACGACCGGCCCCAAGGCCAAGGCTGTCCAGCCCTTTGTCGAGAAACTGGTCTCCCTCGCACGCAAAGGCGATTTAGCCTCGCGACGACGTATCATCCAACGAATCGGGAACCCGATTCTGGTCGACTTCGAAATCGACTGGGATGATCCGCCTACCAGGGAAGATGGCTATCGCGTCAACATGCATAAGGAAAAACTGGTGGACGGCCCGCGCGTCGTGACCAAACTGATCGAGGAAATCGCTCCCCGATATGCCGATCGACCCGGTGGTTACACCCGCATCGTCAAGCTGGCCAAGCACCGCATCGGCGATGGCGCAGATCTCGTCGTCCTGCAACTGGTCAGCGATGATGAAAAACACAACCACCGATCCAAATCGCGTCGGCGTCAGATTCAGGATAATCGCACGGCCTTTGCCGCCAAAGTCCGCAAAGGCAAGGGCGCCGATGAGGAAGAATCGAAGGCTCCGGCCGAGGAAGAGGCCTCCGCTACCGAAGAGGTGACGGAATCTGTCGAGGCTCCAGCTCCTGAAGCCGAAGCTCCCGCGACCGAAGCGGCGGAAACCGCCGAAGCTCCCGCGGAAGAAGTTTCCGACGACTCGGGCGACGCTCCCAAGGAAGAGTCGAAGGACTGATCTTCTTCCATCCAAGATACCAACTCAAAGACGCCTGCGAATAACCCCGCAGGCGTCTTTTATGTGCGGAGGGAATTGGTCGAAAAAGCTCATGGATAGGGCGGGAAAATAAGAAGCAGGATCGTTCGTTCGAGCTTCTCCGGAACAGAGCTTCCATAGGGAATAAACGATCTGTGTTAATCAATGGTTGTTAGAATGACTCTTCAGCATGACCGACTTGCGGGAGACACTTGAAGATAAATGCATCTCCAGTCGCCATGGTGCAGCGGATTTGAATTGGTGTACTGTCCCGCCTCGTAACTCACCGTCGCTCAAAACCAGGCCAGAAAGGCATTGAACCATCATGAACAGAATAAGAATCGATTTGATGTTGCGTTTGCTATTCCTTTCATTCGCAATTGCCGTTTCTGATGTGGCCATCGCCCAAGCAGAGCATGGTCAAAAGCCATTGCATCTGTTTATCCTGTCAGGCCAGTCCAACATGGCGGGTCTCAATCCAGCCCATACATTCACACCGACCGTCGCACGTGCGTTCGGCGAAAAGAATGTCATCGTCGTCAAGGATGCCAGTTCCGGCCAGCCCATTCGACGCTGGTACAAGGACTGGAAAATGAAGGGCGTAGAGACGCCCAAGGCGAGAGGGGATCTTTATGATCGGCTGCTCAAGAAAGTTAAGGCGGCGATCAAAGGGAAAAAAGTTGCGACCGTAACCTTCATCTGGATGCAGGGAGAACGGGATGCACGCATGAAGTGGGGCCCTGTATACGCTGAAAGTTTCAATGGGCTTATCCACCAGCTCGTCAAAGACCTGTCACGGAAGGAGATCAACTTCGTCATTGGTCGGCTCAGTGATTTCGACCTGCCTAATAAAAGGTATCCCCATTGGACCATGGTGCGGAAGGCTCAGGTTCAACTCGCAGAATCATCGCCAAGGGGCGCGTGGGTGGATACGGATGATCTGAACGATGGCAGGAACCGCGCAGGCCGGCCAATCAAGAACGATTTGCATTACTCCGTCCAGGGTTACAGGACATTAGGTCAACGTTTTGCCCAGGCATCGATCAGATTGATCAAAGGGGCGTCAAGACAAAAACCCAACATCATCCTCGTCATGGCTGACGACCACGGCTGGGGGGATACGGGCTATAACGGCCACCCTTTCGTCAAAACGCCTGGCCTCGATGGCATGGCCAGAGCGGGATTTGTTTTCGATCGTTTCTACGCCGGCGCCCCCGTCTGCTCGCCCACCCGCGCCAGTGTACTGACCGGACGAAGCCCCATCCGAACCAAAGTCACCAACCACGGTCGCTACATGCGACCCCATGAACGAACCATCGCCGAATCACTCAGAGCGGCGGGTTACGTCACCGGCATCTTCGGCAAGGTGCACCTGGGATCGGGCCAGCCTAACTCTCCATGCAACCCCAGCGGCATGGGATTCGACGAATGGGTGATCGGCGTCAATTTTTTTGACAACAACCCTTATCTCAGCCGGAATGGAAAAGTCGAACAACATAAGGGCAAAGGGTCCGTCATCCTGATGGATGAAGCGATCGCATTCCTCAGGAAACATAAGAACAGAACCCGACCGATGTTCACCGTTATTTGGTTTCCTTCACCGCACGGCCCGCATACGGAGATACCGGATGGTCCCAGTCTTTACGATGACCAAAAGATGGCTGGTTATTATCGCGAAATTACTCTCCTTGATCAGCAATTGGGCCGCCTTCGCGCGGAGCTGCGACGCATGCAGATCGCGGATAACACCATCCTCTGGTACTGCAGCGACAACGGCGGACTTAACCACGCCACCTCTGGAGGCCGCGCCAAGAAGGGAAGCATCTACGAAGGAGGTCTCCGCGTTCCCGCCATCATCGAATGGCCTTCCCGCAAACTCAAGGGCCGAACGACCGTACCCGTCACCACATGCGACATGTACCCCACCCTCATGTCTATGATCAATCTCAGACCCGATACCTCCCACCCGATCGACGGTATCGATGCCACCAATATCATTGCGGGGAAGGCGAAAAAGCGCACCAAACCCATGGGGTTCTGGCACAAGATCCAGGGCGGGCAGTCAACCAGGAGCGACCGCATCCTGAAAGCTATCATGCTAAAGCAGCAAGCTGGTGCTCCCTTGCCCCACGATCAACATCGAATCCGCAAAGATGTCGATGAATTCCCTCAATTCCCCGAAGACACCGCGACCGGCCACGCCGCATGGAATGACTACCCCTGGAAACTCCATCGCATCAACGGCAAACAGTACGAACTATACAACCTGACCGATGATCCGATGGAAAAAACCGACCTGTCCAAAGACTCCAAACATGCCAAGCGATTCGAACATATGAAAACAGAACTCAACGCATGGATGAAGTCCGTCGTCCAAAGCCTCAATGGAAAAGACTACAAGAAGAAATGAGGGTGGAAGAGCGCTGACCCGATTAATTCTTTCGCGTCTTCACCCGCCCGATATCCCGCCGCCCGATCCATGCCACAAATTTCCCGATTTCCGGGTGCTCCAGTAGCTTCTCCCTCGTATTCAAATCCCGCCCCAACTCCTTATGCGTCGCAAACTTATGCACGGCCCCATGACAATCCCGACACACCTCAATCCCGCTCGCCATCTGCATGCGATCAAACCGTTTCTTGAACCACTTGTTTGAATGAACCCGTTTTGGGATCAAATGATGAAACGTTAGCGCCCTCTCCCGCTCACATAACTCACACGGCCCATGTTTTCTCTGCTTCACAATCCACTTCCCAACGCGCGATAACCTGAATAGCTCTCAACAACCTCCGGATACCCCCAACCCCACTCCTTAATCATACAGCAGATACTTTCCCCGAATCTTCTCAAACGCTTTCAGTTCTTCCTTCCACATTTCCCCCACATCCTTTTCAACCTTCCCATTCAGGAGTGCCCACATCACCTTCTCATCACTCAGCATCCGCTGCATCTTCTTCATCTCAAACCTATCGCCAAACAGCCTCCACAACGCCCCCGCAATTCTCACTCCCATCTTCGCCGGCTCCATCGCATCCCGATCCGTAATCACCACAAACACACCCCCACATCTTTCGCCCACAAATTTCGATGCATTCGGCGTAAACGCAATCGGCACAAAACTCACCCCCGGAAGTTTTAACCCGGCAAGTGTCTCGGCCAACTCCCGGTGCTCCCCTCGCCGCACATCTATCCAAGGCGCACCGAATAACTCAAAAGGCTGATCCGTTCCTCTTCCGACGGACAGATTCGTCGCCTCCATCAATCCGATAGCCGGGTACAACACCGCCTGATTCACATTTCTCATATTGGGAGATGGGTTCACCCAAGTCAGTCCCGTTTCATCCCACCACATTCCCCGCTTCCACCCCGCCATCTTCACCACCTGAAGATCACACCCAATCCCAAAATGCTCGTTATACATCTTCGCCAACTCCCCTATTGTCATCCCATGCACGAGAGGAATGGGTTTATACCCGATGAAACTTTCCATCCCTTCATCCAGAACCGGGCCTTGTGACTTCAACCCTCGAATGGGATTCGGTCGATCCAGCACCACCATTTTGATCTTTCGTTTAGCTGCCTCCTCCATCGCATACGCCAGTGTCGTCACGTACGTATAAAAACGTGTGCCGACGTCCTGAATATCAAACACCAGCGTGTCGATTCCCTTTAACGATTCATCCGACGGCCTCCTGTTGTCCCCATACAGGCTAAACACCTTCAGACGACTCACTCGATCCACCGCATGTCCCACCTTCTCATCCACCTTGCCGTGCAATCCATGCTCCGGGCTGAATAGCCTCACGAGCTTAACACCCCTTGCGCTGCGCAACACGTCGATCGTCCGGCCCCCCTCCCGACTTAGACCCGTATGATTGGTAATCAACCCGACCTTACTTTCCTGAAGCTCTCGAAAGTTCGTTCGACGCAGCATATCGATTCCGGTCAAAACTCCATCCTTTTTGCTCAGTACTATTTCAGCGGCGACGGTTGCCAGAGCACGTCGCAAGCCCGTAATCCCCCGCACATCCTTCGGATGTACGCGATTGGTCAGAAAGATGACATACACCTTGTTCACGGGATCGATGGTCATCATCGTCCCGGTATACCCCGTATGGGTAATCGTCGTTCGTCGTGCAAATCGTAATCCACGCGAAGACGAATAGGGCGAATCCACGTCAAACCCGTACGCCCGACCGCCCGCATTGCCGATCTCTCTTCGCTGGATCATTTCGTTGACCGTTTCGGCCAGCAACACGCGACGCTCTCCCAACGTCCCACGGTTCAAAATCATCTGAGCGTACCTGCTCAGGTCATCCGCTGTTGAAAACAGACCTGCGTGACCCGCCACACCCCCCAATGCATACGCACGAGGATCATGTACCTCACCCTGCATCCATCGACCCTCCCGCTTCTCCGTCAATGCACATCGCTTTCGCAACTCCGTTGGAGGAAGATAAACCGTATTCACCATCCCCAACGGATCAAACACATACTCCTCAACGAATGCATCCAGCCCCATTCCCGAAACCTTTTCCACGATTTTCCCCAGTGTAATGTATCCCAGGTCACTGTAAGCAAATCGCTCTCCCGGAATATGACGCGGCGGGTCGGTCAGGATCTTCTTTACTGCGGCCTCAGGGCCGTTCGCATAATCTCGCATTGAATTGGCCGGCGCCATACCCCCCACGTGCAACAACAACTGCTCAATCGTCACGTTTGCCTTTCCGTTTGCCGCAAACTCCGGCAGGTACTTGCTGACCCGGTCTCCTATCTTCAGACTTCCCATCTCCGCCAGCTTCGCAATTGCCGTTCCTGTCGCGATCGGCTTTGTCAATGATGCGAGATCAAAGACCGTATCCATCTCCATCCTTTGTCGCCGCGGCTCCACCGCTCGATCTCCATAGGCCTTCCGATACAGAACCTCATCCCCCTGACCGATCAACACAACAGCTCCCGGAATATCTCCTCTCCCAATCGAATCGGTTACAAGCCCATCCACTGCGGAAAATTCGTAAACCTTCTTCTTACTTCCCTTCGTCTCATCCTTGGCAGGTTTTTTCGGTTCAGACTGATCTTCTTTGGTCTTCTCCGGCCTTTCACCCTCTTTCGAACACGCTGCCGACACCACCAGCAACCAGCCCACCAACAACCAGACGATAAACCGCTTGCCTCGCATGACGGCATCATACTGCACGTGAAAAAAAAATCATCTCACCCGATCAGTCCAATTTGTAAGAAAACCGAACGTGCCATAAGCGGTAGGGGGGACAGGCGAGAACACAGGGAAAGTATGGGGCGATATAACAGCTTAGTTGGATACGGAGAATGTTACCCTTCTGCTTCTCGTCTCTTTTCCAATTCCATGTCCACGATCGAATGGAAGATATCCGCCGGTGCTCCTTCTCCCGTCCACAACTCAAACTGCGCCGCTGCCTGCAACACGAACATCTCAACACCACTCACCGTGAGGCATCCTCGCTTTCTGGCCTCCCTCAACCATCGCGTCTCACCGGGATTGTAAACCGTATCGAACGCCAATGTTTTTTTCCCAACACTCTTCGGCCAAACCTCCATCGGCGTCTCATTGACGTTCGGCCACATCCCCAGAGGCGTGCAATTCACGTAAATATTGTGGGACGAACACGCCAAATCATCCAGCGACCCAACACTTAATGCTCCTGCCGCGTCAGCAAACGTATCGGCCAACTCCTCCGCTCGTTTCTTCGTCCGGTTATAAATCACAAGTTCACACCCACTGTGCGAGAAGCCGGCCACCACGGCCTTCGCCGCCCCGCCCGCCCCAATCACGCCCACTGATCGTTTCTTCAGTTTCTGGGGTGATATCTCCATTGCATTGCACCCTGCGTACAACGCTGCCGCGTAATCCGTATTCGATGCATAAAGACTCCCATCCTCCCGCACGGTCAACGTATTCGCGGCACCGATCCGCTCCGCAAGCTCTTCAACCTCACCACCCTCTTCCTTTACAAACCGAATCAGATTTTCCTTATGCGGAATCGTTACCGATGCGCCCTTGAAATCCAATCCGTCAAAGTCAAGCCACGCCCCAACCGTCGCCTTGAAGTGTTCATACTCCGGCGGAATCGGCATGGGCAGGTATACCCCGTTGTATGCGGTCGCGTCAAAGCCGGCATTGTGAATATGAGGGCTAAGCGAATGCTCCACCGGCCAGCCGATTACCCCATAGACTTTCGTCGCGCCATCAATCGCCTTCCAGCGATAGCGATGAAACATCGTGTCCAACCCGACTTGTCCAGGCGCCACGATCGAAGAATCATCCATTCCACAGAACGTCAGCAATGCTCCGAACTTTCGCGCAAGCACGCGCGATGGAAACCCAAACTCCCCCATGCAGATTGCAATGGTCGGTTTGTGCGATGCAGCGATTAACTCAAATGCTTCAAGATTGTCTCGCAAGCTACGCGCACGCCACGCCATCTTAATCACACGACAGGCAGGCGTAGCCGTCATGGCCTCCAGCCGCTGCAACAGGTCGGGCGGCCGAGTCTCGAAATCGTGCGATGACAGGATCAACCCCGTACCCACGTTCCCCACCTGCCCCGGATGATCCACGATTTGCTTGATGGTCTGCTTGAATTCATCCGCTCGCAGGTACGCTGCCAGTTCCGCGTCAATATAGGTCGGTCGTGCCTCCCCGATCTTTTCAAACACCTTACGCCTGGCTTCCTCATCTTCCGGAAATACACCGCCCTCAAATTCCGGGCGGCATGTCACAATCGACGCCAGCGGACAGTCCAGGATCAATCGTTCTAACTCGTCACCCTTAAATGCCCACTCATCGATACGAAACTCCACAAGATCTGCGCCACGCGCTTTGGCGCTCTCCGACAGTGTAAGAGCATCTTCCAACGATCGCACGACTATGGAAACCGCTAGCTTCGTCATGATCTGCGAGTATAGACGATCCAATCAGAAAACTAAACAACCAGTCCCACCGCCAACGAATATCCAACAGACACGCGACCCTTTGAGGTATACTCTCAATCGTCCCATCACTGTCCATACAGGTTGAATCTAATTCGCCATTTCCTTTGTCTTATTGGATCGAATAGATGACAAATATATTACACACTGCCTTTTCGACGGCTCCCTTTGTTATTCGAATGGTTCTGATCCTGTCAGTAATTGTGATACTTTCCACGGATGCACTTGCCGCGTCATCCTCCGCCCGGGATATACGACCCAACATCATCCTGATCGTTGCCGATGACATGGGCTATTCCGACATTGGATGCTTCGGGGGCGAGATTAAGACCCCCCATCTTGACCGCCTCGCTGCGCAGGGTCTCCGTTTCACCCAGTTCTACAACAATGCCAAATGCTCCGAAACACGCGCCGCCCTTCTAACGGGTCTTTACCACCATCAAACACAAAACCTAAGGAAGCCTAACCACATCACGTTAGCCGAACTCCTCAAATCCTCGGGCTACCGCACGCTTATGAGCGGCAAGTGGCACCTCGCCTCAACGCCACCCAAACGAGGTTTCGACCGCTACTTCGGATTCCTCAATGGCGCCATCAATTTCTTCACGGCCATCGACCATCGCACCGGCCAAAACCTCATGCGACTCGATGACCAACCCTATACGGTTCCCAAAAACTTCTACTCCACCGATGCTTTCACGGACTTTGCCATCCGATTTATCGATGAAGCAATCACTACCCAAGAACCCTTTTTCCTATACCTCGCCCACAACTCTCCCCACTACCCCCTTCACGCTTGGCCCAAAGACATCAAAAAATACCGCAACAAATACAAAATCGGCTGGGATAAACTCCGCGACCAACGCTACGCCCGTATGATCAAAATGGGCATCATCAAAAAATCATGGTCCCTCACGCCACGCGACAAAATTGTTCCGCCATTCTCCTCCCTCAGCTCAAAACAGGTCGACGAGGAAGACCACCTCATGGCCGTGTACGCCGCCATGGTGGATAATCTCGATCAGAACATCGGTCGCCTTTACAGCCACCTCAAGAAACGAAAGCTCGCCGACAACACGCTTACCATCTTCTTTTCCGATAACGGCGCCTGTCCCTACAACGCAACACGCACGCCCAATGTCGCGCCCGGTCCGGCTGAATCCTACCTCACCTACAACTCCGAGTGGGCCAACGCGTCCAACACCCCCTTTCGTCTCTACAAGCAATATTCCCATGAAGGCGGCGTCTCCACACCCATGATCCTCCATTGGCCCGGCAAAGTAAAATCGCCCGGCGCCATCACACGACACCACGGTCACCTGATCGACATCATGCCAACACTCATCGAGATCACCGGCGCCAGATATCCCATGCAGCACGCGGGCAATACCATTCTGCCACTCGAAGGCGTCAGCCTTCTCCCCATTCTCGATGACAAACCCGCGCGTACCACCCAGCCTATCTTCTGGGAGTTTGTCGGTAACCACGCTGTTCGACTGGGTAAATGGAAACTTGTCGCTGAACGATCCAAAGACTACGAGCTTTACGACATCCACGCCGACCGATGTGAACTCAATAACCTTATCAAGCAACATCCCGAGCGAGCCGCGCGCATGGCCAGACTCTACGAAGCATGGGCCAAACGCGTCGGAGCCAAAAACCACAAACGCTGTATGAAAGTCCCTCTCTCCAAACAGAAACGGTAATTCCTCATGATACGAATTTTCTCCCTGACCCTGTGCGCCCTCCTCCTCGCCGTCCCCCACGCCCACGCCGCCAAGAAACCCAACATTATCCTCATCATGGCCGACGACATGGGCTACGAATGTGTCCGGGCAAACGGCGGAACGTCCTACAAGACGCCCCACCTCGACAAACTTGCGGCCAACGGGATGCGATTTACCCATTGCTACTCCCAACCGATCTGTACACCCTCGCGCGTTCAACTCATGACCGGCATCTATAACCAGCGTAACTATGTCCGCTTCGGCCTTCTGCATCCCAAACAAACCACCTTCGCCCAGCTCCTCCAATCCGTTGGCTACAAGACGTGCGTCGTCGGCAAATGGCAACTCCTTGGCGGCCTCAACGCACCATACCACTTCGGCTTCGATGAATACTACCTCTGGCAACTCACCGTCAGAAAATCACGATACCCCAACCCAACCCTCGAACATAACGGCAAGATCATCAGCTTCACCAAGGGTGAATACGGCCCGGACATTGTCTCCGACCACCTCCTCGATTTCATCCGACGCAACAAGAGTCAACCCTTCTTCGCCTATTACCCCATGATCCTTCCCCACTGGCCCTTCGAACCCACACCCGATTCCAAGGACTGGGATCCCAAGGCGGTCGGCGTTCTCAAAGGAAAGGGCAATAAGGAATACTTCAAGGACATGGTTGCTCACACCGACAAAATCGTCGGCAAGATTGTCAAGAAACTCCATGATTTGAACATTCACAAGAACACACTCATTCTCTTTACCGGTGACAATGGAACTGCCGTTGGAATCACCTCCATCCTCAACGGCAAGCCCTACGCCGGTGGCAAGGGCAAGACCACCAACGGCGGTACGCACGTACCCTTCATCGCCTACCAGCCGGGTCTCGTTCCCGCCAACAAGGTCAACAACGATCTCATCGACTTCTCCGACTTCCTCCCCACCATTCTTGACCTCGCGGGTGTCAAGGCTCCACCCAGCCTCAAGCTCGATGGCCGATCCTTTCTTCCACAACTACGCGGCGAGAAGGGCAATCCCCGCTCATTCACCCACTGTTGGTACGCCCGCAACGGAGGCAAAAGGGGCAGGCAATTTGTCCGAAACCACCAATATAAACTCTACACCACCGGGGAGTTCTACGACCTAAAAACAGACCCGCTCGAGAAAGTCAATCTCGAATTCGAAGCCATATCCGAATCCGCCAACGATGCACACCAGGCTCTTACCAAAGCCCTCAACCGATACCGAAACACACGCATCATGCTTCCCGATCCCATCAAAAAGAAGAAGCCTAGCGCAAAGAAAACCAGACCCAAAGGCAAAAAGTAATACCTTTCTGAAGTTTCTCCTTCAAACGATCCGCGCAAAAACGGCACGAAACGCAAGAGCGTCGTGCCGTTTTCATCATCGAAAACCAAAACTTACAGCTTCAAACCGAAATCACCCCGCATATCACGCCACAACGCATGTGGATGGCTTGCAGGATTCCCTGCCGCATCCGGCTGCGTATTGCAGAACTCAATCAAGAACGTCGGTCCTTGCACGCGATAATAATGCCCAACTCCAGTCTTTTCAGGTCCGGCCCACGAAAAGTGAATCTTCTCAATACCCGCCTTGGCAATTTCCGCCATACGCTTGTCCGCAATCGTTGACGGCATGGCATCAACGTAAGAGTGAATTAAGGCCCATAACTTATGGCGCTGGTCGGATGTCATATCCTTCGCAGGTAATCCGATTGGTGCTGTTTTGGGCGGATGGACCGATCCCGCAGCACGAACATCACGCGGAGCCTTCTTTGCGGTGATTGCAGTCTTCTTTTGATCGCCCGTCAATAGCCCCAACAATTCAAACGCCAATCGCTCTTCCTTCTCCAAGACGTAGGTGCCCACCACAGGCCCGACGTTCACATCGCGATCCACGATATTGGGATTACCTCCGAAGAACGCCGGCGAGTGCGACACCACCTGGTTTTTGTCCACCACAAAATTCAACGAAAGATGATGTCCCTCAAAACTCAAGCCCCATTTTCCACTCTTCGAAGGCTTTCCAAAAATCGTCACATAATACTTCTGCGGATCGCGTGAAAAACGCCGTCCCTTTCCTTCCAGAGCCGCCAGAATCGACTCCAGCGACATGATCGTTCTTGCCTTGTCATACCCCACCTGGCTCAACGCTGCTCGCAACAAGCCGAATGCCGCCCGCTTCTGCTTCTTGCTCATGTGCTTGATCATCAAGCCTTTACGCTTGTCCTTCGGAATGAAGTGCCAGCCCACGCGTGATTTGTCTTCAAATCCCAGCAACGTCGCTTTCTTTTCTTTCTCATTCAGTGTCGCCAGAAACGCATTGGCCTCCTTTGTCATTGCCGCTCCCGGCGACATCATTACTTTCGCGGCAACACCCATCATCCCCAGCCCCAGCAACCCAACCATCCATACCATCAGTCGTTTTTTACGCATCATGCAATCCCTTTATTTAACAGATGTCAATCAGACCAAAAGCATATCAATTTTTACCGTCACCAACTCGATGATTCTTAAATTTCCGGACGTTCCCATATTAGTCTCACCGCAAATGCAAGTGCAGCTCGGGTAATTTCTTCGTCAACTGACTCAATCCCTCGTCCGTCACGTCCACATCATCCAGATACAACGACTCCAACCATCTCATCCCCTCCAAATGTTTCAACCCCTCATCCGTGATGCCGGCTCCAATCAGATGAATCTGTCGTAATGGGCGACACTTTGCCAGGTACCTCATTCCCTCATCCGTCACGCGCCCACTGCCTATTCGCAGATACTCCAGTTTTGGCAGCTTCGCCAACTCTCTCAATCCCTCATCTCCCATTTCACACGCCCCCAGATTGATTCTTGTCACCGTCCTCACTTTTGAAATTCGTCCGGCCTCCTTATCCCCGATCTTAATCTTCCGCAAATATATCTCATGGATACCATCCTCCCCCACATCCTTCAGTTGCTCCGCCAGGCTCCTCTCAACCTTCATCTGTTGCTTCTTCTTGGCGTTTGTTCCCTCATTCTTAACATCCTCTCCATCTCCGCATCCCGCCACCAGACCAACGAATACAACCCCGGCCCAAATTCCCCAATACCGCAGCACGTTTACAGATCTTGTTTGCATCTTACAATCATATCATCCCCACACTGGACGTCCGGCCCAAATACCGATACGTTTGCGTCATGAGCAAGCAATCGCTACAGGACAAGTCCATCGTCATCATCGGTGGAACAACAGGCCTCGGTCTCTCCGCCGCCCACGCTTGTGTCAACGCAGGCGCCTGCGTCACCATTGTCGGTCGCAACCCTGACTCCGCGGACACTGCCCTTGAATCACTCGGGCACAATGCCCGCGCACTCTCCGCCGACGCCACTGACTCTCAAACCGCCGCCCACGCCATTCAACTTGCTGTCGATTCCTTTGGAAAACTCGACGCCCTCTACCACGTTGCCGGCGGTTCGGGGCGCTCTGCGGGCGATGGTCCGCTACATACGCTTTCCGATGAAGGCATCGACTTTACCCTTCGCCTCAACCAACTTTCTGTTATTTATTCCAATCGCGCGGCAGTTCTGCAATTCCTCGATCAAGAGTCACCCGGCTCCATCCTCAACATGACTAGCGTTCTCGCCAATTCACCTTCACCACATTTCTTTGCAACGCACATCTACGCCGCCGCCAAAGCGGCCATCGTTGGCCTGACCAAAGCCGCCGCCGCACACTACGCTCCGCAAAACATTCGCTTCAATGCGATTGCGCCCGCGCTCGTCGCCACACCCATGTCCGATCGCGCCCAACACGATGACCAGATCCTCGACTTCATCAAAACCAAGCAACCCCTCGACTCAGGTCGAATCGGCGATCCCTCAGACCTGGATGCCGCCGTCGTCTTCTTTCTCTCGGACGAATCCCGGTTCGTTACCGGCCAGACCCTCGCGGTCGATGGAGGCTGGTCGGTCTCCGAAGGGCAGGTCCCACAATAAGTTGCATTGCTGTCTATCTTGTCCGAGTCGCGAAAATTCTTTGGTTCTAATTCTCCTAAGCCGGACGCGTCACCTGTCAGAGTTATCTGAACTCTCCTCTTCAAAAAAACAGCGAGCCGGGATGTGTGATTGTTGCCAATTCACACATCCCGGCTCGCCTGATAAGTCAATTCTAAAGTGGCTAATTCCAGCCGCTCAACTCTGTTCGCTCGAATTCGTTGAGCCTTACGGCGCCAAGCTTGGGGTGAACAGCGAAGGGTCATCAAACGAAATGCCGACTGCCTGTGCGAGGATATCGATATCATCGTTATCCACATCTTCGTCACCATCAAAGTCCGCCCAGGACGCTTGGGGTGCGGCCGGGTTTGCAATGGCGCCAAGGACGAAGCCCATATCAGCGAAGTTCACTACTCCGTTGTTATCATAATCCTGAATGACCGGGTGAATCCCGACAGTCGGCTCTGCTGCGATCACAGCGTCGGCCGTGCCGCCGCCAACAAGATCAAACGAACCAGGCACGGCACTGGCGACTACACCGGCGTCAAACGGACCAACAATACCATTCGCCGGATCAATCGGGGCATCCGTCGAATAGATTAGCGCCGTCAACAGAACCCACTCATCATCACCCTTATCAGCACTCAGCGTTTCGCCGGCAAGGGTCTGATTGCTCAGCGGGCCGCTGGCACTTGCGTTTTCACTGAAAATACCGGAGACAATGTGGCCGGTCGGCACTGCAAAGTTGGTATTCGTACCCAGATCGAGTTCAAAGCCGGAAATCGCACTGCCGTCAGCACTCTTCGCCCAGACTTCGATAATCATATCGTTGCTTTCAAGCTGCGCAAACGGGGTTCCGCCTGTACCCGGGATAGTTCCGAGGTCCGACGAAGGCGGAGCAGCCGCTTCATCCAGGCCGGACGAGGCGATTCGCGGCACAAGGACCACATCTACACCTGATCCACCACCAACCTCCAGCACATCGATCGTCACTGTGTGGTTGGTTACATTTCCGGTACCGTCATCCAAGTCATAGGTAAACGAATCCTGCACACCGAATACGCCCGCCAAAGGCGTATATTCAAATGTGCCGTCCGCGTTCAAGACGAACGGAGTTGTGCCGCCCTGATCATCATGGAATGCGGGCGGTGAAATAAGCGTTGCCGTCAACGCCGGATTATTTTCCGCATTGGCATCATCCGTCAGATCAGGATCGGTGTCATTATTCAACACGCCATAAAGGCCGTCATCTAGCGTAATCGCCAGATCGAAACCAAGGTCTGAACTTTCCTGAGTTGTCTGATGCACTTCAACGGCAATCTCGTTCATGCCGGTCACCAGAATTCCGCTCACATCGACTTTGTGTGTGTAGAAAGCGCCTTCGCCGTCCTTACCAATCAGGCGACCTGCTTCCTGACCGTGCAAAGCACCAGGGATCAGGTTGTCGCGAACGATTTCGACACCGTTCAGATAAACCGCAGCACCGTCGTCGCGCAGCAGGTGAACCAGGACATCGCTGATGCCGCTCGCATCCGCAACATTAAACGTCGTATGGAAGTAAGCCGTAAACACGTCGTCGCCATTGATGTCATCTTCAGCAATGAGTGTTGTAAACGCATCACCATATCCAAGCGATCCAGGCGCCGCTGGTGTGGTCCAGCCCGCAGCCGTCGACGGATCAAAGCCAAGGCTGTTCCAGCCCGGGTTCGCAACGGACTGATCTTCGTTCGTGTCGTTATAAGTCCAGCTTGATCCCGCAGGTAACAAGGCGTTCGCATTGCCGACATCCGCTGAGAATTCAGGCAGTATCACCGACAACGTCGTATCCTGATTAACCGAATAGGCGTCATCCTGACCCACAGCCGGGTCATCCGTCGCCGTCACATTAATGGTAACTTCGGCACGATTGGAGGTGCCGTCAGCCGTGCTGATGGTGTAGAAGAAAGTATCTTCACCAGCGAAATTCGCGTCGGGCGTGTAAGTAAACGTTCCGTCCGGATTCAGGGTTAGCGTACCATTCTTCGTCTGGCCGTCGGCTTCCTGGTCCAGCGAAATGATCGCATCACCTTCCGGATCAAAGTCATTGCCCAGAATACCGACGATCGGCGGCGGAATTTCAAGCGACATGTCAAACGCTACATCTGAACTCGTTGTCTGTACCTGGTGCACTTCAACCGCCAGGAAGTTTGTACCGGTCACCAGAGGATTACCTCCCGGCAAGGCCGCCAGATCAACAACCTGATCGACAAATGCACCCTCATTGCCATTGCCTGTTGCCAGCGTTGTCGTGGTCAACACACCCGGAGCCAGATTGATGCGGTTATTTTCCAATTCCACACCGTTCAGGTAGAACGCCGCACCGTCATCGACTAACGCCGAGATCAGAAGTGAATCAACACCCGTCGCATCCGCGACATTGAATTCTTTCAGGAACAAATAGGTCGTTATCGTGTTGTCCGTACCGTTGGTTGCAGCGTCAATACCGTCCAACAGTGTTGTTCCCGGGAACCCAACGCCATTAAGCGGACCGGCAAATAAGCCATTTCCTGTCTCCCAGGTTACACCAGACAACGCGGTATCAAACCCGGGAAGGTTCCACGGAACGGTGTTGGAGTCGACTGGATAATCATCCGGGTTTGCCCCACCGTTGTCGACATCATTCTGTAGTCCATCGTAATACGTCCACTCCGAACCCGTTTCAATCAACGTATTTGAAGGAGGTGTCACGGCGACATCGACAACCAGCACGCCATCTTCCTCAACGGTGTACGTGTCATTGACGGCAACCGGTGGGTCCGCAACCGGGTTCACATCGATGGTCACCGTTGCTTCATTGCTGTCCGAGAAACCGTCGTTCACAGTATAGGTAAACGACGCCTGACCATTGAAGTCCGCATCGGGCGTATACGTGAATCCGCCGGTGTTGCCATCCAATAAGAGCGTTCCATTAAGGTTCAATGTATTGGTGATGGTGATGGTAACCGGATCACCCACATCAGCCGTTGCAGTCGTGTCGTTGGCCAACAGGCCGACACCCGGGTTCACCAAAGGATCACCGGCCGGATGCGAAAGAGCATCCACGACCAGTCCGCCTTCCTGATCCTCGTCCATCGTAAATGAATCATCTACTGCCACGACCGGTCCGTTGTCCAAAGCCTCGATCGTGATCGTGGCCGTGGCAACGCCGCTCGTCGCACCCTCATCATCCTCAAGCTGATATGTAAACGTAAATACACCCGCAGGTGAAGGCGCATCCGGTATGAATTCAAATGTGCCGTCCGGATTTAACGTAAATGTACCGACCGCATCCAGTGCTGATGAATCAATCAGATTTGCCGTCAGCGTGTCGATCGTATCCGTCACATCCTCATCACTGTCATTATGCATAACACCCGGATATTGCAGACTTGATGTCAACTGCAGATCGAAACTCACATCACTACTGGTCGTATTCGCCTGATGGACTTCAACCGCAATCGTGTTACCGGTTGCCGCAAGCAAGCCCGTCACATCAAGATTAAACCGCGCCCACTCCTCACCATCATCCGGAAGCGTACCAAGCGCCGTGGACAGGTAGTTCAATTCAACCGGTGGAACGGCCAGAGGATCATCCTCGGCAATATTGTTTCGCAGAACCTCGACACCATTGATATATACCACCGCCGAATCGTCGCGCTTCAAGAGCAAATCAACATTGCTTGGCGTGCCGGGCGCGTCAAATGTCTGCTGGAAATAAAACGTCAACTGGTCCGTATCACTGAGCTCGGTCGCTTCATCATTTTCACCAAATCCGAGCTGGGCTGGTGAAGCCGGACGCGTTCCCAGATCATTCCATCCCGTGGCGGTGTTCGGATCGAAGCCGGGCAGATTCCAACCCGGGTTGTCTGTGTCCTGATCCGATCCATCATCGCTGTAGAACCACGAACTCCCTTGCGCGACAAGAACATCCGTCGCATCGCCAAATGTCTGAATATTCGCCGAAATCGTCTGACCCTGCTGGCCCGTATACCAGTCATTAGCCGCAGCAGGTGGATCATTGACCTCTTCAACGGTGATCGTCACCGTAGTCGGGCCGGCAATAGAGGCATCGAAATTATCCGTCAACTCGTACAGGAAAATTGCATCTCCCGCAAATCCCTGATTAGGTGTGAAGCGATAGGCGCCCGTTTGAATATTGCTTAATAACTCAACCTGGCCCACTTCGGTCGTAAACGTCAAAGCGTCAAACACAGGCACGGGCCCGTCACCTACCGGCAGAAACGTCGTGGGATCAACCAGCTGAACAGTCACATCGCCACCCGTTGTATCCTTGTCCTGCCAATCATCATTCTGCAGGATCGGTGCAAACCCGCCATCATCGCCTGAAATCGAAAGATCGAAAATCACATCCGAGCTGGTTGCGTTTGCCTGGTGAATCTCAACCGCCACGTGGTTCGTCCCAACCACCAGCGGATTCGGACTCGACGTCAGGTCATACTCCGCATTCCTAAGCAGCAATTCGTCGGCGCCTGCGGCTGTAGACTGCGAGGGAGTGTTAAACAGTGCGCCTACCGCCAGCTCGTCTCGCAATACATCCACACCGTTGATATACACGGCAATTGAGTCATCACGACGGAATGTGAACAGAAGACGTTCTAATGAATCCACCGCCGCCTGATCCGCCAGCTCAAATGTCGTTCGGAAGTAGTTGGTGATCTGATTGATGTCATCAATCTGCGTGTCAATCTGAGCATCGCCAAAGCCAAGAATTGCAGGCCCCACATTCTCCGCCGGCCAGAACGAATCGTCATAGGAAGGGCTTGCAAACCACGTCGCGTCCAGGGGATCAAAGGTTTCCTGGCCATCCTGCGAAGTACCGTCATCCAGGAACTTCCAGATCGTCGGATTTGAAGAGTCGCTGCCTTCAATCAAACTCACGCCTGTCGCACTGACGAAAGGCACGTTCTGCGGAACGGTCACGGCGTCTGCTTCAGCAACGGCCGTGAGCAGCATGCGCTCTTCCAGATTCTCCATCTGAGGGGCTACGCCCATATCGGCTGCGAAGCGGCGACGACGACGCGCCACGCGATCACGCTTCCAGTTTTGATTAGACAATGTTCCGCTCCGACTTGAACCGGTTTCCTTCGACATGCTGTACCTCATCTTCAATTTACCAACTTTCTTCACGTCTCCAACGCCATTTTTCCGACGCTCTAATGGTTGCAAGGGTTTGACATTACAGGGTTTATAGGTATTCCTGCACCCCGGGCGGGGCTCTCTCAAACTACCAAAATAACAGAATAGCCCCATAATGTCAAAATAAAAATCTGAAACGCCATGCCTTTTTATCAGACCCAACTCCATCTTTAAGCCGTCAACATCTTCGCTTCATGCTCCGCACACAATAGCCGAACATGCCCTAACACCAAATCTGAAATGAACATCGTTCCCTGGAAATGGCACAGTTCCGCTGGTTTTCGGAAGTATGTACCTTACGCAACCCTGATTACGGGCGGAAAAACAGCGTTCGCCGGAGGTGTATGTTATTTGACCTTTGAGATGTCGGTGATGGCCCACAGAGCGTTACCCGCCGATCCCTTATCGACCTGAACCGTATCCCCGTCGGTGTCGATTACCTTCCCCTCTTCCCCTGTTTCGCGGTGTTTCACCTTGTCCCCTTTGAGAATTGGATCGGGCCAGCCGTCGGTGGGCTTGGGCTTGTTGACCAGTTTCATACCCGCCTCATCGAAATCCATGTCGATTTTGAGGAATTCCGGGTCTGGTCCGGGGGTTTTGTCGTTTTCGTTGGACATGGTTCGTCTCTTTTCCGATGTGTATAATGTATTGCTCCCGACGGGACTCGAACCCGCAAAATGCCGACCAGCATCGGCCCCACCCAAAGGGGCTGCGTTTACCAGTTTCGCCACGAGAGCTACCGGCCCACGCATCAAAGCGTGGGTCTTGTTTTTATGCGATTCTAAGCCCTCCAGTGTCGGGCAAATAGTAGTTCAACTCCTCTAAATGAATGCACCAATGTTGGGCAAGTGCCTCACGATTGAATTCATGTGTTTCTTCAAACGCTTGAATCATTTTGTTTACAAGGCTGGGCTGTTCATCGGATATCGAAACGGGTTCATTCTTCCGATATCCGAGGTGACCGAGTTTTCTAAACAATCTGGAGTACATGTCTTTGGGAATGCGGCCTAAGTCTTTTGATCGTCGTATGATCGCGGCCATTGATACACGCCAGTGTGGTTTCAGGCGGGCCGCTTTTTGAATTGTCATATCATCCAATTGGGTGGAAATCTCACGTTGGGGCATGAGGAATTCGGACGCGAAAGCGTCCGCTTCATGTTCCATCGTGTCGGATGCGTGCCTGTGCATGATGATGTGACCAAGTTCGTGTGCTAACGAAAACCTCGTGCGACAGGATGGAGCCTTTGAATTCAAGTAAAAAAAGGGCGGACCACCTGTAGGCCATTCACTCAATGCCTCTATATCGCGGGTTCCAAAATCAAAGCGCATGACAACGCCGCCCGCCCTCTCAATAGTAGAAACAAGGTTTTTCACCGGTCCCAACGGGAGCTTCCAGCTTGCGCGTAAGAGTGCGGCTATCTTCTCAACATTCCCGTCGAATTCGTCAATATCCATAAACTCGAATCCGTGCGGGGTCTCGATTTCGACGTGTTTAAGAACCTTCCCTAAGTGCATCCGCCGTATATTTTTCTCCGCTTGCAGACGGCGAATATCGCCCTTCTTTGTTGATGCTTTCTTGCGGTAATAAACAAGGCTTATGCCGAAGCCTTCATACGCATCCTTTTGAAAAAAGAACGACACGGGGTATGCGAGTGCAGTGGCAATCTTCTCAATATTCTCTTCTGATATTCCCTTATCCCCGGATTCCAATTGTGAAATGAATCCTTGGGTCAGACCTGATTCGTTGGCGAGTTTCGTGGTTGTCCAACCTCTCGATTCTCTGGCTATCTGCACCATCTCATGATTAAAAACTTGGTTCATGCGGTGTCACTGTCCTTTGCTTTGCGTGGCTTGACAATTATTTCGCTGGTGTCTGGAGCATCGTCACCGGTAAACAGTGGAAGCGTGCCAAGTCCAGGGTCACGTAGTGCGATCATCCATGCGTTCCTGCTCCAACCGATTGGACAGGTAATATACACGCCATGAATTTTATCTCCAGCCGGAGTAGTGACGTATCCAAATGTAATTTCGGTGGGGTCATCAATGAATGAATCTTGATGATAGATTGCCCACTGTCGATTTGTTTTAACTTGGCCCGACCGTAGTTTCTGGTCGAACTTCTTGAATCGAAGATTTACTGCACCCGCCAACATTACCGTCATGTGGCGACCGTGCATTTTTATGACAATACCTTCTTGGCCTTCGAGCTTTTGGCGTGTTAAGAGGATGAACCTCTGGCTAATCATCGTTGCCTCAAGGCTGGTGTCGAAGGTTACGCGCCTTTCGGGGTCTTGGTCTAAGATGGCTTGAACCCAATCCCACGCTTCCTCCAAATTGTCCACAAGCGTTTCGATGTGCGGTTCAACTATCGCGCGCGCCTCATCCCTTGATAAGAGATTCTTCCGTTTCATAAGTGTGTTCTTATTCATGCTCTAAGTATATCGTAAAAATCGGGGAAATCTGTTCAAATTATTACCAAAATTATTACCAAATCCCTTGATTTTGTATTTGACGCAAATACAATGTGTCCAGAGAGGCCAAAATCATGGATAAACCCCAAAACTCAAACGGAACCAGTAACAGCGAAGTCGTCCGCGAGATTCCAGTGGCATGCTCCAATGAGCAAGCTGCAGTCGAGTTTTTCGAGCGTCACCGATGGGGAGACACGCCGACTTGCCCTCATTGCCACGGGACGGACGTTTACCAAATGAAAGACCGCAAGACTGGCGAACGAAACAAACGATTCCTATGGCGGTGCAATGGCTCAGAATGCAAAAAGCAGTTCACCGTACGCATCGGCACAGTGATGGAGGAAAGCCGCATACCCCTTCGCCACTGGTGCATGGCTACGTGGTTAGCGTGTTCGAGCAAGAAGGGGTGTTCAGCCAAGCAAATCGAGAGAATGACAGGGTTGTCCTACAAATCTGCCTTATTCCTCATGCATCGAATTCGCTTCGCAATGGCTCCAGTGAATAAGAGCGACGGCGGCAAGCTCAAGGGAACGGTAGAAGTTGATGAAACCTACATCGGTGGCAAGCCCCGACACCGCCAAACATGGAAACCGAAATTTTTCCGCACCGAGAAAATGCGGGTGGGACACGTGGGCAAAATGGCGGTATTTGGCGCAGTCGAGCGCAAGGGGAGGGTTCGCGCCCGTGTCGTCCCGAATGTGACCGCAAAGACGCTAAGTGCAGCGATTACCGAACACGTTGATAAGGCGTCCAAGCTGATGTCAGACGAAAACACCTCGTACAAAGCGATTGGCAAAGAGTTCCCAAGCCACCAGACGGTAGCACACTGCCGACGCGAGTACGTCCGGGGCGATGTCACAACCAACACGATTGAGAGCTTTTGGGCCATCCTGAAACGAGGCATATACGGGGTCTACCACAACGTAAGCAGTACGCACCTACAAAGGTATCTGGATGAGTTCGAGTTCAGGTACAACACCCGAAAGCTGGATGACGGGGAGCGGACACTGGCCGCGATTCAGGGGGCAGTAGGTAAGAGGTTGGCGTATTCGGAGCAAGTAGTGTGAGGCTTAAATAGCGCACGCCTCATTCAATGTTGATGAGTCGATTTTCCTGTCCCCGCCCACTCGTTCAAGAAATTCCTGAACAGGCTCCAGCGACTCTATTTCCCCCTCCGTATCACAAGCCTTTGCGCCCAACAATAATACACGAAATTCCACACCTTCTTCCTTGTATGAAAATCCAAAATGTGAAATCTGTTCGAGGATCGTGCCAACGTCTTTTACCTGAATTCCGATTACGGACCTGGTTTCTCTATGCCTGAATACGGTAAGGATGCTATTGATACGATCACGATCGTAACACGCTTCTTCCACAAACCAAATAAGGCAATCGCCAGAATGCGAATAATATGGCTCTGGTCTGAATTGCGGCTCATCCATACCGAGGGTATCTAATACGTTTTGCATTGTTACTTTGGCCATAATAATCCCTTTGAAAACCTGCCATTGCTGCTGTGGTCAATTGGCAGGGTGTCATCGTTTGGGTCGGCTGGCCCCCAACTCCAGTCATAGACCTCGCCGTTCTGATCGACGTACACCTCAAAAATCTGCTTAGGAGGAGGGTCTATTCTGAAGCCTTTGACGCCGTCAAAATCCCAATCATACGGAGCTTTGGCCGCATAACAGCGACCACCTTCACTGAATTTCCTCGTTCCGTCGCATATCGCCGATGCATTAACTAGAGTCCATTCTACAATGCTCCCTTCTCCTGTATCGCGATCCCCATACAATTGATACGCTTTTTGGCGCGGACCGTTCCTGAGAAGTTTTTCCTGAGTATCAGGGGTAACGCACACCTCCCGCGTGGGCTGTTCCGTTTTATGGCACTTTGCTTTAAGCTCAATCGGGTCCAGCGTGCCTGTCATTTTATACCCTTTTATCGGAAATCAATAGTAGAATATGTAATTGTCCACCGGCAGTCAATTACCGTCCGATAATGCCAAAACGGGGAATAAACCTGAAAAACTGGGTTTTGGTTCGATTGGAACCGCCGTCGATAAAGGTGACGCACCATCAGATTGACGGCAAGCATACATCATATTGTCTACTGCTGTCAAGTCGATTGCAATGCCGAAAAATCTTTACCCTTCCCCCATTGCGTAAGGTACATACTTCCGCTGGTTTTAGGATTTTGTTTGGATTTTTCGTGGGATATGGTATACTCTGCGCAAGATACGGCGGTCGACATCATGGTCAGCCCGTCACAAGCACTCTTCGCCAATTCTGTTAAGGAGCTCGTTCATGAAAACCCCTCTTTGCATCCTCCTAATGGTCACCGTTGCCTCCACTGCGTTTTTTATGGGCCAATACCATCGCCCCAATATTGCCTCCGCTGATGACACGGTCGCGGCAAGGCAGCCCAGCCCGGAAGAAATGAAGAAAATGATGCAGCGCTGGCAGGAAGTCATGACCCCGGGTAAGGAACACGCTGCGCTCGGGATGTATGTCGGGGACTGGAATATTCAAACTGAGATGTGGATGGCCGGGCCGAAAGGTCCCTCCACCAAGTCCAAAGGTACTGCGTCATTCAAATGGATCCTTGGAAAACGATTTATCCAACAAAACTTCAACGGCTCGATGATGATGCCCACGCTCGATGGAAAAGTGAAAAAAATCAATTATGAAGGATTCGGGATTACCGGCTACGACAAATACAAAAAACTCTACGTCGGCTCATGGTGCGACAGCATGGGTACACAACTTCTCAACTTCTCCGGCACGGCTCACCCCAATGGCAAAACCATCCGGATGTTCGGCACGGCCGACGAACCGATGCTCTCCATGAGCGGTCGCCATATCAAGTATGAAACCGTCGTCATCAACAAGGACAAATTCCTCTTTCGCATCTACGATCTCCCGGCGGGCGATGACTACAAGGTCATCGAAATCACCTACACACGCAAGAAATAATCCCTCAGGAACTTTTGCCTGAAGTACATGAAGGTGCAAGCGTGAAGAAATATCACGCTTGCACTTTTGTCATAGGTGAACGGACTGACTTTTGGGTAAGCAACCTCGCATCCCACGCGTATTCACCGAATTTCTACTCCTCAATGCCGTGTTTTCTCAATACATCTGCGATTGCCTTCTTGGTCTCCGTCATACACCCGGCCATCGCCGATCGCCCATCCCTTCCCTTCTGGTTCACATTTGCCCCGCCCTCGATCAACAGTTCCACGACCTCGGCAGTCCCTTTCCTTACTACTTCGTGAATCGCCGCCCGCCCCACGCCGTCCGGAATATTCGCATCTGCCCCATGATCCAGCAGCATCCGTGCCATCTCCAAAATACCCGCCACCATATGCAATGCCGTTCGTCCGTCCCTTGTCTGCAAATTCACATCCGCCCCGCGATCCAGCAACACCTTCATCACGTCCACATTCCCTTTCCTTGATGCCGCGTGTATCGCTCCCCGACCAATCCTCCCCAGCGCGTTCACATCCGCCCCCGCATCCAGTAACATCTCCGCCAGTTCCACGTGATTGGTTGAAGCCGCCAGATGTAACGCCACGCGTCCCACCATATCCTCCTTTTCGATATTCACACCATCATCCAACAACCCTCTCACCACGTCCACGTCTCCCGCCTCAACTGCCTTCACCAACTCGCTCATACGTTTGACCTTGTCTTGTTAGTTAGATTTCTTTGGAGGGACCATTATTGGTCAGATGTTATTCCATAGGTATACGGTGCATGCCGCGGACAACCGTGTGTTGGATACCGGTCGGCACATCTGCAATGACGAAAACTTCCCTGAAAACACTTACTCAATCGTTCTTCCTCTTCTCTCAGATATCCACCCGTTATTTTCCTTTCAGCTCACCGACTGCATCGCCAAACGCTTTCATCAGGATCCCCGCCGTCTCAGGCCCCAGGCTGTTGACTTCACCATATTGCCGCTTCTTCAACCCATAGGCATAAGGTCTTGTCACATCCCATTGCCGCTTGGGAATAATGTAACCCACCTCATCATTGGCAAGACCAAACAACATAGCTTTCTTGCCTTTAAGGTGTTTGAACACAGCCGTCTCCGCCTTGGCGTTCGGAAAATCCGCCCCCGCATCCGCAGGCGTCTGAACTTTTCCGTAAACCAATTCCGGATACAACTCCCCGGGAATCATTGCCACATACAACTCCCCCAGCTTCAGGCACCCGATCTCTGATTCCACCACCAGCTTAACATTCCCCGCCAGGGCAACCTTCGTCTCGGCCCCACGTCGATACATATCCCCCACACCAACGTACATCTTACGTTTGATCAACTGGTATTGTGCCGCCAGTCGATACACCGGATTCACCAGTGGTAGATAGACCTTCTTCATCCTCACCTTCACAGGCCAAACATCAATCTTTCTGGACCGCTCGATAGCCTTTACTGCCAATCTCGCCACCATACGCCCATACTCCTCCATGTAAGCCCACTCCCCTTCCTTCAATTCTCTGCCTGACTTGTCCTTCACGACTCTATCCGGCGGCGCCAAAAGTCCTCCAATAGCGCCCGTGAAATACGCCACTTCGCACTTATACTTTTTCTTCAAATACCGGATCGTCTCCACAGGAAAGTCCGCTGTCAACAAAGTATTGCGCGGCCCCATCGCCTCCGGATGACAATTCCATTGCACCAGGATCCCCGCCATCTTCCCCGACTTCACATTTTCAAATTTCAGCACCCGCAAAACGCCATCCTTCACGATCGGCTTCCTCGAATCTCCCAGCAATTGTTCATCGTTCGCCGTCCCGTAGCGAACTCTCACCGGCTTCGCCTTGCTTTCCGCCTCACGCACAGCCTTGATAACTCCCTTGACAACCAGAGCCAGATACCCCTCATCCACGCCTGTCTTAACCGGCGATGGCCCCCATAACCCAATTACATCCGGCCCCTCATGATTGTGCGTACTCGAAACAGTCACATGCGCGTAGTCCTTCAATCCAGCCCGCACCTTCAATACCTCAGGACGCATAAGCCCCACCAGATCCACCGAAACCAATCCCACTTTCGTCTTCCCATCCGTCAACACCACAGCCCGCGCATACAACTTGTCATGCACCCCTGTGGCCTTCCGATTCTGCCCATACCCCGCAATCCACACCGCCTTGCCACCCTTCTTCACCACCGGTGTAATATCCACGACTCCAAACCCCGCCTTTACTTCTCCACCCTCTACCTCCCCAATCCCCAAAGCGATCGCCGCTGCCAGTCCAATCCACATGCCCAATCTCATACAACCTCTCTCTTTCTTCTTGGTCAGCCAACAAACATCCTCCCGGCCCCACAATACACAACTTTCCTCTCACCGGATGCAACCCCTCTCACCCCGTCCTTAAACCCGCTGTCCCAACCTCTTACCCAATCGCTCAAGCGCAGCCGACCCATCCATCTTATCCAGATGCACATTCACAATGGTAAAACACCGCGCAGTCGCCTTGGCCCGCTCCAATGCCTCTTCCAGCTCACCCTCCGTCCTCACCTCCATCCCGCTCCCATCCCCCACCAATTGCGGCCAAAGATGGTACGCCCAATTCTGGATCTCATTGTAAGGCCCCTCATGAATAAAACGCTCCGTCGTATACCCCTTGTTGTTCAGGACAAACACAATCGGATTCAGCCCACAACGCACAATCGTCGATAACTCATGCCCCGTCATCTGAAACGCACCGTCACCCACAAACACCACGGGCCGCATCTTCTCATTCCCCAGCTGCGCTCCCAAAGCACCTGGTACGGCAAAACCCATCGACGTGTAATACGCCGGACTGATAAACTCCGTCCGCTTGTAAACCGTTAGATCCGCTGCCCCAAACAAGCTGTCTCCCACATCAGCAATCACAACCGTATCATCCCCGATAAACTCATCCATCCGTTTCCAGAATCGCTTAATCGTAATCGCCCGCCCGCCCCGCGCCTTATAGGGTTTAACTTCCTTCTTCGCCGGCATCACGGCCTTTCTCCGCTTCCCTAAATTCGCTTTCGTCAACTTGTCAATAAAATCCCCCAGAACCACATCCTCATAATGGTGATGCCCGATACTGATCTTTTCCGAACCTGCAAGGATACTCTTCCTCACATCCAGTTTTGCTGTAAAACCACCCAGATTGATATCCGTTAAAAAAGCGCCCAGAATCAACAGGCTGTCCGACCCCTCCACCACGCGTCGCGTCGCCTCACGCCCCATCGCCCCCTCGTATACCCCCAGACTTTGCGCGTGTTTTTCTGACAGGATCGACTTGCCCAGAAACGTCGCCGCAAACGGATAACCCGTCTTTTCCACAAGCTTCAACAAGGCTTCCTGCAATCCAAACCGATGAATCTCAACCCCACCCAGAATTACCGGCCGCTTTGCCTTTCGCAACATCTCTGCCGTCTCGTCCACCGCCTCTTTCAATGCCCCCGCATCACTCTTCTCCACACCCATCTCGAATTTGTCCGGCCCTTCACAAATCTCATCCACCATGTCACGCGGTAACTCAATATAAACAGGTCGCTTATGCTTCAGGCACGCCCGGATTGCATCATCAATCTGTTCAGGCGCATCTTTCGCATTCTCAATCGCCGCGGTCGCCACCGTTACCTTCTCATAAATCTGCTTCTGCGTTTGAAAATCCCTCACCTGGTGATGCAGCAAAGGTGATCGTCCCCGCTCTCCCACACCAGGCGCCCCACTGATCACAATCAGTGGCGACTTCTCCGCATAAGCTCCCGCCACAGCATTCAGCACATTCAACCCACCCACACAATACGTCACACACACGCACCCCACCCCATTCACCCGCGCATAACCATCCGCTGCGTATCCCGCGCCAATCTCGGTACACGTCCCCACCACCTCCATATTGCTTTCCACCAGTCGATCATAAAACCCCAGAACATAATCCCCCGGTATTCCGAATACATGCCTCACCCCCACCCCCTCCAACCGCTTCACCAGATACCGACCAATCGTCTGCTTACTCATTGCCGTGGTCTCCTTCCTGGGGTAATACGATTTTCCATTCCGTTCGGGTCGTTATACACCGACCCAGGCCGTAACAATTGCTTGTGAATTACGGAACGATTTGGATTGCCCGGAGTATTTCTAAACATCTACAAAATTCCTGATGTCCCCTGATACAACGCCACTAACGACTTGCTTGTAACGAGGGCATTTTCACAAATCCATAACACCAGGCATTTGCTTCGCCACCAATCATATCATGTCCACAAATAATCACATCCAAGGCCGGCGGAAGGGGGGTAACGTCCAGCTCGTCTCTTTTTGGTAACGCCTGTAATAACCCATCCGCTTATTCGTATTGATTAATAACACACCTGTGATACGCTATGCCACAGGCAAGTAAGCACACCGATCTAAAGGATTGTCCATGTCACGCCACCGTGTCTCAGCCAAACTCCTTCTTTCAGTTCTCGCCCTGACGATTCTCCTCCCCACCTATGCCCATGCCCAGGCCAAACCCTCCGTCCCCATCGCCTCACAGACCGACTCCCAGCACACCGCCGCCATCGCCTCAGAAAAACGAAGACTCGAGAAACAGAAACTCTATCCCGGCTCCGTCTACGGCGCAAGCCTCGTCTCTCAATCACACAAAAAAACACCCACCGGCGCGTATCTTGTCGGACAACAGAAAATTCGATACCACAAAACCTACTACAAGTTATCGCCCGAAAAAGGTCTCGTCGTTCCCTCGCTCGCTGCTATAAGATCAAAAGCCGATACCTACTCCTCAAGTCTCCACCTCGCCGGCAACTTTTACTTCTATCAATACCTCTACCCCGAGAACATCTGTATTCTCAAGTTTCACAACGTCGATAAAAACCAGTTCGGCTGGGTCGCCATATACCGTGCCAAAGATGGCAAGTGGTTCATGAGATCAAACACACAGAAAACCCCCTGGACCAGAATCTACCCCGGCGGAAGAGTCACACGCTACTGGCAGTTCGTGCGCGGCGATCAGGGCGATCGAGTCTACATCTACCTCGAACTCCCTACACTTAACAACGGTAAGTCCGCCACCAAAGGCGATAAAATCAACTACAAGTTCTACGGAACGACAGGCAAAAAATTATGAACCGCGCACTCGTCGAACTTCTCTTCATTGACCCGTCACTTCCCGACCGGACCAAAGGTTCCAACCAACTTCCCATCACTCGTTCGCCATACCCGCACCGTGCTATCCTGTCCGCCTGACGCGGCATATTGCCCGTTCCCGCTAACGGTCAACGCGTAATTCAAACTCGATGATCCCGAATAGTCCCTTTCCTTCCCACCTCCCTCGTTGTACTGCCTCACCACATCCCCCACACCCGTCACCACAAACCGATTCAGGTAACCAAGATATCGCAGTCCCGTCAATTCCTTCTTAAACCCGCCAATCGTCTTCTTCCTCTGGCCCTGTACGACATCCCACACCTTGACGCTGTTGTCCGCGCTCCCCGAGGCAATCGTTCGGCCCGTCCGATTCCAGCTCACCGACAACACATGATGCGTATGTCCCTCAAACGAATGCACCAACTTCCCA
>JANQQT010000143.1 GCA_028284925.1 Phycisphaeraceae bacterium | reverse complement strand
CAGGGGTTATATACGAGTTTGTATATTGATCCGGGGGGGCAGATGCATATCGCGTATTTTCATAAGACGAATGAGAATTTGATTCTGGCGAGCGGTGTGCCGGGGACGTGGGGGTTTGTGACGCTGGGGATGGGGCGGGGGCGTCATGCAAGGGCAATTATTGATGGGAACGGTGACTTGCTCTATACGTCTTTTGAAGATGTGAATGACGAGATTGAGCTAATGCAGTTGAATTTGTAGAGGTGGAAGCCGTGCTTGGATCAGGCGTTGGTGTCGTGTTTGATGCGAACGATTTTGAAGCCTTGAGGGAGTGAGATGACGGTGTCCCACCATTCGGCGTTGTCGTAGAGGTAGCGGATTTGCAGGGCACGGAGTTTACGTTGGGTGATGAGGTTGTAGCCGTGGTCAAGAGGGATGTTGCGGGGTTCGATGTAGCCCGTGGTAGTTTGCTTGGGGATGACCTGGAGGACTTTGGTGCAGGCGTCGATGTCTGTGAAGACCTGTTGGAGGGTCTGGTCATCGAGGATGGATTGTTGGAGTTCCGGGAGGTGAGGGGGTGTGTCTTTGGAATGCGAAGGATGTGGGGACTCGGAGTGGATGGGTGGCGCGGAATAGGGCGCAGTTGGGTTGGAAGGAATTGATCTTTCGGAGATCGAATCCGAGTCCGGCGTCCGGACGGAGGAGGGGGGCGAATCGTTCGAGTTGGCGGCACTTATGGCGTTGGCGATTCGTGTACGGAAGAAGTTACGTCTGGAGATGGTCCGGTCTTTGGGCATTGTGGATTACCTGAGTTTGGGTAGGGGGGTAGGATTGAATCTGGGTTGTTCGAGCGTTGCATCGGGAACATGGCATTGTGTGCAATTGGCCCGCCAGGGATGGGTGGTCTGGAGTCCTTTTTGGGCGAGTGGGCCGTGGCAACTTGAGCAGTCCTGTCGCATCCAGGTTTTATGGGGCATGGTTGGAGGTGCGCCTGGCCAGGCCCGGGAGCCGGGGCCGGGGGAACGGAGGGGTTGGAAGGAATTGTCGGTGAGAAGGTTAGCGTTCGGGGAGAAACTGGAATTGGATTCTACGTGGCACTGTGTGCAGTTGGCGTATAGGGGGTGCGACATTTTGGGCGCGGTGACAGCGCCTACGGATTTTCCATTGGTATGGCAGGCGACGCATGAGGCGGTGGAAGTTTGGTCGATTGGGTGCGGGATGAGGGGTGGCGCGCCTTCGTAGGCGCGGGTTGAGGCACGTGTGATTAGGGCGAGTTTGCGAAGGGAAGGGTCGAATGACTGAAGGGCGTTGAGATTGGATGGGACGGCGTTGCGGAGGTGGTTTTTCCAGTCGCGGTTTGGGCCAGTATTGATGGCGGCCATCTGGTGATAGGGTTTGGCCAGGTCAAGACCGGTGGTGATGTGATTGTTTGTAGCGTTGTCGGTTGAGGTGTTGGTGGGTTCGAATCTTTGTCTGTTTGATTCCTGTCTGAGGCCGACGAAGTATCCGGTTGCGGCGATGGTTAGTGCGAGGGTGACGAAGAGGCTGGTGAAGCCTGCTCGCTGGTCTGAGGGATCGCCATGGTCTGATTCGATTGGGTTGTTCGGCGGCTGAGACATCATTTGGCCTCCGAGGAAGCGAGTGAGATGCGAGCGGCGCATTTTTTGTAGTCGGGCTGTTTGGAGATGGGGCAGTGGGCGTCGAGCGTAAGCTCGTTGATGGGCAGGGATTCATCGAAGAACGGGACGAAGAGGGAACCGCGAGGCGGGTGGCCCCTGCCGTTGACCCATGCGGGTAGGTTGAGTTTGCCGCGTGGTGTTTCGAGTGTGACGGTGTTGCCGTTTGCGATGCCCAGGGAGGAGGCGTCATCGGGGTGAATCTCGATGTATGCGGAGGGCATGGCGCGTTGGAGCTGTGGTATGCGTCGCGTCATGGAGCCGGTGTGCCAGTGTTCGACGACACGACCTGTGCAGAGCCAGAAGGGGAATTCCTTATCAGGTACTTCGGGCGGTTTGGTGTAGGGTCGGAACCAGATGAGGGCGCGGTCGTCGTCGGACACGGAGTGGTAGAACTGCATCCCCTTGCCTTTTTGGACGAAGGGGTCGTATCCCTCTGTGAATCGCCAGCGTGTTTCGGTCCATTTACCGGGTTTGGTTTCGACGACGGGCCAACGGAGGCCACGTGCCTTGACGAGTTCATCATAGGGGGCTACGTTTTTGTGTTTCATGTGGGTGAACGGGCGGTATTCTTCGTAGAGGAGACGGTCAACGTTAGTTTTGTAGTAGTTTTCCCATTTCCAGATGTCGAGAGGATTGTTGTTTGCATCTCGGTAGTCGAAGATGAATTGGCCATCCTTGTCCTTCATTCCGGGGTGGCCAAGTTCGTGGAGACGGTGTGCGACGGCGATGGTCATCCAGCAGTCGTCACGGGCGTCGCCGGGCGGGTCGACCATCTTAAACCATTGCTGTGTGCGTCGTTCGGAGTTGCCGTAGATACCGTTTTTCTCAACCCACATGGCGGCGGGTAGGATGAGGTCAGCGAGTTCCGTGGTTGCTGTGGGGTAGACATCGGAGACGATGAGGAATCTGTCGTTCTGTTTCTTTTTGTTAAGGAAGAGCTTGTGGGCGTTGGGGAGTGTTTGGCCGGGATTGGTGACTTGGACCCAGATCGTGTCGACGTTTTTTTCGGCGCCTTTCGGTGTGCAGAATTTCTCCCACATAAGGACGGTGTGTGTACCGGGTTTGGGATTGAGTCGTCCGGCTGGGAGCTTCCAGAGTTTTTCGCACTGGGCGCGGTGCTCGGGTTTGGCGACGAGGCGACCACCGGGGAGGGCGTGGGCGAGTGTGCCGACTTCGCGTGCCGTTCCGCAGGCAGCGGGTTGGCCGGTGAGGCTTTGGGGGCCATCGCCGGGCTTTCCGAAATGACCGCTAAGGAGGTGGATGGTATGGATGAGGTTGTTGACGGCCGTACCTCTTGTGTGTTGGTTGACGCCCATGCACCAGAGGCTGACAATTTTCTGTTTGGGATCGGCGAAGAGCTCGGCGAGGAATTTGATTTTTTCTACGGATATGCCGGAGAGCTTGGAAACGTATTCGGGTGTGTATGGCGCGATTTTTTCCTTGTATCGTTCGAAGGTGATGGATGCGCCTTTGAGGGAGGGTTTGGATTCATCGGCGTCGGCGCGGAAGTTGCAATATTTCTCCACAAAGGATTTGTCGTAAGTGTTGTTTTTGATGAGGAGATGGGCGATGCCATTGGTGAGGGCAAGGTCTGCCTGCGGTAACATTTCGAAGTAGTGATCAGCGTATTGGGTGGTGCGGGTTTTACGCGTGCCGATGTCGATAAGGGTGACTTTCTGGCCGCGACTCCGGCGGTCGATGATGCGACTGAAGAGGATGGGATGCATTTCAGCAGGGTTGTTGCCCCAGGTGATGACGGTATCGCAGACATCGAGGTCGTCGTAGCAGCTGGCGGGTTCATCGACGCCGAAAGAGCCGATGAACCCGGTGACTGCGGATGCCATGCAGAGGCGGGCGTTGGGATCAATATTGTTGTTGGCAAGTCCGCCCTTGATGAACTTCTGAGCGGCGTAACCTTCCGGAACGGTCCACTGACCGGAGCCGTAGATTGCGAAAGTCTTGGGGCTTTTGAGAATGCGTTTGGCGACGGTGTCGATTGCTTCTTCCCATGTGATTTCGACGAGCTTGCCGTTGCGACGTAGAAGAGGTTTGGTGAGGCGGTCTTTTCCGTAAAGGGCTAGTCCGACGTGATAGCCTTTGACGCAGAGTAATCCTTTGTTGACGTCGGCCTGGCGGTCGCCTGCAATGGCTACGACCTTGTTGTCCTTGACGCCGACCTGAACGTGGCAACCGGTGCCGCAGAATCGGCATGGAGCCTTGTCCCATTTGACATCAGATATGGCGGGCAGCGGGGATTTGGAGGTGGGGTCTACGGCGCGTTCTGCCTTTGCTGATGTGTCAGAGTTGGCGGCGAGCGCGGCGCCAGCCGCGGCCATTGCGGATGCTTTAATGAACTGACGCCTTTGAAGAGTCATGTAGTTATCTCCTAGTCTTTCGAGGCGAGAATATGGTTAGTTTGGATTGAGGGAGAATGGAGTTCGGAGGAGTCGAGTTTGTTGAGGATCTTGTGAGTGAGACAGTTTGGTTTGGTGTCGGCGTCGTTTTCTTCATCGAAATGGATGAAGACGACATCGACAAAGAGGACGCCGGGAAGTTGGTTGAGCCAGTTCCAACAGTGTTTGTCCTGTTTCGGGGTTTTGGTCTCGAGTACGGCGGCGAGACGTGCGCCATCGCGTTTGCCTATTTCGAAGGTGGGTGTACTTTGTATCCGGGCAAGGGCGGATTGTCCGGATTCGTTTTGTTGTAAGGTGATGACCAAGCCGCTGATTGGCACGACATTCTCCTTATTGCAACTGGGTCTCAGGGTCGGTGCCAGTCCGGTCACTTTCAGGTAGTGTCCGGGGATGGTTAAACGGTATTGGTTGGCTTTGTGGTTTCATCAATTCGCGAAATTGAATTAGGTCCCGTTGCGAAATTTTGCTCATGTCATTGATCCTGAGAAGGAGGTGTTGGCGTTGTGATGTGCGTGTGAGAATTAACGCATTGGTTTGACTCAACAAGGATACCAAGAGATGTATGACAAGCGGAGGTTAATGAGACTTGGATTGCCCTTAGTGATGGTGATTGTCGGGTTGATCCTTGCGACGGCGGTTGCCAGTTCAATGAGGAAGAATGAGATTGAAGGAGACGTTCAGAGTGATCAGTCGAAGAAGCGTTATGGGGTGAAGGTCAACCGACCCGCCGGGCCGCCGCGTGTTTTGACGGACCATAAGGATGTGCATGGGAATGTGGTGACGGTTGCTTGTTCCAGTTGTCACGCAACGAAGAAGCCGAATCCGGCTTTGACGCAGGCGAGCCAGTTGACACAGTTTCATCAGGGGATGACGTTTAGGCATGGGAATTTGTCGTGTCTTTCGTGCCACAACTCGGGTGATTATGACGCGTTGAGGTTGGCGGATGGTCGTAAGATTGCGTATCGAAATGTGATGGATCTGTGTGCGCAATGTCACGGTCCGCAGCATCGGGATTATCAGCGCGGTTCACACGGAGGGATGAGGGGATATTGGGATCTTACGAAGGGGCCTCGTCAAAGAAACAACTGTGTGGATTGTCATGATCCCCACGTACCGAGATATCAGAAGGTATTGCCTGTGTTTCCGCCGCTTGTGCCGGGTGGCGGCGCATCGCATGGATGAGGTGGTAACTCAATGAGTAGTGAGAAGTCTATTCGACTGCCGGTGATTGGTGAGGTTTCTCGCCGTACGGTGATGAAGACGCTTGGCGCGACGCTTGGTGTAGCGGCTTTTGCGAAAGCGATGGCTCCGATCGCGGAGTGGGCAGGGAGCGAGACGTCGATGGATGATTTTCTTCAGAAGCATTACAAGGAGTTGACGGCAGAAGATAAGTCTTTGTTGATGACGCGTCTGGCGGATGATACCAGAGAGAAGTATGGCCGGGAGGTGACAATCAAGGACCACAAGCCGCTTGCCAATACGAAGTTCGGATATGCATTGAATCTGTCGATTTGCATCGGCTGCCGGAAGTGTTCGGAGGCGTGTCATATTGAGAACAACCATGATCGTGTGACGAAGAACTCGTACATTCGTGTGCTTGAAATGAGCAAGGGCTCGATGGATATGGAGAAGGGGCGGGTGGACTATGTTCATGCGGTACCGAAGAAAGATAAGTTTTACATGCCGGTACAATGTCAGCAGTGTGAACATCCGCCCTGCGTGGATGTCTGTCCTGTGGAGGCGACGTGGAAGCAGGAAGATGGCGTGGTGGTGGTGGATTACAACTGGTGTATCGGGTGTCGTTATTGTGAGGCGGCATGTCCGTATCATGCCAGGAGATTTAACTGGAAGAAGCCGGAGGTTCCGAAGGATGAGATTAATCCGAATCAGGGATTGCTGTCGAATCGGATCCGTCCACAAGGTGTGGTGGAGAAGTGTACATTTTGCCTGCATCGGACGCGTGAGGGGCGGATGCCGGCGTGTCTGGAGGCGTGTCCGACCGGGGCGCGGGTTTTTGGGAACCTTCTGGATCCTGAGTCTGAGATTCGTTATGTGATTGACAATAAGCGTGTGTTTGTCCTGAAGGAGGAGCTTGGGACCAAGCCGCAGTTCTTTTACTTCTTTGATGAGTGATGAATGGAAACGAAACGATGAGTAATCATGCAGCCGATGTTGCGGGAGAGCGGGAGCAGGTGGGCCATCTGAAAAGTTATCCTCGTTTTCTGATGCGCGCATTGTCGATCGCGACGGATGGAAGCTGGATGTTTTATGTTTGGATGATCTCGCTGACGGGGATCACGCTGGTGGGGGCGAATGCATGGGCGGTGCAGGTTCGTGATGGTATGGGCGTGACGGGGATGTCGGATCATGTGTCGTGGGGTCTTTATATTGCGAATTTCACGTTTCTGGTAGGGGTGGCGGCTGGCGCAGTGATGATGGTAATTCCGGCGTACCTGTATCGTGATAAGGCGATGCATGACGTGGTGATTGTGGGTGAGTTGCTGGCGGTGGCGGCGATCGTGATGTGTCTGCTGTTTGTCACGGTAGATTTAGGTAGGCCTGATCGGTTTTGGCATTTGATCCCGGGGTTGGGGCGATTTAACTGGCCGATGTCGATGTTGACGTGGGATGTGATTGTGTTGAACGGTTACTTGTTAATCAACCTTCACATCGTCGGGTATCTGTTGTACATGCGGTATTTGGGACGAACGCCCAATCCCAGGTGGTATGTACCGTTTGTGTTTCTGTCGATTGTGTGGGCGGTTTCGATTCACACCGTGACGGCGTTTCTGTATTGCGGTTTGGGTGGGCGACCATTCTGGAATACGGCATTGTTAGCGCCGCGTTTTCTGGCGTCTGCGTTTGTTGCGGGGCCGGCGTTCATCATCATTACATTGCAGTTGATCAAGCGGTACAGTGGTTTTCATGTTGGGGATAAGCCGATCCAGACGCTGGTGAATATCGCGAGGGTTGCGATCTGTGCAAGTTTGGTGATGTTGACAAGTGAGATTTTTACGGAGTTTTACACGGGTGGGGCGCATACGGCGTCTGCACAGTATCTGTACTTTGGTTTGCACGGAAATACGGGGCTGGTGGGATGGATTTGGGTGAGCATTATTCTGACGGTGGTGGCGACGGTGTTGTTTTTGAGGCCTCGAATTATTCAGCACCGTGTGACGATGAACCTAGCGTGTGTTCTGGCATTCGTAGGTTTGTGGATTGAGAAGGGGATGGGGTTGATCGTGCCCGGGTTTATCCCGTCAACACTTCACGAGATCGTGGAGTATTTGCCTTCGATGGTGGAGTGGAAGGTGACGGCCGGGATATGGGCGTTGGGATTGATGATTTATACGGTGGCGTTGAAGATAGGCATAGCGATCTTTTCGGGACGGTCGTTGGAGCGAGGGTAATTTGGGGCCGATAAAGGCGGGTTTGTTGGCGCTCAAGCGGCGATAGGATTGGTGATGTTTGGGTTGCGTTGACGGCAGGGGGGTTAGTATAATGAGGTTGTTGTATTTGGGGAATCTGGGGGCGAGGAAATGTGAGAAGGATTCTATTGTTTTGAACAGATGGAGAGATGGTTATGAGTCGTTTTTGTTGCGTTGTCGTTTCGGCGTTTGCATTGCTTGTTTTTGTTCATGCGGGTGAGGCCGCCGTGTTTTTCAGTGGATCGGGTTTGAGTGGGGGGGCGAGGTGGGATGCTGCGCCGCGGGTGATTGGAGGGCGGGAGCGGAGTCTAGACGGCGGATTAAGGTATTCGGTGAGTGGCGGATCGTATGAGGCATTTCGGGACATGTTCTCGTGGAATGTGACGCCGAGTGTGGCGGAGTTCCAGGAAGCGGTGGAGGCGGCGTTTGGGGCGTGGACCGCCGTTGATCCGGCAACAGGTTTGGGGACGGACTTGAGTTTTGTGGCGGATTTTAGTGTTGCCGTGGCGGGGCGGTCGGGTGGTGGTGGGGCCAATATAGCGGGCGCGGAAATCGATTTGATCGCGGCGCGGGATGGTCGTTTTTGGAATCCCGGCTCCACAGGGTTGCAGGGTGAAAGTTGGTTTGGTTCGATCAGTTCAAACGTGACGTTAACGAGCGGGACGGTGAATTATGCGGGATCACGGGCGATATCGGGGGCGGATGTGTTGTTGAATTCGAATCCGGAGGCCGTTTATTCGCTAGATGTGTTTCGCCGTCTTTTAACCCATGAGTTGGGACATTCGTTGGGTCTGGGGGACGTTGAAGCGGACTTGAATCCGGGATTGCGGTTTATTGATGATAACTACGATAACAGCAGTTCGGCAACAACCTTGGCGACGTTGACGAATTCATGGGCGGGACTGGTGGATGTATTTAATCCGGCGGCATCGCCATTGAGTCTTTTTTCTGTGCCGGAGGCTGATCCTGGGACGGACACAGTGGGGGTTAATATTCTGATGGAAAGCCGGGGATTGGGTATTGCGAGCGGTAACCCCTTGAGTGAATTGTTTCCGCTTCGAAATGATGATTATGGTGGGCGTCAGTTTTTATATCCGTTTGTGGGTGTGGAGATTCCGGAGCCGGGTGTTTTAGGGATGATAACGGCGATAGGTTCTGTGATGGTCAGGCGTCAAAGAGGGTTGAGGGAGTATGGGAGCTGAAAGCAGTTGGGTGTGTTTTGGTGGTTCATTTGACCGATTGGATTCCATTCGCTACCGTGCTTGCCTCGTGATGATGGCACGAATGATGAGTTAGCGAATGTCAGTTGAAAAGAAAGAAAAGTGCGGTGTTTTTGGCATTTGGGGGCCTGAGGACGCCGCTGCGAAGGCGTATTACGCATTATTTGCGTTGCAGCATCGTGGGCAGGAATCGGCCGGTATTGCGGTGAGTGATGGGAGAATACTCAATGCGCATGTGGGTATGGGTTTGGTGGGTGAAGTGTTTGGTGGTCGGGTATTGAGGCAGTTGGAAGGGATGGGGGCTATTGGTCACAATCGATATTCGACGACAGGGTCGAGTCATGCGGGTAATGCGCAGCCATTGTTGCAGGAGTTCAGTGGTGGTCAGGTGGCCATTGCGCACAATGGTAACTTGATCAATGCGGGATTGCTGAAGGATCAGTTTGAGGAAAGCGGGCATATTTTTCATACGACAACGGATACGGAGGTGATTTTTCACCTTCTTGCCCAACCGAATCATGCACAGAAGCCAGATCCGCTGAGTGCATCGCTGGAGCATTTGCAGGGCGCGTATAGTCTTGTTATTCTGTATAAGGATCGGATTGAGGCGGTGCGCGATCCGTGGGGATTCAGACCATTGGTTTTGGGAAGGACGGCGGACGGTCATTATTGTGTGGCGAGTGAATCGGTCGCTTTGGATACGATTGGCGCGACATTGGTTCGCGAGGTGGATCCGGGTGAGATCGTGACGCTTGATGATGACGGTTATTCGGTACGGCGATTTCGTGATCCGCAGAGGCCATCGCATTGCATTTTTGAGCATGTTTATTTTGCGAATCCGTCGAGCAAGATGTTTGGGGATACCGTGCAAATTGTGCGTGAGGAAATGGGGGCGCAGTTGGCGCGTGAGTCACCAGTTGCGGCAGATTTTGTGATGCCGATGCCAGACTCGGGGCGATCCGCGGCAATGGGATTCGCCCGTGAGAGCGGATTGGTATTCCGGGAAGGTATTGTGCCAAATCGTTACGTGGGTCGAACATTTATTCAGCCAACGCAGCAGCAGCGAAATCAGGCGGTGCAATTGAAACTGAACGTGGTGGAGGATGTGGTGCGGGACCAGCGAATCGTGGTGGTGGATGATTCTATTGTTCGGGGGACGACGACGCGTGGAAAGATGTATCAACTGCGGAAGGCGGGGGCGAGAGAGATTCACTTCAGGATCAGTTGTCCCGCCATTCGTCATCCGTGTTATTTTGGGATAGATTTTCCAGACCCAGCCCAGTTGATTGCGAATAACCGAACGGTGGATGAGATTGCAGAATTTCTGGGGGTTGACAGTTTGCATTATCTGTCGCTGGATGGGATGTTGTCGTGCGTATCGAACCCGGCGGATCATTATTGCACAGCGTGCTACAGCGGCGAATATCGGCTGAATGTGGAGAGACCGCTATCCAAACTGGAGCTGGAAAGGCATCAGTTAAAGATGTTCTGATTTTTAAGGTAGGCAGGTGAGACTTCTTAGTTTGACGTGGGGATTTTGGCAAGGGTTGTTGCGATATCGCTGTCGAGTGTAAAGGTGAGTCGATCGATTTGACCGATCCACGTGTTGTCGGACTTCCTGAATAATCTGAGTTTGTATATTTTGTTCGCGTTGGTTTGAACGCTGATGGTGTTGACAGGTGAGAGGGAATTAACCATGGACGCCGGGACGAGGTAAACACCCTGGAGGAATTCGAGTGATTGTACGAGTTTCTTTGCAGCCTGTATGTCGAGCTTGGCGGCGGAACCGACGATGGTGAGAAGGCCTCCGCGGTTGGTGAATTTGATGGCGCCGGTGGTGACAGACTTGATTTGGTCGGCGTTGATGGGGAGTACTGTGGTGTCGTGGAGTTCAACGGCTAGGGCTTTGGAGAGGGTGGGTGGAATGAGGAAGGTTGCATTGGGGGCTGACTTGAGTCGGGCAAGATTGCCATCCAGTGAGACTTGCAATTCATAGGTTTTCTTGTCGGTCTTGATGGTCAGGTTGGCCAGAGGTGTACGTGTGTCCAGGTTTTTCTGTGACCATTCGGTTGCGCGAAGTTGGTCAAGTTCCCTGAGTACGTTGAAAACTTTGGTCTTGTTGAAGCCGGCGGTTAGCCAGTCGCGGCGACCGCTGGGGAGTTTGATTTGCTTAATGTCGTAGGCGGCAGGGTATTTGCCAGTGCGTTTAATGCTGAGGCGCCGAATTTCAAATGCGCGGAAGGGGAGGATGGATTTGTCCTGATAGGCAATGATAGGGGCAAGGGCGGGCTTGAGAGCATCGCGCGTGACGACGCGGCCCACGGTTTCTTTTTCGCGAAGGACGACGACTAAATTGGGATCAGACTTATGGTTATGTAGCAGGAGGAGTTCCGGCGATTCGGTTTCGACGTTGGAGAGTTCGATTCTGCCGAAGGGTTGTCCGAGTGAGGATGAGCTGGTGGTGAGGAAGGATTGGGCGTGGGTCTTGGTTATAGCCTGAAGAACGGAGTTGATTTGTGTTTTGTCGGGTTTGAACTCTTGGGATTCTGAATTGAACGTCCAGTTGGTTCCCTTTTTGGACAGGCTGATGGAGGGTTGCCCTTTGATGTTGATGTCCAGTTTTCTGATGAAACGAGTCCGATGATCTGGGATTGTGGTGAGGGATGGGGCACGAAGGTCGTCGGTACTGAGCTTCAGGAGTTGGATGCGATTGTCCTGAAGGGCGACGACGGGAGGCTTGCTATTGAAGAGGGCGAACCGCATGCCATCCTGTGTTTTGTCGGAGAGGTGGAGGCTGAATGTCTTGAGGTTGGATTGGGGTGCCTCTTCGTCTTTCTTGTCAGAACCTGCCAGGTGATCGATTTCAAGGATGAGAGCGGGCTTATCGAGGCCGTATTTGGCGAGATCGGAAGGGGAATCTTCGATGAATTTACCGATGCGCATGGATGTGGAGGCATTGATGAGCGTTTCGACGACGGATTTATTTGCGCGGTCAATTTGGGGCTTGGTGATCTGCCATTGGGCGTCGGGACCGGAACGGGTGACAAGCGTGGTGGAGTCTGGAGTGGTGACTTTCACGCGTCGTGCGCGGCCGGGCTCTATGGGAGGGAGCAGGCGAGGGCGGTAGTCGGTGATCCGTCTGCGCTGAAGGTATTCGTGGAGGTCGCTGTTGACGACGTAGAGTGTGGCTTTGCTGCCGCTTCCGATTTGGAGATAAGATTTGCCTGCACCGATGGATGCTCCAAGGGCGATAGTGGTTTGGGTTTGATTTTCGGCTTGCCCCGTTTCAGAGTCAGACTTGATGGATGCCTGGATGACCAGTAGGACGAAGAGATAGATCGTGCCGGCAGGTATGAGGAGGAGCGCTAGAAGTTTGGTACGTTTTTGGAGTGTTGAGGATTTGGCCAAGTACTGGGCGTAGATCCAGAGGCATGTCGCGAGGATGAAGATGATGACGACGGCTCCCCAGAGTGCCGGGTTCATTTGTGTGCCGAGGATTTTTTCCTTGAACTGACCCTCAAATGTGAGTTGGTATTTTGGAGGAGAAAGGCCGAGCGTTTCGAGAGATTGATCGGAAGACGCAAGAGGCATTTTTCTGGAGTACTTGAGTTGGGAGGTCTTATGGATGATGGCGAAGATTGAGCCCGGGTTGACGGGGAACTGGACGGGTTGGCTTTGGTTCCAGTTGTCGGGGGCGGGGCCTTCGGTGGTGTGTTTGAAGACGGCTGGTGGTTGATTGGGCGAGTGAATGGTAACTTTCTCGACGCTAGCGGATGGTAGTTCGCGGGGTGTAAAGACGAGATTCTGGCTGGTGGTATCGCCAGAGTCATTTGCAAGCGGATCGGATTCAAATGCGAAGTAATAGACGCCAGCTGCAACGGCAAGGAGAAGGACGGAGATGGTGGTGTTGAAGTTCATATGTTGGATCTGTTATTTTCTTCTGACGAAGTAAACGATGGAGCCGATGACGAGGAACATGGCAGGCATGAGTCCGACGATGATCCACCAGACGGCGGTCCTTGCGGTTGGTGTGATGAACGCGATGCGATTGGTTTGTTGAGTGGAAGGGCTTGCGGCGATAAGTTCGCCGAGGTCGGCGAGGTGGTAGACCGCATTGATGAAGAGTTCGGAGTTTCCGGGGTTGGCGATGAAGGCGGATCGTTTGCCTTGGTTATCGGTAGCG
>JANQQT010000120.1 GCA_028284925.1 Phycisphaeraceae bacterium | reverse complement strand
GGGGAATTTGGGGGGCTGGAGGGGCGAAGGATGGTCAGGGGTGTGGTGTGTGTTCATGGGCTAATGAAGCTAGCCAGGTGATATTGGTTTTTGGTTCGCGCGACAATTCGTATTCCGCGGCGCGCCCCCGACGAGGCGTCGGGGGCTAACCTGCGCATCACCAAGGAAGTTGCTGGTAGTTATGTTAGAGGGTACGGATGTGGAAGCCGCCGTCGGTGTTGAGGGTGTCGCCGGTGGTGAAGGGGAATTGTCCTGAGGCGAGGGCGGCGGCGGCGCGGGCGACGTCGGAGGGTTTGCCCCAGCGACGGATGGGCTGGATGGGGGGATCTTCTTCGAGGATGAGTTTGTCGTATTTTTCCTTGACGGGTGCGGTCATGTCTGACTCGATGATGCCGGGGCAGATTTCGTAGACGTTGATGTTGTGTTGGGCGAGTCGTGCGGCCCAGAGTTTGGTCATCATGCCGAGTCCTGCTTTGGCGATGCAGTAGTCGCCGCGGTTGGTAGAGACGGCGTAGGCGGAGAGTGAGGAGATATTGATGATGGAGCGGTAAGAAGGTTGGTCGGAACTATCGGGAGAGGATTGGGTTGAGGGGGCGTGTTCGATCATGGTCTGTGCGACGCGTTGGGTGAGGAAGAAAGGGCCTTTGAGGTTGATGGCCATGAGCCAGTCCCAGTTTTGTTCTTTTGCGTGGAGGATGTCATCGCGGTCGCGTGAGGTTACGCCGGCGTTGTTGACGAGGAGATCGATGGATTGGAAGTGGTCGAGGGATTGGGTGACGAGGTTTTCGCGGTGGTCGGGGTTGGCGATGTCGGCCCGGACGAGGAGTGCGGTTTGGCCGAGTGATTCGATTTGGGATTTTACTTCCTGGGCGGCATCGGGGCTTGCGTTGTAGTTGATGGTGATGTTCCAACCCTGAGCGGCGAGTTCGAGTGCGATGCCTTTGCCGATGCCGCGGCCTGCGCCGGTGACGATTGCGTTGCGTTGGGGTTGGTCGGGCATGGGGAGGCTCGGGATTGAACGGAATAATGTGTAGCGAGGTTAGGGAGTTGGGCGTACTCCGGAAGTTCGGAGATTCCGGGGGTGGGGATTATTTGTAGACGTCGTCGGGGTTGTAGACTTTTTCTTCTACGGTTTTGAGTGTGTCGGGTTGGTCGAAGGCACGGTAGAAGCAGGTTTTGTATCCGACGTGGCATGCGGGGCCGTGTGATTCGACGGTGAGGAGGACGGTGTCCTGGTCGCAGTCGACGCGGACGTCCTTGACGACCTGGACGTGGCCGGAGGATTCGCCTTTGACCCACATTTTTTGTCGTGAGCGGGAGTAGAAGGTTGCTTTTTTGTGTTCGATGGTGTGTTGGAGTGCGGCGTCGTTCATCCATGCCATCATGAGGACTTCGCCGGTGTCGTGGTCCTGAACGATTGCGGGGACGAGGCCATCGGCGTTGTACTTGATCATGGGTTGTGTGCCGGTTTCGAGTGCGGGGTCGGCCATGGGGCGGCTCCGGGTTTTGATTTTTTGTGGGGGAATAGTTTAGGCGGGAATGGAGGGAGGGTCTTGAGGGTAGGGAAAGGGAGGATGAGGTGAGAGTTGCGGTTTGGTTGGGTCTAGATTGATGATAACGGTTTCTGTTTCGCGCGACGGATCGTACTCTGCGGCGCGCCCCAGGTGAGGGCACCTGGGGTTAATAAGGTGAGGGGTGGAATTGGAAGGTGGTGGAGGTGGGAGGTACGGTCTTGTTGGATCTAGATTGATGATATCGGCTCCTGATTCGCGCGACGGATCGTACTCCGCGGCGCGCCCCAGGTGAGGGCACCTGGGGTTAATTACGGAGTCGTGAGTGGTTACGCAATCGTGAACAATGGGTGAAACCGGGGTGATAGTGAGTTAGGAGTGGGCGTGAGGGGAATTGGGAAGGTGAGTTTGGAAGTTGGGGGTGGGGGAAGCTATGCTTTGCGACTTTTTCCTTGCTAGAGCATGAATTTGATTGGAGATGCGGCTATGGCTGACGGTAGTGCGATCACGATGGGGGCGGATAACAAGTTGAATGTACCGAATGACCCGATCATTCCTTTTATTGAGGGTGACGGGACGGGGCGGGATATCTGGGCGGCGTCGGTGAAGGTGTTTGATGCGGCGGTGGAGAAGGCTTATGGGGGTGAGAAGCGACTGGCGTGGATGGAGGTGTTGGCGGGTGAGAAGGCGTTTAATGAGACGGGTAGCTGGTTGCCGGATGCGACGCTGGATGCGTTTCGTGAGTATCTGGTAGGGATTAAGGGGCCGTTGACGACGCCGGTTGGGGGTGGGATTCGGTCGTTGAATGTGGCGTTGCGTCAGATCCTGGATTTGTATACGTGTTTGCGGCCTGTGCGTTGGTTTAAGGGTGTTCCGAGTCCGGTGAAGCGACCTGATTTGACGGATATGGTGATCTTTCGGGAGAACTCGGAGGATATTTATGCGGGGATTGAGTTTGAGCATGGGTCGGAGGATTGTGAAAAGTTTAAGGGGCTGTTTAAGGAGGCTTTTCCGGAGCGGTTTGGGAAGGTAAGGTTTCCGGATACGGCGGGGATCGGGATTAAGCCGGTGTCGGCGGAGGGAACGGGGCGGTTGGTGAAGGCGGCGATTCAGTATGCGATTGATAATGATCGTGATTCGGTGACGCTGGTGCATAAGGGTAACATTATGAAGTTTACGGAGGGGGCGTTTATGGAGTGGGGTTATGAGACGGCTAAGAAGGAGTTTGGGGCGGTGGAGTTGGATGGTGGGCCGTGGTGTACTTTTGAGAGTCCGAAGACAGGCAAGACGATTACGGTCAAGGATGTGATTGCGGATGCGATGTTGCAGCAGATTTTGACGCGGCCTGCGGAGTATGATGTGATTGCGACGCTGAACCTGAATGGTGATTATATTTCGGATGCTCTGGCGGCGTGTGTGGGTGGTATCGGGATCGCGCCGGGTGGGAATATTAACTATGACACGGGTCATGCGATCTTTGAGGCGACGCACGGGACGGCGCCGAAGTATGCGGATCAGGATAAGGTGAATCCGGGATCGGTGATTCTGTCAGGTGAAATGATGTTGCGTCACCTGGGTTGGACGGAAGCGGCGGATCTGATTATCAAGGGTGTGGATGGGGCGATTGGGGCGAAGACGGTGACATACGATTTTGAGCGGTTGATGGAGGGGGCGAAGTTGCTGAAGTGTTCGGAGTTTGGGGAAGCGATTGTGGGGCATATGGGGTGAGGTGAGAGCGGTGTGGGTAGATTTGGATTTTGAATGCGCATCCGTCTGATTGGGCGGGTGCGTTTTTTGTTGTTTGGATCGCTTTGCGTTGAATGGTCACTTGATATAGTGTTGCCTGCATACTCAAGGTGTATTGGGGGGAATCGTTTTTTTTGCCGGAGGTTATGGCATGTCTGAGAATTGGGTTTGTTATGAGACGAAAGTTGAAGAAAATGCTGCGGTTGTATTTGCGGATACGGATGCGGTGGAGATAGCGGGGACGCCGGGATATCAGACGATGTGTATGGTAACGATCCAGGTTCAGCAACCTGATGAATATGGGTTTGCAGGAACTGACGAGACGGACTTTCTTCAGGCAGTGGAGGAAGAGTTGGGTCGGTTTTTGTCTAAGAAACTGGGTTTGAGGCACATAGGCTCACTGATTTTTGCGGGGATGCGTCGAATCTTTTTTTATGGGGACGGCGCCAAACGATTTGAGAAGTACGTCAAGAAGATCATGCGAAAGCATGCGCCAGGTTATGTCTTTGAGACAGGGGATTATCCGGATCCGGAGGGAGGCGTGTTCCGGGAGATGTTATGTCCGAATGCCGGTGAGTTGCAGGTCATGGGTAATCACAGTGTGATTGACCAACTGAAAGAACATGGTGATCGAATTGATGTGCCGAGGAAGATTGAGCATTACGCTTATTTTCCTGACAAGGCATCGATTGAGAAGTTTGAAGGCCAACTGGATAAGGAAGTCTATACGGTTGACAATATTTCAGAGGTTGATGAGTCAGATGAAGACGGAGCCCATTCAGAGCAGTCCGTACAGTTTGGTATTGATTTCAGCGAGACGTTAAGCCTGGACGATCATCGCATTCATGAGTCGACTTTGATGTTGCGTGAGCTGTGTGAGGAGGCGGGAGGGGAGTATGACGGTTGGCAGACTCAGATTGTGGATGAGGAAGGGAGTTAGAAAGTAACGGGATTAGGTTATTGGTTTCCTTTGAGTGATTTGGGGAGGGTGAGTTTGGGTTTGTTGTTGAATTTGGGGAGTTTCGTGGGTTGTTCGCGAAGCATAAGTTTTGCCTCAGCGATGCTGCGGTCGAGTTGGCGGTCGAGGTTGGCGGCGTCGTCCTGGGGGAGGACATCGACTTCGATGTCGGGGTCGGTGCCGTAGTTTTCGACCTGCCAGCCGACATCCTGGAACCAGAAGGAGTATTCGGGTTGTGTGGTGATGGAGCCATCGGCGAGTGCGTGGCGAGGCCAGATTCCGATGACGCCGCCCCATGTTCGTTTGCCGATGAGGGGGCCGAGGTTCATGAGTTTGAAGCAGTGTGAGAAGATGTCGCCATCGGAGCCGGCGAACTCGTTGGTGAGGGCGACCTTGGGGCCTGGGACGGAATCGCCGGGGTAGGGTTCGAGGTGGAAGTGTCGCTGGACATCGTAGCCGATGCGTGTGCGCATGAGTTTTTCGAGGAGGAGTTGTGAGACGTGGCCGCCACCGTTGTAGCGGACGTCGATGATGAGGCCTTCGTGTCGTACCTCAGCGAGGTAGTATCGATGGAATTCGGCGTAGCCGAGTGGGCCCATGTTGGGGATGTGGACGTAGCCGATGCGGTTACGTGTTTTCTTGTGGACGTAGGCGCGGTTTTCCTCGACCCATTGTCGGTATCGTGCGGCCATGTCATCGTAGAGCGCCTTGACGGTGACTTGTCGGGGTCGAGATTTGCCGCGTTTGACGGTGAGGAGGATTTCTTCGCCTGCCTGGTTGACGAGGAGCTGGCCGGGTGTGATGCGGCGGGTGAGTTTTTTGCCGCCGATGGCTCGGAGGATGTCGCCTTTTTTGATGTTTGCGCCGGGCAGGTTGAGTGCGGAGCCTGAGCCGTTGACCCAGGGGTCGCCGTGGATGATTTTGTCAATGCGGTAGCCGGCGGCTTTGGCATCCCAGGAGATATCGGCGCCGAGGAATCCCTGGTGGTAACGCGGGCCGGGTCGGTAGTCGCCGCCGATTTCGTAGGCGTGTGAGGTGCCGAGTTCGCCCTGCATTTCCCAGATAAGGTCGGAGAATTCGGATCGGGAGGCGACGCGGTCGACGAGGGGGAGGTAGCGATCGTGGACGAGGGACCAGTCGACGCCGGACATGTCCTCGACCCAGAAGTGGTCGCGCTGGAGTCGCCATGCTTCGTGGTACATTTGTCGCCATTCATCAGCGGGGTTGATGGGGAGTTTGACGCGATCGAGGTCGACCCAGCCACTGCCGCGACCGATGGGTTCATCGTCCATGGCCTCATCCGGCTTGGCGGAGGTTTTGAGGACACGCAACCATTCGCCAGACTTGAGGACGAGCTTTTTGCGGTCGGCGGAGACGTTGAGCCAGTTAACGGCGGCGCACCAGCGAGTTTGTTTTTTGGTTGACAGATCGAAGGAATAGAGGACGCCTTTGGGGTCATCGGAGACCATGCTCTGGTTGAGGGAGCCGGTGACGGGGTTGGCGGTGAAGAGGACCTTGTTTTTGGCTACACCGTGGATCTGGCTGTACTTTCCTTCGCCGACGGGGAACGGGAGGATGCGGTTTTGTATGCCATCGAGGTCGACTTTGACATCGGGGGTTTTGTCTTTGTCATCCTTTTCGGAATCGTCATCGTCCTTACCATTGTCTTCGGCAGCGCCCATCGCGCCCATGCCGGAGATGAAGGGTGAGACGGTGTCCTTGGCGAGGGTGAGAAGGTAGGGTTTCATGCCGCGGGGAAAGCCGAGGTCGAAGTGGAGGTTGTCGTAGACCGGATCGAAGACGCGGTATGAGAGGAAGTAGAGGAATTTGCCAGCGGGATCGAAAGAGGGTTGGATGTCGTGGAGGACGGGTTGGGTGACTTCGGTGGTGGAGCCGTTGGAGAGGCGGCAGAGTTTGATGACGGTGGTGCGGTCGGTATTTGGGAAGCCGTATGCGATCCATTTGCCATCGGGGGAGTAGTCGATGCCGTTGATGCGGCCGTGTTGGGATTTATCGAGCAGGCGACGTTTTCTGGTCTTGAGGTCTACCTCGATGAGTTCGCCGCGGTGGTTGGTGAGGGCGGCTTTGTCTTGGGTGGGAGAAGGGAGGAGATTGAGTACGCGGCCTATTTTGAGTCTGGGGAGGCGGGTTTGTGAGGATGTGCCATCGGCCTTGAAGATGACGAGTTGCTCTTCACCTGAATCATCGGAGACGGCGAGGAGTCGCTTGCCATCGCTGAGCCACTTGGCGAGGCGGAGGCGGCCGGTGGAATCCGGGGCGTGCTGGATGACGGGGCTTTCGAAGGATTCGAAGGAGAAGACCTTGCCGCGTGCGGTGAGGGCGAGGGCGTGGCCTTTAGGATGGAGGGCGGCGGATTCGATGTGGGAAGATGGGTCGGCGTATTTGCGGCTGCGCTGGGTGCGGGGGGAGGCGTAGTCGATCTTGACCCTGGTGGAGGATTGGGTTTTGGGATCGTGGAGGTAGATGTCTGCGCCGGCGTGGTAGACAATGCGTTTGCCATCGGTGGTGGCGTGGCGTGCGTAGAACTCGAGGTGGTTTGTTTCGCGTCGGAGGGATTTGCCGGAGGGAGTGGCGGAGTAGAGGTTGCCGACGCCTTGGTGATCGGAAAGGAAGTAGACGCGGGAGCCGAGGAAGAGAGGTGAGGCGAGGTTACCGTTGAGGTTGTCAACGAATTTATGAAATTGGCCATCGCCTTTGGCATCGATCCAGAGTCGGCCCCATGTTCCACCGCGGTACCGTTTCCATCGGGCAGGATCCCTGGTGTTTCTGCCGAGGATGATTTTGTTGGATGGTCCGAAGGAAATGTTCTGGGCGGGGCCGTAGTGGGTTTGTTGAGGAAGTCCTCCGAGTCTGTCGACGGACCAGAGTTTGGTGAGACCGGCGAAGGGTTGTCCGACGGAGGAGGCGTAGATGATTGTTTTGGAGTCCGGGGACCATGCGGCGATGCGACATTGTGCGGCGGATTCGAAGGTGAGGCGTGTGGGTGGGCCGCCGCTGATGGGCATGGTGTAGACTTCGACGGGACCGTCTTCGCGACCGATGAAGGCGATGTGTTTGCCATCAGGTGAGATGAGTGGGTGTGAGACTTCGGCGAGTGCGGCGGTGAGGCGTCGGGCTGGGCCGCCGGTTGTGGGGACGGACCAGAGGTCGTCTTCGGAGACGAAGACAATGGTGTTGCGGTGGATGGTGGGGAAGCGATAGTAGCCGGGGTTGGACATGGGTGGAGTGCCTCGTGGGGTGGTGGTGAACGGGGGTATTATTGGTGTGTATTGTGGTGAGGGGAAGCATATGGAGGGTGTGTCGGGATTCAAGTATTGACAAATTGGGTGTGTCATGTGAAACTGGCTTGCTTAAAAGGTCGGGACCAACAGGAAATGGGGCCGGCGTACCGCTTTTTCCAAGGGAATTTCCGATCGCTGATATTGATCCGCCATGACGAGCTGGTCGTCGTTGGGAGGTATGCGCATGCTTCAGATCAGGAAAGAGCAATGGGATGTATTTGCGGAGATTGAGGAGAAGAAGTTTCGTGGACGGCTTAAGGCGCGTTTGACGGGCAAGTATGGGGAGTATTTTGATGAAGCGGGCCTAGAGCAGATTGACAGGTTTATTGAGGAGGGGCTTGGTCGGGCGCGGGATTATGGGCTGAAGGATTCGAAGGATATTCTGGCGTTTTTTGTTTTGATGCTGACGGTTTCGGAATCGTTTGATTCGCATGAGGCCATCAAGTCCGTTTTGTCGGATCAGACGTTGCCGGCCACGAGGCGGATGGAGAAGGTTCTTTATGAAACGCCATCCGAGGTTTGGGATGGTTTGAAAGGTCGTTGATGGGGGATTGTCGGTATCTCCATTTGTTAGAGGAGTCGTTACGAGATGGCCATATGTGACGGATGCGGCATAGAGAAGGCTGCGGTTTTTTCTGCGCCGTGCGATAGTCCCGAATGCGGAACACCCTTGTCGAAATGTGCCGATTGTGTCACTCGCAAACTGTTCTGTTCGGCGTGCAGGATGCGTGGACCGAACCGTGGGAAACTGGAGGGTGTCGATGATGTTGGTGGGGAGCCGGGCTCCAAGAGAAAGAAGGCAGAGGAGGATGTGGGAGGAATGGGGGGCGCCGCGGGAGTAGGAGGCGCGGGGGGCGGAGGCGATTATGT
>JANQQT010000062.1 GCA_028284925.1 Phycisphaeraceae bacterium | reverse complement strand
TCGGGGATGAATTTGTCGAATTTGACGGTGGCGGGTGGCGGGGGTGGTGTGTGTTTGGTCCGCCGAATGGGTTTGGGTTGCGGAGGGGGTGCGAGTTGGATTAGCATTTTTGCATCAGTGGTATCCGGGAGGATGAGTTTGGCATCGGAATCTCCTTCGGCCCAGAAGGCGGCTGCGAATACGGCGAGGCCTATAGCGAAACCGATGAGTAGGTTTTGTCGATCCATCATTTGTTCTCCCGGGTGTCGTGAGCCTGATCGAATTTTTTGGCGCCAGCTTTTCGGGCGGCGTTGACGACTTTCATGTACAGGCCGTAGCTGCTGTTCTTATCCGCGTAGTAGAGGACTTTGCGTTCCGGGGATTTTTTGAGTGCTTCGCGGAGCTTTTGTTCGAGTTGGTTGGGTTCAACTTCTTTCTGATTGACGAAGATTCGGCCATCCTTGTCAGCGGAGATGCGGACGCTATCGTTTTTGGCCGTCCCGTCGGATTGAGACTTTTCGATTTCATCGGGAAGTGCGATGGAGACTTTGGGACTCATGAAGGTGGTGGAGAGCATGAAGAAGATCAGCAACTGCAGGACACAATCGAGGAGCGGTCCCATGTCCATGGCTGTTGTTGGTTTTTTGACGCGTCTGAATTGCAAGGTTTGTTCTCTTGTTGTTCTTATTCGCTGACGAGTCCGGCGGCGGAGATTTCATCGCTGTTTTCAACGGCGCGAATGCGGCGGCGTTCAGCGCGATCGGGCTTTGCGGTGTTGGTTTGGATTGATTCGGCTTCGACGAGGCGTTCGGTTTTCTTGCCGAACCATTGGTCGAGGTAGGAGACGATAAAACTCATTTGTCTTGCAATGCGGTCGGCGCGTGATTCGAAGAAATGGAAGATAAGGTAGCTGGGGATGGCGATGGTCAGGCCGAAGACCGTGGTGAGGAGTGCGGCCCAGATGCCGGCGGCAAGGTCGCCGGACTGGACCTGTCCATCTGCGAGTTCGATGGCGTGGAAGGCTCCGACGAGACCGGCGACGGTTCCGAGGAGGCCGATGAGTGTGGAGATGTGTGCGACGGTTGATAGACCGCGGAGGCGTTGTTCGACTTTTTCAAGGGCGGCGGCGCCTTCACGCTGGACGATGGAAGCGCGTGCTTCATCGTCGAGGTCGAGGTGTTGGAGGTAGGCTGCGGCGGTGGTTGCGACAGGGCTGGGTTGGTCGCAGGTTTGGCCGGCGTTTTCGAGATCACCGGATTTGACGGACCTTTCGAGGCTGTTGCGGAAGGCGTCGAAATTGAGGCGTGCCTGGAAGTGGGCGATGGCGCGTTCGAAGGTCAGGGCGATGGCGGTGACGGCGCATGCGAGGAGTGCCCACATGACGGGGCCGCCTTTGGTGAAGAGTTCGAGGAATGAGTGTCCCCAAATGGTCATAAACTGTTGTCCTTTAGGTGCTTACGGATACTTGCCGCGTAATTGAGCTATCTTTCTGCGACTCAGTCTCAGTTTCTGAATATCCATTTAAGACTTAAACGCGGCGAAAGTCAATTGGGGTTTCCGGGCAAATGCTGCACGGTGTCTATAGGATGGAGAATCCGGGATATGGTGAGGCGAAAACGGGGCTATTTTGGGGGATCCGGCGGTCAAGTGGGGATATCCCGTCCGGCCATGCTCAGTTGGCAGGGCTATCAAGTTTACGGATGCGTGCGGAGGCCGCCTTTTGGGCTTTTTTCAAGACATCTGCGATTTTGACGGGGACGCCGCCACGTCGCTTACTTTCATCGGCGGCTTCCATGAAGGCGAAGAGTTCGATGGATTCATCGTTGTCGACGGGGGAATTGCCGGTGAGGAAGAATTTAGCGATTTCGGTGACGAGGGGTTTGTATCCTCCGTATCCGCCGCTGCGTTCGAATCCCTTTTGGCCGAAGACCATGGCGCCGTAGCCGGCCTTACCGGAGCGGATGCCGCGGAAGGTTCCGATGCGGCCATCGGACCATGTGCCGACGACAAGGTCGACGCCGGGTTGGTTGATGCGTGTGACGGAGATGCAGCCTTTGCCCATGATGGTGTAGAGAGTTTCGACGCCGTGGACGCCGTACCAGAAGAGGTCGGGGTGTGTCTTTTCGATGGGGCAAGGGCTCCAGGCGGATGCGCCGGTGATCTTGCCGAGTTTGGGATGTTTCTTTCTGTAGGCGAGGATGCCGGGGCTGAATCGGAGGGATGAACTGGTGAACCATTTGGCTTTGTATTTTTTGGCGAGGCGTTGGATGGCGATTGCATCGGCGAGTGAGCCGGCGAGGGGTTTATCGATGAAGACGGGTTTGCCGGATTTGAAGACGGGGATGACCTGTTTGAGGTGGGGGCGACCATCGACGCTCTCGAGGAGGACGACATCGACACGTTTGAGGAGTTCGGGGATGGAGTCGACGATTTGAATGCCCATGTCCTTGAGTTGTTTGGTGAAGCGGTCGACTCGGTTTGCGCTGGAGGGGATATCCTTGCTGCCGCCGGGGTAGCCGGCGACGACGCGTACATGGGCGAGTGGGCCTTTGGCATTCTTGTCGTTGAGGACTTTGGTGAAGGCGATGACGTGTGAGGTGTCGAGGCCGATGATGCCGGCGCGGAGGACGGTTTTCTTGTTGACGCCGGGTTTGCCGGCTTCGGCGATGGGGGCGGTGGTCAGGCCGAATAGAATTACGATGAGTAGTGGGCGACGCATCCGGTTTCTCCGGTTGATTGGCTTGAATAGTCAGGTCGACGTATTTAGACGGTGGGTTCCCATCCTTTGGCGTATTTGCCGGACCAGTAGGTCATGGCGTTCTTGTCGTTGAGGATGCGACCGGTCTTGGGATCGCAGTTGAGAGTGCGCCCGGTTCGGGCGGCGATGTTACCGAGGTGGCATAGCATGGTGCTTTTGTGTCCTTCATCGATGTCGGAGTTGGGGCGTTTTCCGCTGGCGATGCAGTCGAGGGTGTTTTGGTAGTGGAGGCCATCGTTGGCTTTGCCGGGGACGGTCTTGAGTTGCTTGTTGGAGCGGTCGAAGAGGGTATAGCCTGTGCTGGTGAGTGTCATGGTTCCTTTTTCGCCGTGGAAGCTGCAGCCGAAGCCTGACTGGTTAATGCCGTGTCGGTTGCAACTGAGGCCTTCCCACATGATGGTTTTTTTGTCTTCGAATTCGTAGGAGACGATGTGGGTGTCGGGTGTCTGTTGGTCATCGTTGAAGCGGTAGCGGCCGCCTGTACTGTTGACGCGTGTGGGGTAGTCGACGTCCATGCCCCAGCGGCAGAGGTCGAGAGAATGGACACCGTTGTTACCGAGTTCACCGTTGCCCCATTTCCAGAACCAGTGCCATTTGTAGTGGACGAGGTTGGTGACGTAGGGCTGTCGGGCGGCGGGGCCTTGCCAGAGGTCGAAGTTAAGGTTTCTGGGCGTTTTGGTTTTGGTTTGTTTTCCGGTTTGGCCTCGTGTGTTGGCGTACCAACTGCGGGAGTAATAGATGCGACCGATGACGCCTTCGTGGAGGAGCTTGATGGCTTCGACGATGCCGGGCCATGAGCGTCGCTGGTTACCCATCTGGACGACGCGGTTGTGTTTACGGGCGGCTTTGACGAGGAGTTCGCTTTCGTGGGCGTTGTGGGAGCAGGGTTTCTCGACGTAGACGTGTTTGCCGGCTTTGCATGCGAGGATGCCGGCTGGGGCGTGCCAGTGGTTGGGTGTGGCGATGGAGAGGAGGTCGAGGTCTTTGTCATCGAGCATTTGTTGGAAGTTCTCGACGCCTGTGGGGGATTTTTTCTGGGCGCGGAGGGTTGCCTTAATGCCTCTGGCGACGGCGTTTTTGTCGACGTCGCAGATGTATTTGACTTCAGAGCCGGGGAGGGCGGCCCAGCCGCGGGCGTGGGCCTGGCCGCGGCCGTTGGTTCCCATGACGCCGACGATGACTTTTGAGTTTGGACTGGCGGCGCGGACGAGGGGGGCGGAGGCGACGGCGGTGAGGCCGGCTGCTCCGAATCCTTTGACGAATCCGCGACGGTTGAGTGGGGTCTGCATGGGTAGCCTCCGGGGGTGAGGTGGTTTGGTTGTGTGGCTGAGGTTTGGGTGAGCATCCTACTTCAAAAGATGGAGGAGTGGGATGGAGTTCGAGAGGATTGGGCGAAATTGGGGTGTCGGTTCCAGGTTGTGGTGTGTTGAATTGAGTGTTCAGTTGTTGTTCTTGAGTTCGGTGGGTTTGAGTGGGCCGCGGCCTCCGGGGTTCAGGAGCTTTTTGTCCTGGAAGAAGAGATCGAGTAGTTTTTTCTGTACGGCGTCGCGATTAAGGCGGCCCTTTATTTCAGATTGGTTAAGGTTTTCGCTGGTGACCTTTTTGGCATCGGCTGGAGCCTGTAGGACTTGCGGGGTGAGGAAGATTAGGAGTTCGGTACGTGTGGATCTGACGGTTGTGCTTCGGAAGAGTCCGCCTAGATAGGGGAGGTCACCGACGAGGGGGACTTTTTGCTCGCGGGCGTCATCGGTGGTGCTGATGAGTCCGCCGATGATGATGGTCTGGCCTGACTGGACGGAGACGGTGGTGGTGGCGACACGTTGGTTGATGATGGGGGCCTGAACACCTGGGGAGATGTCGACGTTGGAACTGGAGAGTGAGCTGACGGTGGGGGCAACTTCGAGCACGACCATGCTTTCGGGATTGATGCGTGGTGTGACGACGAGGCTGACGCCGACGTTCTCGTAGGAGAAGGTGTTGATGGTATCGCCCTGTTCGGTGACGCGGCTGGCGTTGACGAGTGGAACGCGCTGGCCGATGTCGATGGTGGCCTCCTTGTTGTCGGCGGCGAGGATCTGCGGCCGGCTAAGGACTTCGAGTTTGCCGGAGGATTTGAGGGCGCGGAGGATGAACTCGAGATCGCCACCGGTAACGGATGCGCTGAATCCGCCGAGTGTGGAGGCGGCGCTGTCGATGCCGAAGTCCGTGCCGGCATTGACGAGTTTGCCGTTGACCATGTCGGTGTACTTCCATTCGAAGCCGAGATCGGTTTCGTCGTCGAGTGTGACTTCAGCGAGGAGTACCTGGATGAGGACTTGAGGTTGGGGCTGATCGATTTCCGTGATGAGTTCAGCGATATGTTCGAAGAAGCGTGGGCTTGCGGAGAGGAGGAGGGTGTTGCTTTCGGGTTCGGCGACGATGGCAACTTCGCGATCGAGCATACGTTGTGCAGTTCCGACGGCGTCCTGGCCGAGGATGGTCGCGATTCGCTGGCGATCCTGATCGAGGAACTGGCGGATGGCGCGTTCGACATCGACGGCTCGGGCGTTTTTGAGGCGGTAGATTTTGGATTCGCGTTCCTGTGCCGGGCTGGAGTCGAGCTCGGTGATGATTTCCTCGACGAGTTTGAGATAGTGTTCGGTTCCGCCGACGAGGAGGCTGTTGGTTCGCATGTCGAGCGTGACGGTGAGTGCGGTTTCTTCGGCTGAGCCGACGGTGGCGGAGTCGCTTTTGGTAGTGCCTTTGGGTTTGGGTCCGTTTGTGGAGACTTTGGTTTTGGGGCGTTCAAGTTGATAGCGGACTGCGCGTTCCTGATTGCTGCCGCCGGTATTGGTGAGGCGGAAGAGGCTGCGGAGGACGTCGACCATCTGGCGGGCGTCTGCGTTCTTGAGGGCGAAGACCTTTATCTTGGCGTGTTGGGGGAGGCTTTTGTCAAACTTGAGGACGATTTGTTTGAGGAGGGGCATGTTGTCGACGGGGGCCGTGACGACGAGAGAGTTGGTACGGGCGTCGGCGGAGATGAGGACGCCTTCTTTTAGAGCAGAGGCGATGAGTTCCGTGCCGTCTTTGTTGGTGGTGATGAACTGGAGGAGGGTCTGGCGGTCGGCGGGAGCGCCGGCGGTGGCAGGGGCTTTGGCGTTGAGCGTGTCTGTGAGGAGTTTGGCGAGGTCTTCTGCTCGGGCGTGCTGGAGTTGGAAGACGCGTAGCTCGGAGACGCGTGCGACGTGGGCGGTGTCGAGTTGTTTGACGAGTTTGGTGATGCGCTGGGCATCGGCTTTTCCTGCGGTGATGATGAGGGAGTTGGTGCGTGTGTCGACGTTGACGACTGCGGTCTGCCCGGTGGCGGCGCCGCCGCCTTCGCCGTAGAGGCCGGTGACGGTGGCGGCGACTTTGGTGGCGTCGGCTTTCCTGAGAGAGAGAACGAGAACCTGGGAATCCTTGGCGACTTCTTTAGCATCGAGTCGCTGGATGAGTTTGGCGACGGATTTGAGGTCTTCGGCGGTGGCGCCGATGACGAGCATGTTGGCCAGGGGATCCGGGACAATGGTGATGGGTTGGGGGACATCGCCTCCTGAGGGTCGGGGGCGTTGAGCGAAGAGTTGTTTGAGTGTGCCGGCAAGTTTGGTGGCGGTGGAGTGCTTGATGATGAAGACTTCGTATTGGGCTTTGGCGACGACATCGGCGACGTCGAGTTCTTTGATCATTTGATCGAGTACGACAAAGGATTCCTTACCGCCTGCGACGATGAGAGTGTTGGTGCGTTCATCGGCGGTGATGACGACGGGGGTTTCGCCGGGTGATTTGGTGGCGGTGGCGGCGATGGTGCGTTTGGAGCGGAAGAACTGTTCGAGGCTGTTGGCGAGCTTGATGGCGGAGGCGTGTTTGAGTGGGTAGGTGCGGATGGTTCCTGATTTGGCGTAATCGGCGGCGTCGATGCGTGCGATGACTTCCTTGACGACGGCGAGGTTTGTGGGGCTTGCGGAGACGATGATGGTGTTGGTGCGGGTGTCAACGGCGATGGCCATTTTCTCGGTGGTCGCGGCGGCTTTGGAGGATACGCCGGGGCGGTATATGCCTTGATCGACCAGGGACTTGAGCATGGCGGCGGCGCGGCCGGCTTCAGCGTGTTTGAGGGCGAACAACTCGAACATGCTGCCCTTGACGATGGGTTTGACGTCAATTTTCTGGAGAAGGCCTTTGATAAGTTTGAGGTTGTCAGCGCTGGCGGAGACGATGAGGGAGTTGGTCTGGGCGTCGGCTTCGACGTTGACGCGTGCCTGGGGAGCGGGTGGCTGATTCGGCGGGGTGGTGCTGGTGAGGCGGGCGGTGAAGACGCGATTGAGCATGGAGGTGACGAGGCTTGCATCGTTATGGAGGAGGCCGATGACAGTGAGTTGGACGCTGGGGTTGGCGGTCTTTGAATCAAGTCGCTGGACGAGGTTTTCGATGACTTTGTTGTCTTCGACGCCTGCAGCAATGAGAAGGGTGTTGGTGCGGAGGTCGGCGGCGATGATGGGTTTGCGGCGGGCGACATCGGCGGTGGCTGCGGCGGCATAGCGCTTGTCGAAGAGGTTGGTGAGTGTGGGGGCGAGGGTTCCGGCGTTGGCGTGTTTGAGGATGAGGATTCGGATCTGTCCGCTGAGGGCGGGGCCAGCGCGGTCGAGCTGTTTGGCGAGTCCGGCGACGAGTTCATAGCCGTCTTTGGAGCCGCCGATAAGGAGGCTGTTGGTTCGGGCATCGCCGACGATGAGGACACGAAGGCCTTCGGCCTTGCGAGGGCCGATGGCTGCGAGTCGTTTGACGCGGGCGTCAATCATCTTCTGGATCATGGTTCCAACGGTGAGGGCATCGGCGTTCTGGATGGGGAGAATGCGGATATCACGCAGTTCGATGGGGACATCCTTGTCGAGCTTTTGGATGAGTCCCTGAACGACGTCCATTGCTTTGTTGTTGCCTACGACGACAAGGGCGTTGGTGCGATTATCGATGGTGACGGTGGGCATGTCGGCTTTGCGGAGGCGTTCGGCGTTGGGGCCGGTGTAGAGTTCGCTCAGGACTTTTTGGATTTCAGTGGCGTCGGCGTGGGCCATGGGGAAGACGCGCATGGCGCCCATGCCGTCTGCAGCTTTGACGTCCATGGATTTGACGACATCGCTGATGAGAGGCATGAGGTCTTCGCGGGCGGCGATGACGACGGTGTTGGTGGTGTTGTCGGCCTGAATGGTGACAGCGGCGCGAGCGGCGGGGACGCCGGCGATTTTGGGATTGTCTTTGGCGAGGGCAGTTTGGAGGCGTGTGACCTGTCTTACCCAGCCTTCTACGCCGCTGGTTGAGGGTGTGGTGAGTTTGGAGGAAATGAAGACGCTTTGGAGTATGGGCGTAATGCGTTCGGAGGAAGCATGTTGGAGGTTAAAGAGACGCACGACGGTTTTGAATCCCTTGTCCTCGGCGTCCATATCCTTGATGACGCGGAGGGCGAGCTCGAGGGTTGGTTTTCCTCCGCTTATGACGAGGGAGTTGGTGCGGATATCAGCCGCGACATTGAGGGGATTGGTGAGGGCACGACCGGATTTGTTTTTGGGCGCGGCTTTGCCGGTGGGGCCGGTCGCGAGTTTGATGCCCTGTTGGAAGACATTGGAGAGTGTATTGGCGGCGGCGGTGGCATTGGCGTGTTTCAGGTGGACGACGCGCACATCGGCTTCGGCACCGACGGGGACGCGGTCCATCATCTTGACGACGGATTCGAGAGCTTTGAGGTTGTCGGGTGTTGATTGGAGGATCAGCCGGTTACCACCGCCGTTTGCGGATGTTTGCGGGTCGGCCATGATCTTGATGGGTTTAGTGAGGTCCAGGAGTACGGGTTTGCCCTTGGCGTTGCGAATGCGCATGAGGCGGACCTGTTCCTGAAGGACTCGTGCTTCATTGGTGACCTGTGAGGCGACGCTGGGTCGGAGCATGGCGTTGAGGATGCCGGATAACTGATTGGCGTTCGCTTTCTCAAGAGGCATGACGAGGACTTCGGCTTCGGCGAATTCGGGTTTAACATCGAGTTGTTTGATGATGGTCTGGACGGGGTCGAACATTTGCTTTCGAGCGACGACGACGAGACCGCGTGTCCGTTCATCGGCGGTGACACTGATGGATTCACCGGGGCGAACGGTTTGCAGTTGTTTCACCATCTGATTGACGAGCGGAAGGATGGCGACGGGTTTGGCGTGTTGAAGGCGAATGAGGCGAAAGTGAAGTTCACCGGAGGGGTCGACGCCATCCAGATCCTTGATCAGTTCCTCGACGCGAACGAAATCCTGAACTCTTGCGCGGACGATGACGGTACGTGAGCGGGCTTCCGCGACGGCGGTAACATCGGGTGGCGGGGTGACGGCGACGGGGCTGCCGCTGGGTTGCGGGACAAGGACGGGTTTCTTGGTGAACAGGTCGTTGATGAGTTTGGCGACGGAAACGGCGTCCGCCTTGGTGAGGGTGTAGGTTCTTAGCGCGGTCGGGTCGCCGCGTGCGGATTTGGCGAGGCGCAAGATGATCTTTTCGATCTCCTCCAGGTCACGTGGGGAACCGGAGAGGAGAAGTGAATTGGAGGAACGATCGACGGCAATGATGAGTGGTGTGTACTTGCGCTTTGTTTTCTTGATACCTGATTGGTTGTCATCCTTCGTGTTACTCGGTTTGACATTCTTCCTATCGGGTGGATCTTTCCTATCGGTATTCGGCTTTCTGTCTGGAACGACCTTTCGATTCATCGGCAGCTCATCGACTACGCGGACATCGCGTTTGCGAATGTCGCCATACATGCGTCGAATGCTTTCGGCGACTTCCTCGGCGGCGAGTGCGCCGACGGGCAGGACGCGTACCTGGACGGCCTGATCCGCAGCTGACTCGTCGATCTTGCGGATCATTTCATCGATGGCGACGAGATCCTGTTTCATGGCCACGACGGTCACGGTATTGATGGATGGATCGATCTCGACAATGGGACGCTCCTTTTCAGGGCGATTGGCGAACATGGCGTCAAGTTGTGCCTTGACGACGCCGGCTCGGGCGCTGTCTAGCCAGAAGTAGTAGGCGTTCTTTTCAGAGCGCCGCGGCGCCTTGTCGAGGGCGGCGAGGAGTTGCTCGACCACGGCGAAGTGGGAGGGTCTGCCGGTGACGATGAGGCTGTTCGTGCGACTGTCAGGGACAAGTTGAAACCCCCCGTTGGACTTTCCCGCAGCGGCCTCCCTTTGGATCATTCCCCTCATGAGCGTGCCAAGCGTGTCGGAGATTTCCTTTGCCTGGCCGTTTTCGAGCCTGAAAATACGTACATCGATGCCGCCGCCTGAGCTGTCGGCGTCGAGAGATTCGATGATCTTGATGACTTCGGTGACGTCCGTTTCGGGACCATCGATGATCAGGCTGTTGGAATTGGCTTCGGCAGTGACGGTGACGCGTTCGGCGGTCCGTTTGTCCGGTCTGCTTGCCAGTGTTTTGTTGACCGCCGCGGCGAGTGAAGCGGCGCCGGCTTTCTTCAACTTCATGGTGCGAATGACGACTTTTTGGTCGGAACGCGGTTTGTCGATTGCGAGAATCAGATGTTCGGCGAGGGTGAGTTGATTGGGAGCGCCGTGGACGACGACGGAGTTGACTGCGGGTGCTGCGGAAACGCGAACCAATGGTCGTCCGGCGGCGGAGCCGTCGCCGTTTAACATGGAACTCAGCACCTTTGCGGTTTGTTGGGCATCACTGTGTCTCAGGTGGAAGGTGCGGATCTGCGAATCGATGACAACGGAAGTTTGCAATTGCTTGATGAGGGCATCGATCTTGCTGAACTGGGCGGCGGTAGCGGCGATGATGAGCGTGTTGGTGACGGCATCGGCCTCGAAACGCGGTTGGGGTTCGGATTTGTTTGCATTGCTTTGCTGGGCGAAGAGTCGTGCCAGGGCGGGGCCGATTTGCGTGGCGTTGGCCTGGGTGAGGCGATAGGAGCGGACTTCGAACGCCGTCTGGTTTTTTTTAGCATCCAGGATCATGACAAGATCGGATATGCGATCCAGGACGGCGGTGGGCGCGTCGACGACCACGGCACGATCGCTGGGCGCGGCTGTGACCACGACACGCTTGTCGGCGCGGGCTGCGTTGACCTGCTCGGAGAAGAGTTGAGACACGACGGTTGCGACGGCGGCGGCGGAATGGTTGGTCAGCATGAAGACTCGCAACTGCCTTACGGTGGACACGCCGCTTTTATCGAGGTCGGCGATGATCTTACCGATGATGTCCAGTTGTGTATTGGTCGCCGTGACGATAAGTCGGTTGGAGCCTTCATCGCCGAGGATGAGTGCGTCGGCCGGCTCATCACCCTTGGCGCCTTTCATCTGTTCGAGGTATAGGGTTTTGACCTTCGTAGCCATTGCAGCGGCTTCACCCTGTTCGAGCTTGAAGATGCGCATCTGGCGTTTTTGTTTGGCGCGAAGGGTGTCAAGTTGTTCGATGATGGTCGCGGCTGCTGCAATATCTTTGGTTTCGCCCGAAACGATGAGTGTGTTGGATTTTTCATCCGCACCGACCGCGACGCGTGGGATGCGTGAACCGCCGGATGTGACTCGCACCAGGGCATTGGAGAGAATGGTGGCGACCTGAGAGGCTTCAGAGGTTTTCAGACGAAAGATTCGTGTGTTGGCGGCCTGGAGGGTGACGGTGTCGAGCTTCTGGACGATGGTTTCGATGGCTTCCAGGGCCGGTTTTGCTCCCATGACGATGAGGCGGTTGGCGGTGGCATCGGGCAGGATTAATGTCTTGTCAACCAGACGTTTGTCCTGGTCCTTCATCTTGGCGTTGAAGAGTTGCTGGACGGTTTGGGCCAGTTCCGTCGCCTGTGCGGTTTTGAGTTCGTATACGCGTGTTTCACGCTTTGGGGCAACCTTGTTTTGAACCTTGAGGCGTTCGAGAATGGCTTCGATACGTTTGAGGTGTTCGGTCCTGGCTGTGACGATGAGTCGACCGCCGGGGATGTCGGGGAGAATCTGGGCATCGGCGAGACCGGCTTTCTTATCGTCCTTGAGTTCATCCTTGTATAACTGTTGAACGAGCGATTGGATTCGTGAGACTTCGGTTTCATCTCCGACTTCGAAAATTCGCGTCTCGCGAATACCCTTGGCTTCAACGACGTCCATCAATTCCAGGAGTTGCTCGACGATGGCCATGTGTCTGGCGTCGGCGGTGACGATGACGCGGCTTGCCTTTTCATCCGGGAGAATGACCGTACCGGCGGCGTCTTCATCGTCTTGGGTCTGGCTCGTGAATAGTTCCTTGACCTTTGAAACAAGAGCGGTGATGTTCTCGCCCTTGATCTTGATGGCTTTGACGGTGCGTTTGGATTTGGTCTCCGGGTTATCGAGGGACTCGATGACGGATTGGACGGCCTGGAGATCCTTGGCGTCGCCGGATACGACGATGGTGTTGGATTTGGTATCCACGCCAACGCTGATGCGGGGGATGGAGTTGCCGCGGGAGTCGATGGTCACCATGGATTGGGTGAGTGTGGTTCCGACCTGAGCGGCTTTGGCGAATTCGAGTTTGAATACACGCGTACCGGAAGTTTGTTTGGTGACTTTATCCAATTGCGTAATGATGGCATCAAGGCGGGCGAGCTCGGCGGCGGGGGCGACGACGATTAGCCGATTGGAAGCTGAATCAGGCAGGACTAGTACGCGATCGGGTTTTGCGCCTTTGCGATCCTTGATCTGTTCCTGGTATACCTGCATGACGGTGTTCGCCAGGGTTTCGGATTGCGCGGCAGTGAGGTCGTAGACGCGCGTCTGGCGTTCGGCTTTTTTGTCGATGACGGGCTTGAGGTTGGCGATGATGGCTTCGATCTTCTTAAGGTGATCGGCGCGGGCCGTGATGATGAGGCGACCGTTGGTTTCATCGGGCAGGAAGGTGGCATCAGCGGGACCGGCCTTCTTGTCGTGTTTGAGTTGGTCGGTGTACAACTGCTGCGCGAGGGCGAGTACGCGTTTGACTTCATCGGCGTCTCCGAGTTCGATGATGCGCGTCTCACGGCCTGGGCGGATGGGCTTACGCTTGCGGATTTTGGCGATGAGGTCATCGATGATGTCAAGGTGGGTTGTCTTGGCGGTGACAATCAGCCGATCGTTGGTGGGGTCGGAGAGGATGGTGGCATCGGGTTTGTCGCGCCCTTTGCCATCCTTGAATTGCTCCTTGTAGAGTTGTTCGAGGATGGGTTTGAGCTTGGTGACTTCCTCGGCATCGTCGAGTTCGATGATGCGTATGACGCGCGGGCGATTATCGACTTTGGGTTCGCGGAGTTTTTCGATGGCTTTTTCGATAAAGGTGATGTGCTCGGCGCGTCCCGTGACCACGAGGCGTCCGGTTTGGTTGTCTCGAATGAGGACGGCATCGGCGGGACCGCCGGCGGTGAGGTCGGCGAATTGTTTCTTGTACAGTTGCTCGACGATATTGATGATGCGCTGGAGTTCCGTGCCGTCCTCAAATTCGACGACTTTGGTCTCGCGTTTGGCCGGCGGTGTATTGGCGCCGAGTGTGGCGATGATGGTCTTGATGGATTCAAATTGCGTTTTCGATGCCATGACGAGGATTTCGCCCGGCTTGCCGCCTGCGAGGAGAGTGGGTTGGGGGGCATCGTCATCCTTGTGCTGGTCCTGATAGATTTTCTTGACGGTATCGATGACCTCATTTGCTTTGCGGTTGCCAATGGCGATGACGTGGAGCTTGCGGGAGTCCCCGACACGCGGTTTACGGATTAGCGAAGTAATCACGACGGTGACTTTGTCCGCGAGTTCTTTGGGGGCGACGACGATGATTCGTTTGCCATCCGGTTCGGCAGTGATGCTGACGCTGTCGGCCTGGGGGAGATTCTGGTGTTGATCCCGCCAGACTTTCATGGCGAGTGCGGCGACTTCGGTATTGCGAGCGTGCTTCGGAACTTCGACCATGCGCAGTGCTCGACCCGCAGCGGGTTTGACCTTATCAAGCTGCTCAATAATGAGTTTGGCGGCGGCAACCTGTTGCGGTTCACCGGCGACGATAACACTGTTGGTGGTTTTCTCGGCTTCGACGTTGACCTTGTAGATGGGGTTTTGTTTGTCGTCGTAGGTGGTCATTGCCTTCTTGACGACGGCGGCGATCTCTGTGGCATCGCCGGATTTGAGTTGAAAAACGTGTGCACCATCGGGTTTGGTGGTGGGTTGGTCGAGTTTTTCGATGATACCGCTGATTTTTTCGAGTTCGTCCTTGGGGCCGCTGATGATGAGGCGGTTGGTTTTGGCATCAGCGACGATGTTGGACTGGACTTTGTAGTTTGGACCTGCGGCGGCGGCCATGCTCTGACTGATCAGATTGGTGAGCGTTGGCGCGATAGTGGTCGCATCAGCTTCTTTGAGGTCGATGATGCGGATTTCACGGGGGGCGCGATTGGGTTGGACATCCAGTTGGGTAATCATCGCGGCGGCGGATTGGACGGCCTTTGCAGTCCCACTGACGATCAGACTATTGCTGGGTTCATCGGCAAGAACCTGAACTTTGTCATTCTTATCATTCGCGGCGAGGGACTTGGTGACGAGGCTTGCGAGATCGGTGGCCTTGCTTGATTTAAGACGAATCACGAGAGTCTGTTTTTTGGCGACGGGTTTGGAGATGGCGAGTTGCTTAAAGATGGTTTCAACGCGTGTTATTTCTTTGGCTGGGCCGGTAATGATGAGGCGTTTGCGTTTGTCATCAACGGTGATGGATGCGGGGCCGCCTTCGGGGTCAGCCTGACCCTTGAGTTGTTCTTCGTAGAGTTTGGTTATGAGAGGGGCGAGTTCGGCGGGGTCCTGGTTGGTGAGTTCGATGGCTCGGAATTCGCGTTTCGGGCCGGAGGGTTTGGCGGCGTCGAGTTGTAAGGTCAGTTCCTGGATGCGTTTGTATTGAACGTCATTGGCGAGGACGATGAGGCGTTTGCCAGTGCCGTCCGCGATGAGTTGTGGTGGTTTGAGGTTGGGGTTGTCGGTTTTTTCGGTTTCTAGGAGTTTGGTGATGAGGGGAATGATGTCATTGGCGGTTCGCGTTTTCAGGGTGATCACGCGCATTTGCTGAAGGGTATTGGCGGGGGCGATGTCGACCGTCTTGACGATTTGCTCGATGATCAGGATCTGAGCGTCGGTTGCGGTGACAAGGAGGCGGCTGTTGGGTTCATCGGGAAGGATGAGCGGTTCGGTGACGCCCTTGAAGCCGGCATCATTCTTGCGTTCGGCGACGAGTTTGGTGATGGTGGTGAGCGCCTCGTCGGTCTTGGTATTTTTGAGTTGGATGATAACCAGTTTACGCGGCGTGATCGGTTTGGTCTTGATGCGGATTTGGGTGAGAATTTTTTCGACTTTTTCGAGGTGGACCTGGGTGGCGGTGACGATCAGACGGGCAGAGTTGGGTTCGGGGAGGAAGACAGCGGGATCGATTTTTTCCGTGTTTTCACCCTTGATCTGCTCGGCGTAGAGTTTTTCGAGGAGGGGTTGGATGCGTTTGAGTTCATCAGCGTCATCGAAATCGATGATACGGGTCTGGCGGGGAGTGTTGGGACGCGTAAGGGTGTCCATCTGGGTGGTGATGTCGACCGCCGTCTGAACGTCGCCGGGCGAGCCGGTGACGACGATGCGGCTGGTGGATTCGTCGACCGTTACCTTGGTGCGCACAACCGTTTCGTTTCGGTCGTTGATTTCGGTAGTGGCCTGGGTGATGACCTTGGCGACGTTGGCGGGGTTGGCGTTTTTGATGGTGAGGACTTTGGTGACGTTGATGATTTCGCTGCGGAGGCGGCCTTTGGCGCCATCCTTGTTGGTGTCGACGTTTTGGATGAGTTTTTCGATAGCGATGAGCTGACTGGCGACGGGTGCGGAGACGATGAGTCGGTTTTGTTCGGTGTCTGCGATGAGGCGTGCCTTGGCGGAACCGGCGGCGGGGACTTCGCCCTCGGTGGCGATGCCGGGGATGGCCTGGCGGATCACACCTGCGAGGGCTGCGACCTTGATGATGCGGGGGTAGAAGATGCGGACCTCGCCTGCTCGGTCTTCGCGTTCGAATTGCTTGATGAGTTCTTCGGCTTTCTTGAGGCGGTCTTCGGGGCCGGCGAGGACGAGTGTGCGTGAGGCGGCGTCATAGACGCTGGTGATATAGTCATCGGGGTGGGGCGGGAGGGGTTCGGCGGTCCCTGTCTTGGGATTGGGCTTGGTTCGGACGGGGGCGGTTTTGATGCCGAATGTGCCGTTGATGAGGTCTGATACGACACTTCCGGAGGAGTGGACGAGGGTGTAGGTGCGTAAGTGTCTGTTCTGCCTGGGTTTGGGTTCGTCGGGTTTGAGATCGGTGATGGTGATGAGGTTCTGGATGCGCTTGATGTTGACGAGGCGATCGGTGATGATGAGCGATTTGCCAGCGGTGGAAGGGGCGACTGAGCCTGCTGCTGAGAGCATCGGGGTGACGGCCTTGGCGGTTTCGGTGGGATCGAGGTTCTTTAGGGGGAGGACGACTGTAACAATTTGGCCGGGACGGACGTCACCGGTTTTGTCGGTGCCGCGGAAGATTTTGAGGCCGGTTTTCTGAACGTCCTTGATGGGGACGAGTTGAAGGAATCGGCCTGACTCGATGAGGATCATGCCTTTGGTGGCGAGGATGATGTTGAGGGTGTCGAGGGCCTGGTCGTAGGAGTAAGGCTCGGGATCGGTGTAGGAGAGAGTCCCTTCGATCTTGAGGTCGCCGATGAGGGGCTTGTTGGAGATGCGGCTGAATCGCTGGATGACCTGGACGTAGGGGAGGCCATCGAATTGGAATCGAATTTGGGTGGGATCGGGTTTGACGAGTTTTTTGGGCGGTACTTTGGTTTTGGCGTCTTTTTTGGGTTTGGGTTTTTCGGCGTTGGGGGAGGGTGTGGTGGTGGATTTTGCGGAGGCGGTGGTGGAGGGTTTGAGTTTGGTGCCTGGGCGATCGAGTACGGGTTTATCCACAGAGGTGGATTTGGGTGGTGGGGTGTCGATATTGATATCCTTGACTTTTTCCCCGAGGGCGTTGGAAGGTATTATGAGGTGAATGAGGCAAATTGCCATCACGGTAATTGATAGGCGTACGTACTTCATGATGTATGCTCATTGAAATAATTGCCATTGTGGGTGCGTTAATGGCAAAGGGGTTGAAGGGTAAATGCAGATCCTTGTATGTCCCTGTTCCTGCGTGCGCTTTTTTGGTGGAAGCAAACTGAGCTTCCGGGTTTAGGCGTTTTGGAGCGTATCGAGGCTCTTGCGCCTGCGCGTCCGAGATTTCCATTGCATGGGTTCTTATGTAAAGGCGGGGGGCTGTTGTAGCCTGTGTAACCCGATTGCAACGGCCGATATTATAAAAGATTTTGGTGGATTCAGGATGAATGTGTAGAACGTGGCAATTATTTTTTGACGACTTGTCAAAAAGTGACGAGTTGTATATTATGTTTGGAGGTGGGGGTGAAACGATTTTGGCGGGTTTACGAGGGGCAAAGAAGGCGTGAAAAATGGGTGAGCGGGTGAGCGGGTGAGCGGGTGAGCGGGTGAGCGGGTGAGCGTCTGGCTTGATGAGCATTCATCCGTCGTGCAGTGCCATTGAAACGCACCACAGT
>JANQQT010000022.1 GCA_028284925.1 Phycisphaeraceae bacterium | reverse complement strand
GGGTGGTGGAGGAGATTGGAGGCGGGAAGGTGGTGCTGGAGGCGAATGAGGCTGGTGTGAAGGTGTTGCAAGTGCCTGAGGGAGCAGAGGTTATCCATACGTTTTGGTTTGCGTGGGTGGAGGTACGGCCGGGGACGAGTATTTGGGGTGGTGTCAAGGGAAAGTCGGGTGGTAAAAAGTGAGTGACGTGGCGAGTTGGTGAATTTGGGGGGCTGAAAGTGATCGAAAGCGGAAAAATGAGGTGGTTTTGGGGTGGTAAATGGAGCGAAAGTTGTTTTTTTGGGGTGTTTTTCGGTGGAATAGCGACCTAATCATGCGCCCCCCCCCCCGGAATTTGGGTGGGACTGTTGAGGTGTAGAGATGGTGCGATAAGTCGTTATGAGAGAAGGGGTTAGGGGGATTGCCAGAAAATAGTGAAGTGGCAGTGCGCACAGGGGGTTCGTTTTTTGTTGTCAAGGTTTTATGCAGATCGAAGCGTGAGGCATTCAAAGTCGTAATTGTAAAAGCGAAACAGTTGTGCGCGCGGAGCGATGCATGATTCGGACAGGTTTCTCCAGATTAGAATTTGTAGCAGAATAAGGAAAAGCTCAATTTATCGAATGGACAATGATTGAGGGATCAAATCCCGAGTGTGAACCGATCACCCTGAAATGAAATCATCGCTTGCATCTTGTGAAGGATCAGGGTTAGTTGAAGTATTCTGTTTGACGCATTTGATGACAATAATGGTAAGGTCATCCTCGTAATCGGAGATATCACTTGAATGCACGGATTTTTCCTTGACTACATCAAGAAGGTGTTCGATAACCTGTTCGGCGGTACATGAACGTTCGGTGCAGATGCGGTGGATTTCCCGAGCGAGCGCATCGGGTGTAAATCGTTTACCGTCCGATGTTTGCCATTCGGCAAAGCCGTCGGTTGCGAGAACGAGCATATCCCCCGACTGAAAGTACCAACGCTCTGGTGATTCAATAGAGAATTCCTTCGCTTCCATTCCTAGCGGGAGGCACTGCGCTTCTTTTGAGGATTTGATTCCCTGTTCTTGTGATGTGAAGAATATCGGCGTGGGGCTATGCCCTGCGTTAATGGCGGCACAACGTGGTTCGAAAGGATCTACTTCTACAAGAATGAGAGGCATCACAACATTCAGCGGTAAGTCCTTGACAAGTGATTCATTGGTTTCCAAAAGAATTCTTTTCCAATCCTGTTTTTGCCTGATAGCGGCATTGATATAGGAATAGGCCGAGATAGCAACAAGTGAGGCATCAACTCCATGTCCTGTTACATCGGCAAGTGCGATTAGGAGTTTTGGGTCGAGCGACTCGTCATTACGAATTTCCCACCAATGAAAGAAGTCGCCACTAAGCTCTTCTGCAGGTCTATTCCATGCCGCGACCTCGAAACACCCAACCTCCATCGTCCTCACCGGAAATCCATCTATGATCCGCGCTTTCTTATTTGGTTTCGGTAAGAACTCCTGCTGCAGATCCTGAGCCCGTAAGAGTTTTCCAACCTGATGTGTTTTCCAGCGAGCAAGGTTAGCTCGTTGCCTGATTCGCGAAAGTGTCTGATAGATGAGCATTACGGACAAGAGCGCGCCGGAAGGGATTGCCGAGAGCGCAAAGATAGAGATGCCCGCATATTCGATGGTCAAAACCAGAGCCATGTCAACCATGCCGCCCGCCCACCAGATTGCCAGCATGAGGCGTGCAATTCGGGAGTAGGTATTCGTATAGGGTGTATGATCGCTCATTTTGGGAAAGAAGGCGTTAACCTGAGCGGTGGTCATGGTATTAAGTTTCGCGTAAAGCGCAAAAAGTTTACTACGGCTTACCATCGATACGTTCGATTTCTCGTGACTCTCGGTTGCATCGCGCTTTGCAATAATAAGTTGTGATGCAATATGCGCCAGAAGCCACATTGTTATGTAAACATAGAAGAGAAGGTTGGTTATTGGGAACCATGGCGCGGAGCACCCCCATGAGGACGTGGAACAAACGGCCTGATCCGGCTTGACCATGAATCCGGGTGTATAGATAAATGCGATCAGGACGAACGTCGCCGACAGGATGAAAGCTTTTGCGCCCAAACTCACATTTCTGCCCGCGAAGGTAGCCGAGAAGAAAATAAGCGAATGGAAGGCGGCCGCCCCAAAGACAAATGCGAGGCGCATCCAGAATAGCGTATCTTCAGCAGCGTTGGGCACATCCTTTGCGAGAGTTCCAGCGGGTACAACATTGTCAGCCATCGCCAAACAGAAACAGATGGCGGCAAAGAGTAACGTGAGCCGTCCGGCATACAAGTTTTCTTTTTCCCACTGGAACCATCTGACGCCAGTCAAGAGAACGACGGCCAAAATCAGTGCCAAGCTCGCCCCCACATGGTATGGCAAGGTAAACGTATTGAATTGAATCATGTTTGCCAAGCTCATTTGGAGTCACCAGATGATGGACATGGAGATGGTGAACGTGGTGGCGCGGCCGAATTCCCGGGCGAGTTCGGGGAACATGTTGTGTTGCACGGCGATGTCGATGGTCCAGGAACCGGAAGGGTAAATACCGATGCCGACAGTTGGACTCAATGCTCCGTTTGCATCCACGGCAAGCCCGGATCTGAGATAGAGCCCTTTCATAGCCTGGTGGTCGACGCCAAATAGCAAGCGATGGGTGTCGAGCGTGCCGGTGTCGTTGTAGAAGACGGATGCCTGGTAGTCGAGGTAGACGGCGGACTCATCTCCGTACTCGATTGATGTTCCCAATCGAACGATGACCTGCTGTGTGGTGTCCCGTGATCGTATTGAGCCAAAGCCCATACCAAACACATCGAAAGTCGTTGTTCTGGATGGTCCTATGGCGTAGTCAACCGAAATGCCGAAAAGGGTGTTTTCCCTGACCTGGTGCAGGAGACCGAGACGAACGGCGTAATTTTCACCGACGGTCTTCGACGCTTGTGCGAAACCGACATCAAACTCGGTGGTTGAGGAAGAGAATGTGAAGTTGGCTCCTATTGCGGTATCGTCAGATATTTTCTTTGACCACTGAACCTGCGCCAGATCAAGCCTGTAATCGAAGCCAAGCCCTTGTCTTGTTGTTGCATCGTTCGACTCGACGTGGGCGAATGAGACCTGAAACGTTCCGATGTTGTCGGTGATTTCGGAGAGCGAAAGAATGCCGATCTGGATGGTTGTGCCGGCGTCGAAGAGAACTGCAGAGTATTGGGGACTGGCGGCGGAACTCTTGTTGTCCGGCGGTGTGGTCCATGAGAGGGAGGCGGGATTAATGGAGGAACTCCATTGGCTTGCCACGGAAGCGCCGCCGACCGCAGCAACATCGGCATATGAGGAAAAGCGTGAGAGTGCCGAAGGGAAGCGTAGCGAGAAGTCATCCGCATACGATGTGAGGGGATTGAGTGTAGAGAGCAAGAGCCAGGTCGCAAGAGGGACAAAAAGACTGTTTCGGTCTTTCAAGCAATGATAGCAACGGGTGGCGCCATTCTTAATGCAATCCATATCTGGGGACTCCGAATTGTATCTTGAACTTGAGTTGAGGCTGCCTATCTTACCTTAACGTTGAATCGTTGCAAGGGTTTTTTTACGATTCATTACACAGAGTAAAGTCAGGTAGACACCAGTTGTGTAAGCTAAGTTCGAGAGTTATGATTTGAGTCACGGGGAAGGTTTCTCAACACAGGAGTCAGGCAATGCAGCGAATTTCTTTAATGGTTTTGTTGGTTTTTGGGGGATTGACGGGGTGTGGAGGGGGTGGAGAGCCTGAGAAGGAGATTAAGGCGAGTGGGAAGCCTGCGGCGGTGGAGCGGGTGAGTT
>JANQQT010000018.1 GCA_028284925.1 Phycisphaeraceae bacterium | reverse complement strand
TGGGAGACGGTGTCGAAGCCTTCGACTTTGCCGTCTTCGGGGAGGGCGGCGGCGTAGTCGATGTTCAGGCCGGTGAGGTGTTGGAGTGAAGCGGAGAGTTCGCGTCGGTTGAGGCGACGGGTTTGGGCGGTATCGGAGAGGCGTTGCTGGGTTTGGATCCAAGAAAGGATTTGGGATTTGGATTTGGCGGAAGGTTGGGGGCGATCATCGGGAGGCATTTCGTTGTTAACGAGAGCCTGGTGGACTTTGGTCCAGAGTTGGCGGTTCTTGTGCTGGTAGGCGGAGATTTGATCGAAACGGATGCCTGATTTTTGTTTTTTGGGGCCGTGGCATTTGAGGCAGTGGGTTTGGAGGAAGGGTTTGATGGCGATAGCGAATGTGGGGGAAGGTTTTTTTGGTGAGGGAGTGTCGGCGGCGAGAAGGGATTGGGGGAGGGAAATGATGAGAAGGAGGGGGATTGTGGCGAGAGCGCTATTCATAAGATTATTTTACCTGAAGGGGGGTTCAGGATGGGATTGATTGGATGGGGCGGTAGGTTACGGGGTGACGGTGTAAGTCTGGTGTGTGTTACGATCTTTTGATCAATCGGGTGAGGAGTTTTTGTGGTGCGAGTGGTTATTGAGATAATAATCACATAGCACAACAGCCAAACAAGAGCTTGGATATGTCAAAACCGGAAGTCGGAATTCTGATAAGGAACAGTAAGGCACATAAGGCCTTCTTGCAGGTTGAGCCGTGGGCCAACTTGTATCGACTTGAGCCGAGTGAGGAGTTAACAGTCGTTATAGCGAGAAGCAAAACGGGACCACAATTTGAGGTTGAAGAGTATGAGGATACGACAATTCTGACCCTTCCGTATTCAGAAGAATTTTTTGTTGTAAAGGATGGTAAGAGGTTTCACCTGTCTGAGTACAGGACAAATGTTGAGGGTTGGTGAGAGAAAGCTGACGCGTTGATGGAGCGCGGAATTGAAGACAGGGTAGCAAAGGCATTGCTGGAGATTAGAAAGTTGGCAGAGGATGCGAAGGAATCGGGGATGCCGATGTACTCTGTGTCATGAAATTGGTTGTGGCAAGTGAGGGGAGCACTTACTTGAGTTTGAGGTTGAGATTGAAGACCTGGACTTTTTTGGATTTGTTGTGGGGGTCGGAGAGGGTAATGGTGAGTTGTGTTTTGGAGGTGCGTTCGTAGACGATTCGGGTGGGGAAGTCTTTCTTGGGATTTTCGAAGACAGCGCGTGGTGTTTTTTTGGTGTTGGTGTAAGCGACGAGAGTGAAGGACTTCGCAGGTCTGCCCTGGGGGTAGGGAGTGAGGATGACGGTGTTGTTGCGGATGGTGAATCGTTCGAATTCGTGGTAGACGGCTTTGTTTTTTTTGTAGAGCTGGCTGAAGCTGAGGAGGGTTTTACCGGACGGCGGGGTGTAGTGGGCGCGGTAGGTTCCGCCCCATGCTTTGCCTTCCCATGATCCGGTGAGGAAGCTGAGGGTTGTGATGGAGGCTTTCGGTTTTCGTGAGTCGGTGTCGGCGATGAGGGGGGCGGCGACGACGAGCATGAGGGCGAGGGTGAGGCAGGACGTACGCATGGAATAAATCTCCGTGTGGTTGGGGAATGGGTTCGTTTGTTACTGTTGGAGAAAGGGTAATCGAGGGGAGTTACGTGGTATTGGAAAAATCCGACACGGTGGAGGTGGTGAGGCAATCGGACATGGGGTGATGGGTCCTGAGGTATGCATTTGGGGACAAACCGGAGAATTTTCGGAAGTCGCAGATCATGTGTGCCTGGTCGAAGTAGCCATGTGTGATGGCGAGGGTGGACCAATTGGGAGGAACGTTGGATGGGATTGCGTTGAGGAGGTTTTGGAAACGGATGATTCGGGTGTAGGCGATTGGGGTGAGGCCGACGTCGGAGCGGAAGCGTCGTTCGAGTTGGCGTTGGCTGATGCGCAGGCGTGTGGCGAGGTGTGCGAGTCGGATTTGGCCTCGGGTTTGATTGATGGCGAGGACGGCGCGTTGGGTATGAGTCTCGCGGGGAGAAGGTTGGATGTGTCGAAGGAGGACGCATTGGATGCGGGCGAGAAGGTTTTGAGGCGCGCGGGACTTGGGGAGAGAGTTGTGGAAGGCATCGTGGAGTTCGGTTTGGAGTCGTGTGGAGAGTGAATTGAGGCTGACCTGTTGGTTGCGGAAATCCGAGACGGAAGTGTTTTTAGACAGAGCAGCGAAGCCAGCGGGTCGGAAGCGAATGCCGAGAAGGTCGATTACGCCGGTTGGCCTGATGGTGAGGCAATTGGTGAGTTGACCTGCGATGAGGATGCGTGGTTGTTTGGTCCATGTGTTATCGATGTGTTTTTTGAAGGGGTCGCCGGCGTTGATGATAATTTCGCAGCAGCCATCGGGGACTACGATTTCGGGTTGTGGGTTGGGCTTTGGGTCGGTGGAATTATTGGATGGGTGAAGGGAGTCGGTGAGTCGCCAGAAGCAGCGAATCCAGGGTGCGAGCGGAGCTGCGGGTTGGTATTCGAGGTAGTTCATTGATTGTAGGCACGGAACTGAAATGGTTTTGATAACCATCAGATTTTAGTCGAAACCTGTGTTGAGGTGATAGGTTATCACGGACTTGAGAAATAACAGATTTGGGCCTTCCGTTGAATGCGCACAGGGAATCGTTACACAGAAGAACGTGAAGGGTAACGCGGGAATGGGTTGCCGTCTGACTAAATTGTGAACGGGATGTAGAGGCTATGCATCAAGGAGTTCGTCTGTGGCCTGGAGGGCGTGTGTCCAAAGGGCGGCGGCGTCGAGCGGGGGAAAGGTTTCGGATTCAGCGAGTTCCTGGACGGTGTTGAAGTCACCCTTTTCGAGGGCGAGCATGAGGTTGTAGATGTGGGAGAATTCAGTGGTTTCGCCGGTCAGGGTTTGTCTGACGTCCTCGGGGATGGGGAGGTAATTGAGAACGTCCTGCATGGACTGATCGACGAGGGCGTCAAGTGTGGAAAGAAGGCCAAGCATGTAGAGATCGAGTTTGCGCTCCGTGAGGTTCAGCTTGTCGGCGATGGTTTCACAAAAGTTGGCGCGGTTGAGTGAGATACGTGTGAGTTCGGAGGATTTGTCTTCGCCGAGGCATGCGATGGAGACGAGGGAGCCCCATTTACGGAGGGGTTCTTCGCCAAGAAGGAGCATTGCGTGTTTGATGGATTCTATTTTCCGGGTAAGTCCAATGGATGCGTTGTTGAGAAGACGAAGCAGCTTAACGGAGAGAGCTGCGTCGCGTTTGATGATGGGTTCGAGGGCGTCGAAGTCGATCTGAGGTTTGGTGAGTTCGTGTATGAACGAGATCATGTTTTGTTTGGCAGGTGTAAGTTCGTTGGATTTAGCGAGGCAGGGTTTGGCGAGAAACGGGCCGTGGAAGTAGTGGTAACCGATTGACTTGGCGTATTCCAACTCCTCGTGTGTCCGGACGTCCTGCGCGACAAACTTTCGATCGGGAATGAGGAGCGTTTCGATGAGCTCTTTCTGCTTATCCGCATCGGTGTTTTGAAAATCAACGATGAACCAGAAGATTTCGGGAAGAATTGGGGCGTGGTGGGGTTCGAAGGTGTTGGAGTCAATGGCGAGGTCGTATCCCTCATCGGTTGCTTCACTGCAGGCGTCGATGAGTTCCTGTGTTGGGTTACAGACATCGGTGAGGTGAAGGACTGTCTGATTTGGCGGTAGGAATTGGTAGAACTGTTCGATGAGGAGATTGGCGGAAATACGTACGAATATTTTCTTGTCGGGGATATGATCGAAGAGGCTGACGCAATTGACGGCGTGATCGACAGCGAGCTTTGTGGCATGGTCGCGGTCTTGGGGGTCCTTCTCCAGGTGCTCACTGGAGCGATAGAGGATGTCGTAGGCGATGGGGTCTTGCCGGGTGTCGACGATGGGTTGTCTTCCGACGAAGACTTCGCCGAGGATGATTTCGGACGTCGGTGCGGCAGTGGTCATGGCCTGTCCTTTTCTGTAAAGGAATCCGGTCTTGTGGGTTGGTCCTACGATCGAGCGAATCTCGACCCGTGGATCGCTCATCGGGGAGAGAGTGGAACCAACCCTATTGGGTGGTGTCGGCCATTGGGGAGAGGGGGTTTAGGCGTATTTCCGGAGAACCAAAAATAGGATGCTACGGAAAAAGATATGGGGCACAAAGATAGTATGAAGACTATCTTTGTGAAAGTCCTTCGTGTGCAAGAGTAATTTGACTGGTTCAGGTGAGTGTGAATTCGGGGAGGTTGACGATTTGGCCGTTTGACATGGTGGACTGGTGGGCACAGATGCCGACGCAGGTCCAGTTGGCGGATTGTGTGGCGTTGGGCCAAGGGTCACGGTCGGCGGCTAGGGCCTGGAGCATTTCGTTGACCATGTGGGGATGTGATCCGCCGTGGCCGCCGCCCTGTACGAAGGAGAGGTGGTCGGCATCGTGAATGGACTGGGTGAATTTCTGGATCTCGTCGGGCAGGAGGTGGGCGAAATCGGGGATGGTGATTTTGGTGGGGATTTCGGGTTCGGGTTTCTTGGCGGTGTGGAGGACGTGTTCCTCGCCTTCGACGAGTGTCCACTCGAAGGATTTTTTGGACCCATAAACGTCGAATGATTCGCGGTATTGTCGGGCGGTGTCGTAGAGGAATCGCCAGATGTGTGCGGCGATGTCGGAGTCCTTGATTTTGATGTGGCAGGATTCGACGGCGAAGGGGTTGCCGGACTTTTGTCTGATGTCATCGCGGACCTTGCCGGAGCCGAAGCATGAGACGTATTCGGCGACGCCATTGATGATGCCGAGGACGGGTGAAACGACGTGTGTGGCGTAGTGCATGGGGATCATCTGTTCCCAGTATGCGGGCCAGCCGTCCATGTCCTGTGGGTGGGAGGCCTGCATGTACTGGATGTCGCCGAGTTCGCCCTTGTCGTAGAGTTCCTTGATAAACAGGAATTCGCGAGAGTAGACGACGGTTTCGGCCATCATGTATTTGAGGCCGGTTTCGGCGACTTTTTCGACGATTTGTCGGCATTCGTCGATGGTGGTGGCCATGGGAACGGTACACATGACGTGCTTGCCGGCGTCGAGGGCGCGGAGGGACATCCAGGCGTGGTCGGGGATGGGGGAGTTGATGTGAACGAAGTCGACATCGGGATCGGCGAGGACATCGTCGTAGGAGGTGTATCGTTTTTCAATACCGAAGGCGTCGCCGACCTTGTTGAGGGATTCGGTGTTGCGTTGGCATATGCCGTACATGTTGGCGAGGTTGTGGTTCTGGTAGATGGGGATGAATTCGGCGCCGAAGCCGAGCCCGATGATGACGACGTTGAATTTTTTATCGCTCATGATGGTGTCCCTTTGATGGTCGATCGTTGAGGGGGCGTATGTTAGCGTTTGTTGGCCGGGTTGTGAAGGGGGGATGTTAGAGACTGAAGGTGAGAAGGGGAATGAGGAAATGCGAAGGAGGTTTGAGAGATTTCACCCCCCCCCGGAATTTTGCGCGCCTGGCCAGGAGAGGTAATGGGAGATGGAGTGGGAATGGGCAAAAGTCAAGATGAAGATAGGTGTGGATTTATGGTGAGGAGAAGAGCAAGGTGGTATTTTTTCCAGAGGGTTTGGGGAGGGAGGTGGTGGGCGTTTGGGGGGAGTTCGAGGGTGATGGTGGGGATGCTCTTGTCGACACCGAGGAAGGAACCGAGTGAGCCGGGGCGGGCACCGAGTTTTTTGAGAGGGAGGTTGGTGGCGTGGGCGATTTTTTGGGCGAGGGGTCGGGCGGGACCATCGTAGTCGACGCAGTTGAGGGGTTGGTGAATGGAGAGGACGCGTGCAGGTGGGAAGAGGTTGATGAGGCGGTAGAGGGCGCGGGATTCGGGT
>JANQQT010000003.1 GCA_028284925.1 Phycisphaeraceae bacterium | reverse complement strand
CCAACCACCTATCCAATCCCCACGAAATTAGCCCCTGGCCCCACTTCCGGGAGTGCTAGGGGCCCGTGGCAGAATCCGAAAAATCCCGCGCGCAAATTCAACTACCCACCATCTTTCCAAACTCCCACAAAAATCTCCCATCTCCACCGCCTTCCAATTGAACCTCCCACCCCTCTCCCCACGAGCCGCGACCGTCAGCGAGCGGCCCGTCGCACACCCAAAAGAACCTGCGCTCCACCCAAATCAAATCGCTCATTGAGTCAAACCACCGCGGGTTATGTTGGACTGAAATAGGCGATAAGGCCAGGTTGTTCGACAGATTTGTGACTACTTACATTAATTGACTAAACAGCAGTCTCGAATCCTGTAAAATGGCAGCCACAAGCTTCGGAGGTTGTCAAATGAAAAATCAAATCCCGCACACTTGGGCACATGTTGCGATATGTGCATTTCTCTGTCTGTCAAGTGTGAATCTGCATGCGGATCAAGCTAAGTTCAACAAGGCTAAAGTCCTTGCCAAACTCAAGGCTGCAATTGCTCGAGAGAAGGATCGATCAGTGCGACTTGTTCTGGAAGACCTTCAAACCTGCGTAAAGAAAGCAACAATCAGCTCTCGCTCTCCAAGTCGTGGATAAAAAGATTGCCTCCGGAGATTGGAGAAATAGTAAATCTAGATCATCTTAGAATTGACAGAACATAGCTTGCTGATATCCCTCCGGAGATCGGCAAACTACGGAACCTGCGAAGATTGTACGTAACGCGGAATAAGAATCTGACCAAACTTACGCCTGAAGTTTGGAAGCTTAAGCGATTGACTACTCTGACGTTGTCAGACAATAGCGTTAAAAGTATTCCCCCTGGAATCGGCAACCTCTCTAACCTGATATCTGTGTACCTTGATCGAAATGGGCTCAAGACGCTTCCGTCCGACATAACTCAGCTTAAGAGCTTGATAGTATTGTCTGTGCGCGGCAATAAGCTTTCGGAGTTGCCGAAGAACATGGGGAGCCTGTCAAATTTGGCTGAGCTTCGAGCTGATGACAATATGATCAGTAAATTGCCTCCAGACATTGGCAAAATGGCGAAGCTTCGGGCCTTGATAATGCCGTCAAATAGAGTCAACTCTATACCACCGGGAATCGGAAATCTAAAGAACTTAAAAGCGATATATTTGCGCAAAAACAAAATCACCAAGATACCACCTGATATCGGTAAACTGCGCACTTTGGAAACATTTGCTCTGGGAGAGAATATGATTTCGGCTCTACCCAAAGAGATCGGAGGTCTTGAGCGACTCAGAGTCTTGGAACTGCATAATAACAAGCTGACATCACTCCCCAAAGAATTTGGCCAGCTAATAACATTGGAGAAGTTGATTCTAGACAACAATGAACTCACAGACAGCTCTCTAAAGCCGCTTGAATCGTTAACAGGATTAAGGACTTTGAACGTGCGTCGCACCAAATTCACAAAAGCAGGATTAATCGCACTTCAGAAGAAGTTGCCGGAATGTAGGATTGACAGTGGATATGGCCGCTTGATTAATGAAGAAAAGAAATGATTAACAGGCCTGTTGAAAATCGGGATTGCTGAATAATCAATTTAGCCGGCTATGGTGCGGAGATAGGACAGGACTTGTTTATCTTATTCTGCGGTTGACGTCTAGTCCCATCGCCTCTCATCTCGACGGACGGGCGCTGCTCCAAATTACGCCAACGTGTATGTTCACAGCGACCTAGGCCGATGAGCGCCATATCCAATTCTTACCCCCACCCCTTCCCCTTCTTATTCCCTCCACACAAATTCACCCTCATCCCCATCTCCTCCCCCATCGCCGCCTTCGCAAACATCAACTTATCCGCCGCACCCTCCGTCTTGCCATAATGAACCTGAATATGGTTCGACCGATGCTTCGCCATCATCTGATCACGCGTCACACCATACAACACCGCATGCATAATCGGCCACTGCCGCGTCGTCGAATGCCAACGCCTCAACGTCTCCTTATAAGGCAACTCCACCACCTTCGCCCGCCCCAGATCCATATGCAACGCATCCTTCTCCACATAAATCCTTGACCACACAATCTCGCCGGGCTTCGATATCCCCTTCAAAGTAGACCCGCCCAACCGAAAATACATCGCCGGCTGTCTCTCACCCACCGCCCCCTTCCAACCATCAATAAAATGCGCAGGCGGCGCCGCCCCCGAGATCTCAAACACCCAAACATACTCATCCGTCGTCCCCGATGCATCCGTATCCGCCCACCGCAAATCATGCAGCGTATTCTCCGGGGGCTGACCCATCGCCTTCGCCACACGATACGTCATCAACGCATCCAGCCCCGCACACTCATCCACCTCATTAAAATGCGGCAACGGATTTCCCCTGTACAACTGCCGATCACCCTTCGCCGCCGTCGCCGTCACAGGCGGCCGCTCCGAATTATTCAACATCCCCTCCACCAGATCAGACGCCGGCAGACAATCCTTCAACCCCTGCTGATACTGAATCCCAATACAGTCACACCCAAACTCATCCGCAATACGCGTCGCCGCAATATACATCTTGCATTGCGTCAGAACCTGCCACTCCGTCAAATCCTGCTCCTCTCGCTGGCCCAGTGTAAACTTCATCCCCTTCTTGATCAGCCACTGATAAACCCGCTTCGCCTCATCATCCCCTACCTTCGTCGTCTCCGCAAACAATGCCGACTGACTCAACCGCTCCTTATAAACCCCCGTCGGGTTCAACAAGTGATCCGGGATAATTGCGTTATACATCCCCATACACCCCTCATCAAACACACCCATAATCGCCTTCTCTTGCTTCAACTGCTTCGCAAGCGCAATCCCCAACTTCCTCTCCTTCGCCGGAACCTTCACCTTCGATAACGCCTTCACATGCGAAGTTGGATGCGACACCTTACCCTTCGTCAGAAACGTCTTCAGGTTCTTCAAAAACTTCTTATCCCCAAAGTCCTCCGCCCACAACGTCGAATACGCCACATTCGCCTTCGCCATCGAACCATTCAAATTCAACATCCCCACCAGCCCCGGCCACTGTCCCGACCAGTTCGAAACCGTCAAAATAGGCCCCTCATGACTGATCAAACCATGCAACACATGATGCGAATACTGCCACACCGCCTCCGCCACGATCAACTTCGCCCCCGGATCCATCTCCGCAAAAACCCGCATCCCCTCCTTCTGCGATCCGATAAACCCATGTCCCGCCGACTTCTTAAACGGATGCGCCCTCACCAGCTCATACCCGCAGTTCTTCACCGCCGCCTCCAGCTGCGCCTCCATCGCCGCCTGCGCCTCCCAGCAAACCTTGTTCGCCGATTCACGCAGATCACCGTTCGCCACCAGATAAACCTGCTTCGCCTTCAACTTCCTGGGCTTCGCCAACTTCGGAACCTTGTAATCAGCCATCAAAAAACTCCTTCATATGCGCCCCTCATAGTAACAAACCCTCGCCCTCCGCAAAAGGTAGGCCCCCATAAGCTCCTACCACAAATACCTACTTCCACGCCACATACGCTACCAGTCGAATAGTCACATCTTTCCCCTGGCTAGTCGGAAAACTTCCGGGGGGAAAACTTTTGGGGGGAAGCTTCCGGAGGTCCGGGGGGTGGGTACAATCTGGCTTTGCCGGTTTATCGAAGAGAGGTACGCATGTTTAACATCAAGGGACAGATGGGCAGCGCGATCCGCGTATGCCTGCTGATCGGGGCAATTGCTACAAACGCCATAGCAGATGACGGAGCGGTCAAAGGCTACCAAACTTACGAAGCTTTCACCCAAAACGTCAAACAACTCGCCGAGCGACCCTTCCTCTCCGCCAAATCACTCGGCAAGACCCTTGGTGGACGCGACGTCTGGCTACTCACCATCGGCTCCGACAAACCACACCAGAAGCCCGCCATCCTCATCATGGGCGCCACCCGCGCCACCCACCTCCTTGGCTCCGAACTCGCCATCCGCCTGGCCGACCACCTCTCCAAACCGACACCCGCCAACACAAAACTCCTCTCAGACGTTACCCTCTACATCATCCCCCGCCCCTCCCCCGATGCCTCCGAACACTTCTTCGCCAAAATCAAATCACTCCGCAACACCAACATTCGACCCACCGATGACGATGGCGATGGCGACATCGATGAAGACGGCCCCGATGACCTCAACAAAGATGGCCACATCACCATGATGCGCATCGCCGACATCACCGGCCAGTGGATGCCACACCCCAACGACCCACGCATCATGATCAAAGCCGATCCCAAAAAAGACCCGCCCGGCCCCCGCTACAATCTCCTTACCGAAGGCTTCGACAACGACAAGGACAAGCAAATCAACGAGGACGCCAAAGGCGGCGTCGCATTCGACCACAACTTCACCTTCAACTACGGCTACTTCAAACCCGGCGCAGGCCCCCACCAGGTCTCCGAAGTCGAATCCCGCGCCGTCGTCGACTTCATCTTCCCAAAAACCAACATCGCCGCAGTCTACGCCTTCAGCCCCGAAGACAACCTCCTCCACCCCTGGAAACCCAACGCCAACGCCGAAAAAAAACGCATCAAAACAACTCTCCTCAACGCCGATGCCCACGACCAGAACCTCGTCGTCAACGCCTTCAAAAAAGCGGTCGGCGGCTCCAACGCCCCCTCACCCGCAAACCTCCAGGGCTCATTCGTCCGATGGTCCTACTTCCACTACGGCCGCCCTACCTTCGCCTCCCGTGCCTGGTGGATACCCAAGGTCGAAACCAAAAAACCTGCGCCCGGGAAAGACAATGGCCAAAACACCGGCGACAAGCCCGATCCCAAAGACAACGTCAGCAGCAAAGAAAAAGAAAAAAGCAAGTCCAAAAAAACCGACCCCCGCTCCGCCGACCAACTCAACGCCCTCCGCTGGTTCAAACGTGAAAAGATCAACGGCTTCGTCAACTGGACGCCCGTCAAACACCCCGACTTCCCCGACAAAAAAGTCGAAGTCGGCGGCTTCATCCCCTACCTCCGCTCCAATCCTCCCGCCAAAGAAATAGACGCCATCGCCAAAAGACACACCACCTTCATCCGCAACCTCGCAGCCATGTTCCCGCGCATCACCTTTGCCCAGGTCAAAATCAAATCCCTCGGCTCAGGCATCTATCGCATCACCGCCATCATCCGAAACGATGGCAAACTTTCCACCATGTCCCAAATGGGCCGCATCTCCCGCATCCTCCAGCCTTGCCAGGTCGCCATCGAACTTCCTGAGACCGCCAAGTTCCTCAAAGGCCACCCCCGCGTTCAACTCTCCCCCATCCCCGGAAACGGCGGCCTCTCCGAACGTCAATGGCTCGTCCGAACCAACGCCAAATCCATCACCATCAAAGCCTACTCCCCAATCGCCGTCTCAATCACCAAAACACTGGAGCTGAAATAATGAACACCCTCACCCCATTCAAGACACTCACCCTCGTCTCGCTCATCACCCTCACCTGCGTGACCACCCTTCACGCCCAACCCAAAAAAGTCTACCAACCCGTTGGCGCGCCCGCCGATCCCAAGGTCCAGGCCAAATGGAATCGATTCCACGACCACGCCGCCATCACCAAACTCCTCAAAGCCCTCGCCGCCGCCCACCCCAAACGCTGCAAACTCAAGTCCCTCGGCAAGAGCCACGGCGGACGCGACATGTGGCTCATCACCATCACCAATTTCGACACCGCAAAAGACACCGACAAACCCGCATTCTGGATCGATGGCGGAATCCACGCCAACGAACTCCAGGCCGTCGAAGTCTGCCTCTACACCGCATGGTACCTCCTCGAAATGGATGGCCGAAGCCCCTTCGTCACACGCCTCCTCAAGGAACGCACCTTCTACATCCTTCCCGACCTCTCCCCCGATTCCCGCGAAGCCCACTTCTACAAACCCAACACCACCCACTCCCCACGCTCCGGCCAGATTCCCGTCGACGATGACCGCGATGGCCTCATCAACGAAGACCCCCCCGATGACCTCGATAAAGATGGCCACATCACCATGATGCGCATCAAGGATGTCAACGGCAGATACAAACCTCACCCCCAATACCCCCAGATGCTCGTCCCCATTAAGGAAGGTGAAAAAGGCCAATACACCATCCTCGGATACGAAGGCGTCGACAACGATGGCGATGGCCGCGTCAACGAGGATGGTGATGGCTACTACGATCCCAATCGCGACTGGGCATGGCAATGGCAACCCCGCTATGTCCAACGCGGCGCACACCACTACCCCTTCTCCGTTAAGGAAAACCGAATGGCCGCCGACTTCATCCTCGCCCATCCCAACATCGCAGGCGGCCAAAGCTACCACAATACCGGCGGAATGCTCCTCCGCGGGCCCGGCACGCTCACCGATCGCTACGATGGCGCCGACCTCCGTGTCTACGACGCCATCGGCAAAAAAGGCGAAATGATGCTCCCAGGCTACCGATACCTCCACACCGCAAAAGACCTCTACCCCGCATACGGCACAACCATGGACTGGCTCTACGCCATGCGCGGCGCAATCACCTACACCAACGAACTCTTCACCTCCTTCAACTACTTCCGCGATAAAAACGTCAACTCCGAAACCAAATACAAATTCAACAAATACCTCCTCCTCGGCGACGGCTTCGTCAAATGGCACGAAGTCAACCACCCTCAGTATGGCAAGATTGAAGTCGGAGGCTTCAAAAAGAACTGGCAGAGACAACCCCCATCCTTCCTCCTCGAAGAAGGCTGCCACCGAAACATGGTCTTCACACTTTTCCACGCCGACCAGATGCCGCAGGTCCGAATCCAGTCCGTCACCACCAAAAAACTTGACGGCAATCTTCGTCAGATCACCGCCGTCATCGAAAACAAAAAACTCACACCATCACGCCTCGGCATCGATGTCAAACGAAAAATCACTCCCCCGGATCGCGTCACCCTCAAAGCTCCCAACCACAAAGTACTCGTAGCCATGACCTCTCGCGACCCCTTCTTCAAGAATGCGAAGGAACAAACCTTCCAGATGAACCGCGTCCGTGTCTCCAATGTCCCCGGCAAAGGTGTCGTCTACGTCCGATGGATCGTCGACACCTCAAAAAACAACCCCGCCGGGAACGGTAGGGGGGCAATCACCGTCACCATTCAGTCCGTCAAGGGAGGTGCCGATGAAATGAGTGTGGTGGCACGATAAACTTCCACTACAATAAGACACCTGTTTCGTCGCAAGAGTATTCTTCATGACCTACGGAAATTGGATCATCGTCGCCATATGTTCCGCCGCAGCCTTCATGGTGCTGCACATGTTTTACATCGCTCAGAACAGAAAAAGACCCGTCGTCGCCGATGTCCAGTGGCGATTCTGGGAAAAACTACTCTACGCCGGTCTCCTCTTCAGCGTCGTCGGTTCCGCTGGCACCGCATTCTGGGCCATGTTCACCGAAGGCCACCTCTCCGGCTGGCTCCTCTTCGCTCACCTCGGCGTCTCCCCCGCACTCGCCGTCGTCCTACCCCTCCTCGCCATCACTTGGGCACACTCCTGCAGGCTTTTCCAAACCTCACCCCTCCCTGACACCCAGGGCACAACCCCTCGATTTACGCGCCTCACCCGCTTCACATTCTGGCTCATCATGCTCGCTGGCCTCGTAACACTCGCCTCCATCGTCGCCAGCATGCTCTTCGTCCCCGCTGAATACCAGAAACTCGTCATCACCATCCACGCCTACAGCGCCCTCGCCCTCGTCGCTCTCATCATCATCCACATCTACTCCCTCGCCATGGCACGCGCCACCTGACCCCCGGAAAAAGGTGTTCCCATCATGACTACTACCAAATCACCATCCCCCCTACGCGCCCACCTCCTCCTCGTTCTCATCACCCCTCTCTTTCTCTCCCTCGTTACTTGGGCCGAGAAACCCACCAACAATAAAAAGACCAATTCCAAACACGTCTCAGAAAAGAAAAATCCCAAATCCAAACCCGCTTCATCAAAAAAACCTGCAAAGAAAACGAGTAAGAATCCCGCCAAAAAGCAACCCCACAAACACACCCCCAAACCCTACAAACCCTGGTTCTTCATCCAGATGTCAGATCCCCAATTCGGCATGTTCGATCCTCGCAACAAAAACAACGCCGCAAAATACACCAAGGAAATCAACAACTACTCATTCGCCGTCACCGAAGCAAACCGCCTCAAACCCGATTTCGTCGTCGTCACAGGCGATCTCATCCAGGACCCGGGCGACCCCACACAAATCTCCATCCTCAAACGCATCAATGCAACCCTCAACAAAAACATCCCCCTCCATCTCGTCGCCGGCAACCACGATGTCGGCAACGTCCCTACACCAAAGTCCCTCGCCGCCTATCGCAAGACCCTCGGCCCCGATTACTACGCCTTCGCCCACAAACAATGCCAGTTCATCGTCCTCAACAGTTGCATATGCCAACACCCCCAAAAAGCTCCCACCGAATGGGACAAACACATCGAATTCCTCAAACAAAAACTCGCCGAAGCCAAACACAACAAAGCCCGACACATCGTCCTTTTCATGCACCACCCCCTATTCATCAAGGACCCCTACGAAAAAGACGGCTACTTCGTTATCCCCAAAATCAGACGACTCCTCATCCTCAAACTCCTCAAGCAATACAACGTCCGCGCCGTCTTCGCCGGTCACTACCACCGCAACGCCTATGGACGCGATGGCAAACTCGAAATGGTCACCACAGGCCCTGTCGGCAAACCCCTAGGCTCAGACCCCTCAGGCTTCCGCATCATCAAAATCTTCCCCAAACACCTTGAA
>JANQQT010000002.1 GCA_028284925.1 Phycisphaeraceae bacterium | reverse complement strand
CCCACCCAGGCCTCCTCCTTCGCCGCCAAACTTATCAACTCGGGAACCCACCCCCAATCCATCTGGGACGCCGTCTTCTTCACCGCGTCCGAACTCGTCCTACGGAAACCAGCCATCATTTCCCTCCACGCCGTCACCACCGCCAACGCCCTGCGACACATCTACCAGAACACCGCCAACCCCCACATCCGTAAAACCACCCTCCTCCAGGCCGCGTCCTTCCTCCCCCACTTCAAAAGATCCGCCCAATCACGCGGCAAGCTCGCCCCCATCAAACTCAACGAAATCAAACCCGCCAAGACCCCCAAATCTCCCGCCGAAACACTAACCCAGATCTTCGACAACATCCGCGATCATCCCAAAGCCGCCGCCGCACAAACCCTCGCCTACCTCAACGCAGGTCACAGCCCAACCACACTCATCAACAACGCCCGCCGCCTCACCTTCCTCAAAGGCAATGATTCCCACGATTACAAATACTCCTCCGCCGCCCTCGAAGATTACTTCCACATCTCCCCAGCCGTCGCCCCCTTCTACCTCGCCGCCTCCACATCCCTCCTCAACAGCTCCAAAACCCCCGACAACAAACTTACCCACCAAATCAAAAACGCCCTCGCCTGACATAGGTTTTCTCATACCACCTCAAGCCGCCTTCACACCCACCTTCTCCGCAATCCCCTCCACCACCACAACACTCCGCCACTCTCCATCCCCACATCCCTCCACCCCAAACGCCGCAAAATCCGCCTCCCGCAAAACACCGTCTACCACATAGTTAAATCGATACTCCCCCTCCCGCAACATCAGCCGCGCACGCCACCAACCCTCACCATCCATCCGCATACCCCTGCCGCCCGATTCCCATTCGTTAAAGTCCCCTGTCAAACCGACACTCCTTGCCCCCGGGCGATAATAAGCAAACTCCACCATTCCATTCTCATGTCGCGTTACCATTTCTTGCTTCCTTTCTAATCACGGCTGCTCGTTATATCGCAAAGATGCGCGTTTTACCGTCAGGTCACACACACTCTTTCAGTCTCCATCCATTCCCTCGCAAGACCCGTGCCAAACTCTCACCACTCTAGACCTTGCCAGGTGAATCCAACGTCAACCTTTTATGAGACTTCTGTTTTTTCACCCGACAAAGATACCCACGCGCGCCGTCTCCCCCTCTGATACAAACGCGGCCGTCACCGCAACAAGTTCATTACACAAAAAAAAGGAAACTACGCCGCCGTGCGCACCGCACGCTGCTCAAGCTCAAATACCTCAGCCCCTTCAACCATCAACACACTGTTCCACCCACCCATCCCGTCATTCTCTACACCATAAGACGCGTAGTCCGCCACCCACTCCCCATCCACCACATACTTAAATCGATATTCACCAGCCGGTAACGACACACGAACACGCCACCACCCCGTCCCATCACTTCTCATCGATACACCCGACTCATCCCATGCGTTAAACTCGCCGCTTAATCGAACCTCCCTGGCATCCCTCCCAAAATATGAAAATTCCACAGACCCGTCGAACAACTGGCTAACCATGAACAAACCTCCATTTCGTCCACATCTCTCAGTCACACTCCATCCCCTCCCGCGCGGTCTCTCCAAAAACCTATCGGCCACCACAACCCCCAACTTTCACCCCACCAGACCATTTCATCCATTCACGCCGATAACCCTTCGTCTCTCCTTCCGACCTCGCAGCTCCCCCGGTTCTTTGGACGACTAAACCCAGCGGGATCCAAAGGGCAGACACTTGGCGTCCGCAAGAACTTTGAAAGTCCTCCCGACACTTCTAGGTAGATTCCGGGGCTTCCTGAGGGGACCGGGGAGCTTCCGGGAGGGAATCGGTTACATTCGATGCCTATACTTGCGTCTTGTACTCAGCAATGCCGACTCCCCTCCCCGCAACCCACGATCCTCTCCTAAGCAAAACCCTTAACCCCAGCAATCTCGCCCGCCACCAGCCAACCCCCAAAGAGAAAAACCATGCTCAAATACGTCGTCATGTCCTCTTGTACACTTATCGTTGTCGTCGTCGCGTTCTTCGCCGTTCAGGAAGAAGAACCCAAAGCCACACGCTCTTTCTCTGATGAATTCCTCGCCAAACTCTCTCTCCCCGATGATCTGCCCGAATACTACAACGCCGCGTCCGTAACCACTGACGACGCCGCCCCTCACTACCAGAAAATGATCGAATATTTCTCCCGCGATGACATCCACGCCAAACTCGGAAACCCCAAAAAAGACAGAAAAATTGAGGACATCAAACCCCTCGTCGACATGCTCCTCGCTGGCTTCAACCCCGGTTCCTGCGCCGATGGCTTCGCGGACGGCTACTACCCCTTCAACCACGAACGCAAACCCACCTACCTCAACGCCCGCAAAGTCCTCCACTCCCTCTTCATCAAATACGCCGACCACCTCGTCCACTCCTCCAGGGAAAACATCACGCCCGAAGACCGCGCTCTCGCCGAAAAAATCATCCAGGCCACCTTCACCTTCGGACGCCACCTCTTCGAAAGAAACGTACGTATCTCCATCCGCTCATGGGGACTCGGCACCATGAACTACGCCGCCCTCAAATACAACGCCATGGTCGAAGGCAAACAACTCACCGATGACGCCCCAAAATACCGCGATGCCATGCAGCAATGGGCGACACACACCCAGAAAATCTACAAAGTCTTCAACGATAAGGAAATGCTCGTCCGCACACCCCGCAAGAAATTCAACATCGTCGACCTTTCAACCATCGCCCTCAAGGACAAGGATCCTACCTTCCGCGTCGAGGCCTTCCTCGTCCTCTCCAAAGCCCAATACTGGGAAGGCTACCGCCAGTTCAAAAAAATCGCCGCCGACACCATCAAAAAGGGTCTCGAAGACGATCACGATGAAGTCCGCCGCGCCGCAAAACTCGCCAACGAAACCAAACCCGCCGCCCGACAAGTCAAATAGCTCTGCGTCTACAACGCGGGTTTTCTCGTACACACTTCTTTATTCCGTACAGTCTTGAATGCACCAACTCCATGAGTACGGCGCAAGCCTCCCATTTGCAACCAGTTTGCGTTACGTTTTCACCCCCTTCCAATTTGTTTGAATCTTCATACACCTCTTGTTTTGTGCTTATACACCTTCTCTAAAGTGCTCTCCAAACATGTCAACCGCTTTTCAGAAGGATGCGAATCACATGAAGACCAACATGAGAAGGCTGTCGCTATCGCGCCGCAAAAACAACCGCACGTTCACTCCCCGCCCCGGACAAAAACATCCCACCCTCCTCGAGTCACTCGAAAAAAGAGAACTCCTCGCCGCCGACTTCACACTCCAGATCCTCCACGCCTCAGACCTCGAAGGTGGCGTCGAGGCCATCGAAGCCGCCCCGAACTTCGCCGCCGTTGTTCAGGCTCTGGAACGAAGCGCCGCCGATGCCGGTACACCTTCAATCCTCCTCTCCGCCGGCGACAACTACATCCCCGGACCATTCTTCAACGCCGCCGGCGACCGCGCCGCCTTCCGCGACTCAGGTCTCTTCAATGACATCTACAACGAACTCTTCGGCGTAAGTTCCTACGACGCCCTGCGCGAAGGCAACGGCCGCGTCGATATCTCCATCATGAACGTCATCGGCTTCGACGCCTCCGCCGTCGGCAACCACGAATTCGACGCCGGCTCAGACGCCTTCGAATCCATCATCGAAGAAGACTTCCGCTCTCTCAACGGTCCCGAATCCGACCGCTGGGTCGGTGCCCAGTTCCCATACCTCAGCGCAAACCTCGACTTCTCCGCCGATGCCGATCTCTCAAACCTCTACACCCCCGACATCCTCCCCAGCACCGATTTCGCAACAGGCCCCACCCAGTCCACCGCCGGTAACGCCTCCGTACCCAAAATCGCCCCCGCCACCATCATCCATCGCGACGGCCAGGACATCGGCGTAGTCGGCGCAACTACCCAAATCATCAACAGCATTTCCTCCCCCGCCGGAACCGTCGACTCAACAGGTGGCGTCGTCGATATCGATGCCCTCGCCTCAACCCTCCAACCCGTCATCGACCAACTCACCGGCCCGCTCGCCGTCAACAAGGTCATCCTTGTCAGCCACCTCCAGCAAATCTCACTAGAACAGGAACTGGCAACAAAACTCGACGGCGTCGACATCATCATCGCAGGCGGTTCCGACACTATCCTCGCCAACGACGATGACACACTCCAACCCGATGACGAAGCAGGAGATACCTATCCCGTACTCGCCACCGACCTCTCCGGAAACCCAACCGCCATCGTTAGCACCGATGGACAATACAGCTACGTCGGACAGCTTACCGTCAACTTCGACGCCGCCGGAATCCTCGTCGACAATGCCGATACCCCCATCGATGAAGTCGCCGACCTCGATCCCACACTCAACGGCCCAATTCCCACCACTGACCAGAGCGTCACCGACCTCTGGGGCAATCTCACCGATCCATTCGCCCTCACCACCAAGGGCGAAAAAGTCCAGCGCCTCGTCGACGCCGTCACCGATGTCGTCAACACCTCCGATGGTGCCGTCTTCGGACAAACCGATGTCTACCTTGATGGACGACGCGAACGCGTCAGAACACAGGAAACCAACCTCGGCAACACCACCGCCGATGCCAACCTCTTCGCCGCCCGCTCCTTCGATCCCACCGTCGACATCTCTATCAAGAACGGTGGCGGAATCCGCGCATCCATCGGACAAATCGATGGCACAACCGGCGAACTCCTCCCAACACAACCCAACCCCGGCGCAGGCAAAAACGCTGGCGAAATCTCCCAACTTGATATCGAAAACTCCCTTCGATTCAACAACGGCCTGACCCTCCTCACTGTCTCCGCCACAGAACTCAAATCAATTCTCGAATTCGCCGTCTCCGCCTCCGCCCCAGGCGCAACGCCCGGCAGATTCCCACAGGTCGGTGGCCTCCGCTTCAGCTTCGATCCCAATGCCCCTGCAATCCAGTTCAATTCCGATGCCGACATCGCCGGCGGCGCACCCCTCATCGCTTCCGATGGCTCTCGCATCGTCAACGTCGCACTCATCGACGAAAACGGCGACACAACACAAATGCTTATCGAAGATGGCGTCGTTCTCAATCCCACACAGCAGATCAGGATGGTCACACTCGACTTCCTCTTCGGCATCTTCTCCTCCAGCCCAAACTTCGGCGGTGATGGATATCCCTTCCCCGCCCTCGCCTCCGATGTCGTCCAACTCAAGGATCAGGCCCTCCCCGCAGGCATCGCCGACTTCGCATCCCCCGGCACCGAGCAGGACGCCTTCGCCGAATACCTCGCCGAGAACTTCCCCGCCGATGCCCTCGATCCCCTCAATCAGAAACCCTCCATCACCAACCCCGAACGCGAAGCCACGCTCGATAGAAGAATTCAGGACCTCTCCGTCCGTGCAGACACACTCATTTCCACCTCAGGCCCGCTCACCGTCACCAACGGCGACAATTTCGGGCCTGGCTCCCTCCGCTACGCCGTCCAGGTCGCCGGTGACAACCCCGGTGTAAACAAGATCATCATCAGCGATGATGTCGATCTCATCACGCTCGAACAAACAGCCGAATACATCGGCACGCATAACCTTCGTATCTATGGAAACCACGCCGTCATCCAGGCCGCGCCTTCCTTTGCCGATGACGGAATTTTCATCTCCTCCAACGCCGCCAACGTCCAATTCAAAGACATCACATTCGATGGAGCATTCCAGCCCGGCCAAATCGCCGCCAACGGCATCTTCATGCCCGTCCCAATCACGGCACAAGGCACGATCAACGTCAGTCTCAACAACGTCACGCTCCTTAACAACGGCCTCTTCGGACTCCACATCGCCGACCAGATCAACGATTCACCTGCAAGCATCAAACTCCGGGTCCACGATACCGATGTACGAAACAACGGGATAGGAGCTCTCGATTACGATGGCATCCGCGTCGACGAGGGTGGCGACGGCAACATCAAAGCAACCATCTCCTGGACGCACATCGACGCCAACGGAGGGGATGGCCTTGAGCTCGACGAACGCGGCAACGGTCGTGTCAATCTCCTCGTCGAGTCCTCCACCTTCAACGAAAACGGATTCTTCAACGAGGAGGATCTCGACGATGGACTTGATGTCGACGAAGCAGGCGCAGGCAGCGTCTTCGTCAAGCTCCGAAACGTCGAACTCAACGACAACCTCGATGAAGGACTCGACCTCGATGAGGAGGACGCCGGATCAATCCGACTCGATGCCGGAAACATTCTCGTAAACCGAAACCTTGATGAAGGTGTTAAAGTCAGCGAGGAAGGTGCCGGCAACCTGTTCGCCAGGATCAGAAACGTCACGGCCAACGAAAACGGCGACGATGGTATCGAGCTGGAGGAAGAGGAAAACGGTCGCGTTGATGTGCGACTCGACAACGTTACCGTCAAGTCCAACGGCGATTCAGGACTCCAGATCGCGGAATCCGGACGCGGCAACCTCACCGCACGACTCTACGACGTCGTCTCTCGCTTCAACACCGGTAATGGCGCCGATTTCGAGGAAGCCGACAACGGCTTCTTCCGGATCTATGTCGATGACTCCATATTCTCCAACAACATGGAGTTTGGCATCAGCGCCATACAAGGCCTTCGCGGCTACGGTCTCCTGTTCCTTGACGATGTCGATGTCCGACGCAACACCCTCGGCAACTTCATCGCTCAGGATGTCAAAATCATCGGCGACCCCTTCGGTGACAATGATGATGACGACGAGGAAGACGAGGAAGAGGATGATTAACACATGAACCGATTGAAAAAATCATTAACACCACCCTGATGACCTGAACAGAAGGCGCGCGACTCAATGGCCGCGGGGGTAGCAACAAACACGCACACCCCTACCCTCGCGCCATACCCGCCGCCCCAATAAAACCCGCGTCATTACCCAGCGTTGCCGCCGCAAATTCCACACGCTCCTCCCTCACCGTCCATGTCTGATCATCAAACGATCGACGCAACCGGCCCATCACCGCCTCGCCCGCCGCAATCACACCACCGCCGATCACAATCACCTGCGGGTCAAAGATCCTCACCAGGTTCACACATGCCTTTCCCAGGTAGTCAATCCCCCGATCAATCACCGCACGCGACATCGCATCACCATCCGCCGCCGCGTCAAACACATCTTTCGTCGTCACCTCACCCTCCAGGCTCGTCACCTCGCCCGCATCAATCCGCCGCTTCGCCTCCCGCGCAAACGCCGTCGCACTCGCATACTGCTCAATACAACCCAACTGCCCGCAACCGCAGGGCCGCCCGCCCGGCTTCACAATCATGTGTCCTAACTCCGTCCCCGCACCATGCGCCCCCGAAAAGATCTTCCCGTCAATCACCACCCCTCCCCCAATCCCCGTACCAAGCGTCAACAAAATCATGTGCTGCACACGTTCATCCCGCCCACTCCCCGTCCAGTACTCTCCATACGCCGCCGCATTGCCGTCATTCACCACCTTCACATCCATCCCCGTCACACCCATCAATTCATCCTTCAGGCGGATCATCTTCCAGCCGGGCATATTCGGCGCCGACAATACCAACCCCGCCGCAGGATCAAGTGGCCCGGGTGTCCCAACCCCGATCTTATCCACATCTTCCTTTCCCAATCCCGCCTCTCTCATCAATCGCTCCGCCAGCATCCCCAACCGACCAATCACATGCCCCGGCCCACTCTCCGCCTCCGTCTTAATCATCCCCTTGGCGACAATCCCTCCCCCCTCATCCAGAACCCCCCCCTTGATGTTCGTACCGCCCAAATCCAGTCCAACCGTGTATCGCAACGCCATGTACTCCATACCCAACCCAATTCACATCGCCCCCGACCCATTTCCATCAATAACCCCACTCAACCCCCCCATTCACACCATTCCAAACCGCCCCCGTGATTGGGTCGTATAATAGACGTAAACTCTCTTACAGAACACCATACGCTCCCAGGACCAATACCCCATGCTCTGGCAACCCTCACTAGACCCGGCCTACCGAAAACTCTCCACCGAGCAGCTCGACGCCCAGATCGTCCAGCGAAAAGCCGAGCTTGGCGATTCCCTCGTCATCCTCGGCCACCACTATCAGCAGGACGACGTCGTCAAACACGCCGACTTCCTCGGCGACTCCTTCAAACTCTCCCAGCTCGCCGCACAAAAGGTTCAGGAAGTCGGTGCCAAATACGTCATCTTCTGCGGTGTCCACTTTATGGCCGAATCCGCTGACATCCTCACACCTGACACCGTCTCCGTCATCCTCCCGGACCTCTCCGCCGGATGCTCCATGGCCGACATGGCCGCCCACGATGATGTCACCGACGCTTGGGACCAACTCACAGCCCTCCACGCCGAACACCAGCCCGACACACGCATCATCCCCATCACCTACATGAACTCCACCGCCGCCATCAAGTCCTTCGTCGGCAAAAACGGCGGTGCCGTCTGCACATCCTCCAACGCTGACAAAATCCTCCGATGGGCCTTCGCCGGCGGAACCCAAACCAAATCACCCACCGAACGCATCAAAATCATCTTCCTCCCCGACCAGCACCTCGGCAGAAACACCTGCGCAGATCTCGGCTACGACCCCGCTACCGACATGGCCCTCTACGACCCTCAGGCCAACGCCCCCCTCGGCGGCGCAACACCCCACCACATCCTCAACGCCGATGCCATCCTCTGGAAAGGCCACTGCTCCGTTCACAAACTCTTCCGACCCGAACACGTCGACGAAATCCGCGCCGCCTCCCCGGAAACCACCGTCATCGTCCACCCCGAGTGCATGTACGAAGTCGTCCGGAAAGCCGACATCGCCGCCTCCACCGAAGGCATCATCGCTCAAATCAACGCCGCCCCCCCCGGCTCATCATGGGCCGTCGGCACAGAAGTCCACATGGTCAATCGCCTTGCCAATCAACACACCGACAAAAGAGTCCGCATGCTCTCCGATTGCCAATGCCTCTGCACCACCATGTATCGCATCAATCCGCAACACCTCCTTTGGACACTCGATAATCTGGTAGCTGGGACCGTCGTAAACCAGATTAAGGTGGACGCCGACACGACCGAAAACTCCCTCATCGCACTCCAACGCATGCTCGACATCACCGCCGCCCCAGCCGCTCCCACGCCTCCAACCTCCGTCACAACCTGATCGACATTCCAACCCCCGTCCCGCACACACCACTGCCGTACACACATACCCCAAAAGGTACAGGCCATGAACCAACCCGCATCATGGAAACAGATCTCCCAGTACCCCACCGATGCCCCCCCAAAAAAACGCTTCTACAAAAAACGATGGTTCAAGATAACCTTCTCCATCATCCTCTTCCTCGCTCTCGTCCTGATCTTCCTTCCAACCCTCCTATCCACTACACCCGGCAAACAATTCATCCTCTCCTTCGTTAACGATTCCATCAAAGGCACGGTCAAAGTTAAATCCATCTCCCTCTCCTGGTTCGGTGGGCAAAAACTCGAAGGTATCTCACTCCTCGATCCCAAACGCAACACCGTACTCACGGCAAAGGAACTCACCACAGAACTCTCCATCTTCTCCGCCGCCACCGGCGACCTCGACCTCGGCCGCTTACGACTCTCAGGCCTCGATGCCAAACTCATCGCCGATGAAAACGGCAGCCTCAATCTCCTCCGCGCCGTCGAATCCACTAAACCCTCCGACCCCGACAAACCGACCGTTCTCCCCAAATCACTCGCCGGAAAAATCCATCTCCACGATGCAAAAGCAACCTACACCGCCCCAAATATCGAAACCGTCAATCTAACCAAAGCAGACATCCGCTGTACGCTCACCTCCATCACCAAACCCCTCAAGCTCGCCGTCAAAATCGATGCCCAACAGGGTGACCTCGCCGGCAAACTCCAACTCACCGGCCAAATCGCCAAACTCATCAACAAAAGCGCAAAACTCACCCCCGCCTCCGCCGTCGCCACGCTCAACGCCGATGCCGAAAATCTCCCCACCGATGGCATCGAGCAATTTGTCAAGCTTCCCTCCAATTTCAAACCCGGCTTCCTCCGCGCCGCACTCGGCGAATCACTCACCGCAAACATACAGACCACCGCATCCAAAAAGAACATCGAACTCGCCCTCACCCTCACATCCGAACACACCGATTCCAACCTCAACCTCACTTACAAGGATGGCTACCTCCGTCTCGCCTCCCCCGACACCCCCGCAAAAATCGCACTCAATGCCACCACCGACTTCATCAGATCCCACGGCGAATCCATCGGCCTCAAAGACATCTACCCCCTCAACGACATCCCCATCACCCTCAACATCCAACGCCTCGCCATTCCCCTCACCAACTTCAATCCTAAGAACGTCAACGCCAAGATCACACTCCAACCCATCAAGGTCGTCGAGGCCCAAACCGGCCAACGCCTCGGCCCCGTCACCCTTCAGAACATCAACGCCTCCATCGATACCACCAACCTCGCCCAAAACCTCAACCTCAACTTCTCCGCCGACCTCCAACACGCCAACCGGCCTGGCAAAATCCTCATCGCATCAAACGTCCAGGGGCTCTACGATGACCAAAACAAACTCCAACTCACACGCCTCATCGATGGCACAACCATCCAACTCAAAGACCTCCCCTCCGTCCTCGTCGATCGCATCTCAGGCCAGAAAGACCTCCTCACCCTCGCCCTCGGCCAACGCCTCTCCCTCAACCTAACCGCCAAACCCTCCGGGCAAAACCAACGCGACCTCACCCTCGCCTTCCGATCCGACAAACTCAACTTCGACATCCCCCTAACCATCAACCAATCCGCCATCGCCCTCAAACCATCCTTCAAACCCATCCAATACAAAGTCCCCCGCGCCCTCGTCGCCCGCTACCTCCCCAAAGCAAAACCCAACCAGCCCCAACTCAACCTCCTCGAAGACCGCGACCTCACCCTCAACATCTCCGCCCTCTCCATCCCCCGCCCCTCCGTCACCGATGCCGGATTTTCCCTAAACCTCCAGAACGCCAAACTCAACTTCAAACTCGACATCCAGGACCCAACCCTCGCAGGCCTTCCCAACAAGGATCAGGTCAAATTCAAAGACCTCTCCATCGCCCTCACCGGCAATACACTCGCCTCCTCCACCCTCACCCTCAACGGCAAAACCATCCTCACCAACCCCGA
>JANQQT010000281.1 GCA_028284925.1 Phycisphaeraceae bacterium | reverse complement strand
GGGGAGGAGGGGTTTGGGGGCTGGGCTGGGCATGTTGGCCGAATCCTTATGGTCAGACAGATTTCCGCGCGCGTTAAAGGGTGGACTGGAGGTGGATGAAGCGTGCCGCTTTCCCTTTATGGCGTCGTGGTATTGTCATGGGTGTATTTTAGTGTGACGCAATGGCTATCACATCGGCAAATCGGGTGATGAAGAAGGAAGTTTAGGGCGGAAACAAGGGTTTTGGCAAGTTTTGGGGGGATAGGGGATTCTCCTGAAAACTGATCTGCAAACCCTCCCTTATAGCGAGCATGCGAGGTTTAGGGATTGTTCTTACGCATAGGAGATGGACGGGTTCGGAATTGGCAACAAAGGGGCGATAGCCTGGTTGTCTTGCGGTAGGATGAGAGGCTGCATTGATTGCTCACAATCTGAAAGGACTGATAATGAAGTTGCATGGATTAATGGGTGCTTTGGCTTGGTTTGGAGTGGTTGGTATTGGGGTTATCGCGGAAGGAGGGACGGATGGGAAGGCGTTGCATGTGGCTAATGCGTTTAATCACCATATGGTTTTGCAGCAAGGGAAGAAGATACGGGTTTGGGGGAACGGAAAGGTCGGGGCTGCGGTGAGGGTTTCCTTTGGAAAAGTAGTGAAGGAAGAGAATGTGGATGGGGAGGGGTATTGGGAGGTGGTATTGCCGGCAATGAAGGGGGGGTTTACGGCCCGTGAGCTTAGAGTGAGTTCGGGTGGGGAGGAGGTCAGATTTAAGGATGTGTTGGTGGGCGAGGTTTGGTTGTGTGGAGGTCAGAGCAATATGGCGCCGGGTGGGCATGATATGGAGGATGTGGAGTGGCGTAGCGCGGATTCGGAGTATGTGAGATATACGCGTGTGGAGAGTCGAGTGGCGAAAAGTATTGCGAAGGATTTGCAGAGTCGGGAGGCGTGGATGCCGCTGGTTGCAGGGAAGATGGAGTTAAGAAGGATTGGACCTGTGGCATATTACTTTGGGGTAAGGCTGCAGAGGTTTTTGAAGGTACCGGTAGGATTGATTAATACGGCGGTGGGTGGGACAACGGCGGAGGTGTGGGCGTCGAGGAAAACGCAAGAAAGGTATCCGGCATTGAAAGGATTGCTGAATGCAAAGGGAAAGGATATCGGGGCATTTTATCGGGGGACGATTTTGCCCTTATCGAAAGGGGCGGTGCGGGGTGTGCTATTCTATCAAGGGGAAAATAATACGTTTGAAGGGTATGAGACTTATCGGCATAGCTTTCCGAGCGTGATTGAGGATTGGCGGGCGGCGTATGGAGAAAAAGAGTTGCCGTTTGGGATTATCTCACTGGCGGGGAATAAAGGGATGGAATCAAAGCCTGAGCCAGAGCGGGCGATGATGCATCGGCACTGCTACATGCATATTCGTGACGTGCATTTTGCGACACATCGGAAAGTAAAAGGGACGGGGCTGGTGACGATTCATGATTTGGGCGCGGACGATATGCACCCTCGTAAGAAGAGAGATGTGGGCGAAAGGGCGGCCCGATGGGCGTTGGCGCAGGTTTATGGATTTGGGAAGAAGTCACCGCGTGAGGGTGGGGTTTATCACATGGCTCCAATGTATCGGGGCCATAAGGTAGATGGGAACAAGATGCTGGTTTACTTTGATTATGATCCGACGATCAAGGATAAGCGTGAGCATAAGTGGTATAAGCGTTTGCCATTACCAGATCGTGCGCGGGAGTATCGTGGATTCATTGTGGCGGGTAAGGACGGGCGATTTTTCCCCGCGAATGTGAAGGTAAGGGCGGTCAAGAAGGGGGAGGATATTCGCGGAGAGTGCCTGGAGGTGTGGAGTGATGAAGTGGCCGAGCCTGCGGCGGTAAGGTATGCGTGGGAGAATCAGCCGAACGCTAATGCATATGGATTGCATGGGTTGCCAGTGGCGCCGTTTCGGACAGATGAGTGGGCGTTTATTCGTGCGTTGCCAAATTGGGCGAGCGATCTGGAGGCACGGAAGGCGGCGAATAAGGAACTTGAGAGGAAGATGGCGAAGTGGAGAATAGATCGAATTAGGAGAGAAGCGGAAAGGGTCCTGGAGAGATATAAAGATTAGTGGCCAATCGTGGGAATTGATAAGTAGTGGGAAGATTGTTTTACTTCGTTCTGACCGCAAGGTAGTTTGCGATTTGGGCAAGTTGGGCAGCGTCGTTGCCGAGGGGGGAAAGAGCGCCAAGGGCGACTTCAAGGAGGCGGGTGATTTCGGCTTGTGATTTTTCGACGCCAAGAACGGCGGGGTAGGTGAGTTTATCCTGTTCGACATCCTTGCCGGCGGTCTTGCCGAGTTGTTCCGTGGTTTGAGTGATGTCAAGAAGATCATCGACGATCTGGAACATGAGGCCGATGGCTTCGCCGTAGGTGGTGATGGCGGCGAGTTGTTCATCATTGGCTTTGGCAGCGACTGCGCCCATTCGACAGGCTCCGCGGATGAGGGCACCGGTTTTGTGGGTGTGAATGGTTTTGAGTTGATCAAGGGGGGTGAGGTCGGATGGAAAGTCGGGAAGGGTGTCGTAGACCTGGCCGCCGATCATAGCGGAAGTTCCGACGGCAAGTTCAGACATGATTTTCGCGGCGGTCGTCTCATCGGGAATACGATCAAGAAGGAGCTGGAATGCAAGGGACATCATGGCATCGCCGGCAAGGATGGCCATGGCTTCGTTGGTCTTGATATGAAGGGTCGGGCGACCGCGTCGAAGATCATCATCGTCCATGGCAGGAAGATCATCGTGGACGAGAGAGAAGCAGTGAATGAGTTCAATGGCGGCGGCGGGAGGAAGGGCTTGTTCAATCGTTCCGCCTACGGCTTCGGCGGCACGAATGACAAGAATGGGCCTCATGCGTTTGCCTCCGCCAAGAAGGGCGTAGTCGATGGCGTCGATGAGATTTTTGGGGAGTGAGGCTGATGCGACATAGTCCCGCATGTACTGATCGACAGTGGGTGTGGGGGCGGTGATCTGGTCAATGTCGAAATAGGCTGATTCGGTCTGATTGGTCATGGCGAAATTGTAACGAGTTTTGGAAACGTCGTATTGGTGAAGGTTGTCTGTTTAAAGAGCAGCCGCAAGGGCATCGCCGACTTCCGTGGTGGAAAGAAACAGGCGGTCCATTGGTTGCCCCTCCAGATCCTTGACAACCTTCCTGATAGCGTTGTCGATGAGGTCGGCGGTTTGGCCGGCTGCATCGTTGGATTGGATGCGACCGGTTTCCCGGAGAAGCATGGCCAGGGAAAGGACGGCGGCGAGAGGATTTGCCTTGTTCTGACCGGCGATGTCCGGCGCGGAGCCGTGGACAGGTTCAAAGACGGAGGGGGCATCGCCATCGGGATTGATGTTGCCGGAGGCGGCCATGCCCATGCCGCCTGCGATGGCGGCGCCGAGATCAGTGATGATATCGCCAAACATGTTAGGGACGACAAGTGTGTCATAGTCCTGGGGATTGGCGACCATGTACATGCAGCAGGCATCGACGTGATGGTATTCGCGGTTGATATCCGGGTAGTGGGCCTCGCCGATTTCATTGAATGCGCGGAACCATGTGCCTCCGCAATGGGTGAGGACGTTGGTCTTGTGAATAAGGGTGAGTATGCCGTTGCCGGTGTTGTCTTCCTGTTTGGCCTGGGCAAGTTTGAAAGCGTAGTGAAGACAGCGTTCGACACCAAACCGTGTGGCAAGCATTTCCTGCGTGGCGACCTCCTGCGGCGTGTTGATGCGTGTGACGCCCCCTGCGCCGGTATAGAGGTCTTCGGTATTTTCACGGATGCAGTCGAACTGGATGTCGGCGGCGGACCTGCCAGCGAGTGGAGTCTTCACGCCATCGAGGAGGCGAACAGGCCGAAGGTTGATGTAGAGATCGAGTTTGAATCGGAGTTCGAGGAGAAGGCCTTTCTCGATGATGCCCGGTGCGACATCGGGGTGGCCGACGGCTCCGAGGAAGACGGCGTCGAATTGGCGGAGTTCTTCGATTTGCTCTGGAGTAATGACTTCGCCGGTCTGGAGATAGTGACCACCGGAGTAGGGGAAAGCGGTGATGTCATACTGGAGATTGGTCTGCTTGGAGGCAGCATCCAGAACCTTAAGTCCTTCGTTGACGACTTCGGGTCCGATGCCGTCGCCACCGATGGTTGCGATTTTGAGGGACATTTCAGAGGATCCTTTGCTGGGGTATCCCAGAGGGTGTTTTAATGGGAATATTGGGGGTTTTGTTGAGGGGATATTGATAGGTTGGTTGGTGGGTGGGGGCAAGTAAGAAGTTGTACCGGAAGCAGATCAGGCGTTGCACAAAGCATTGGAATGTGGTACCTTCAAAGCCCGCATCAGCCAATGGCATATATAGATTTCCAGCCATAAGGGGTCCGCCATGAGTTCAGCGCCTCCACCGCTTCCCGGAAGGGAAAATGAAAATCAAGTCGAAGCTGGAGAAGTGTGTTTTAAACACGAGGGAGATTTCACCGGAGGCTTGGTGGATGAGTTTTATCAGGACGATATCGGGGTGTATCGGTATGAGACAAAGCTTGTGATGGAGCACGAAGCGGAATTGCCAGACCGGTGCCTAAAGTGTAATTCGCCGGAGAACATCCGAATTCGCACATTCAGGATGAGTTGGCACCCGCCAATCTTAATCATAACGATTTTTGCGGGGATTCTCCTCTATGTCATTCTTGCAATCGCGATGAGTCAAAAGGGAGTGGTACATGCCCCGCTCTGTGCACGACATTATCGAAAGCGAAGGGCGCTTGGAGCGTGGTCGGGCGGTCTGCTTTTGGCAAGCGTTGGCGCGTTGGCAGTGTTGTTTGCAGACTTTGAGAAGAATGCCTTTTGGGGATGGGTATCCCTGACATGTTTTCTAGGTGGGATGGTTATGGGAATCGCCGCGAACAGTTTCCTTCGTCCGACCAAGATTGACACGATGCACATTTGGTTGAAAGGCGTCGGGCGAGATTACCTGAATGGCTTGGACCGGTTTGGACACTGAAAACGCGAAACTTCAGGGTTCAAGTTGACACAGTTCGATGTAATGACCATCGGGATCGGTAAGGAAAATCTGCCAGGCGCCATCGGGCCGTTGTTTGGGAGGGATGTGTTGGACATTATTCTCGATGAGATGAGATTCGGCGGCAATGATGTTGCGGACCCGGAGGGCGTAGTGGTTTCCGCGATTGTGGGAATGGACATCTTCTGAGCGACCGCCGATGATGTGGAGTTCCTGTCTTTCCCCAAGCTGAAACCAGGCGCCGGGAAAATCAAACGCGGGCCGGGGAAGCTGAGGGAAGCCAAGCTTATCACGATAGAACGCGACGGATCGTTCAACGTCTTCGACGTGGATGGCAACGTGATTGAGTTCGAGAATCTTCATGCGGGTATCATGGCTTGGTTTGTCATCAGGGTCAAACGGGACGACTGGGAAACGGATGTAGGAGGATGAATGGTTCAACGCTGTTCGTCATGCGTCTTTCAGACGGAACCGCAGGACTTTCGGACGATAAGCTTCGGCTCAAGGGCAATGGTTCTTGCCGGAAGGAAAGGGGAATTGATGCGCTGGTGCATGGCGGCGACAGCAGTCTGGCCGATCTGGTTTGTGGGTTGGGAAATGGTGGTAAGAGGAACACGGACGAGTTTAGCATATTTGACATCATCGAAACCGACAACGCGAATGTCATTGGGGACGTGCATGCCCATGTCGTGAAGCGTGTGCATCAGGTGGGCAGCGGTGAAGTCGTTGGCACACAAAACGGCTTCAAGTTTCCCTTTGACGATGAAGTCGCGGACAAATTGTGAATCATCGGGATCGCCGAACTGAATGGCCCCGGCGGGAATGGGAAAGGAGGCCTTGGTCATGGCTTCGCAGTAACCTGCGACGCGACAATCGACGGTGGACGCCGAGTTGGGCTTGGCAAGGAAACCTATGTTTCTGCAACCGAGATTGATCAGATGATTCGTAAGCAGAAAACCACCCTGACGATTGTCAATGCCTACGACATCGTAACCTGAGCGAAGGGGAAACCGGACAATATCACGATCCAGAAGAATGACAGCGATGTTGTTCCTCTCGAGTTCCGCAATGATACGTTTATTGATGCGACTCATTTCGTCGGCAAGTTCCACGGGGGCGTAATACACGCCCGCAACGTTTTGGGCGATAAAGTCTCGACAGACACGGAGGATCTGGGTAGCGGAGGGATCGGCTTTGTCGGTAGAAAAATCTCCCCAGATGAGCGTGTGCTGATTCGCGTGGGTCTGTTTGGCAATACGGGCGCAAATGGGTTCAAAAATCTCGGTCTGTCCGAGTCCCGGAATGAGCAGGCCGAATAGTTTTCGATCATCGTCGTCCTCAGGCCGCGCTTTGACGAATGTGCCGGCCCCGGATTTTCGTTCGATGAGGTTGAGGAACTGCAGATCGCGAAGAGCGCGTGCGATGGTGGGCCGTGATGCTGAGAACTGTTCGACAAGCTGGTGCTCTGTAGGGAGTTGATCGCCAGGCCGATAGGTTCCATTGAGAATGGCCTTGTGGAGCGTATCGAAGATGATCATGTGTTTGGTTTGTCGAGCCATGCGCACATCCGAAGGTGATTTCAGCAAGCAAAATGTAAAGAAAAATGACAATACATATATAAAAGAACAGTTAGATTATACGCGATATACAGCCCAAATGACCAAATCATTCTTGCTGCAACAACATGCATCGAGTGCCAGGACTTACACAAATGACAAGTCATTCCGGAATGAATTGACAAATATTTGTTAATTTAAATGGCCATATAGACAGTCCGGGAAGGAATTGGCAAGAGAATCCGGATTAGCAACCATTCACTGCGCGCAGATTGGGCCGGATGTCAATTCGCGTTGGCCCCGCGTTTCAACCCCTGCCAATAGGCGAGCGATTTTTGGTGAAGGCTGAAAACAGCGTTCCTGTCAGGGTGATCCTTGAGGGCTTTCTTAAGCTGGTTAAGGCGGCGCGTTTGCCAGGTTATGAAAAAGTCGGCCGAGGCCCGGCTGATGCGTTTGGCCTGATTGGTGGGTTGGACATAGAACGGGCCTGTGGATGCGAAGCGGTAGGTATGTTTATCCGGCGCGTGAGCGCGGAGGAGGAACCAGCCGGATTTTGGAGGATTGAATTGGAGGGTGTGAGTCTGAACAAAGGCATCCGACTTAATCGGGTGTGTGAGCCGGACCTTTCCATTGACGACAAGATCGAGTCGCTCAAGTTTCTGGTTGGCATGGATTCGAATGTTTACCGTGAGTTTTTGAGCCGTCTTCAGATTCCTGAACGTGTGGCCTGGAAGATGGTTGCCTACGCGACAGATGATGAGAGGGCCGTTGGTCACGAAGCAGCGACCGAGCTTGAGGTTCTTAAAGAAAGATTGCTGCGTGAGTTTCTCCGGGATGTGGACATAGACGCGGTTGTACCCCACGGGATTGGGAAGAACTCCCGATGCACTGCCGGCTGAAGGCGGAATACGAATGCCACAGTTCAGAAGATGATAGTAGATATGCTGCGTCCATAAGGCATTGCCAAGGGGAGGCGGAAACTCTTTCGTGTCGCGTGGGTAACCCCAGGCTTCATTGGGAAGCACACCGGATCGCCACATGTGGTTATGAGCAATGCCAATGGAGTCTGCAATGTTGGCCGAAAGCCAAAGCGGAACATCTCGCCAGAATGGCTTTTCAATGTCGATCCAGAGATTGGGGTTCTGCGCTTTGGCTTCACGTGCGAAGGTCAAAGAGGAGGGATACTCACGTGTCGCCCTGGTGATGGGGTAAGGTTTATTGAGATTGAAGTACAAAAGCGCGCCGCCTCCACGTTCATCCTCACCCGTCATGATGTTGATAAGTCGATGATCCTTGGTCCGAGTTATCGGCGAAGGAGGAAGGTTGGTCTTGTTCCAGGGATTGTTGCGATTCCACCACGTGATGACAGGGGCAAAATGAATATCTTCAGCACGAATAAGCACCGGAATCTGACTGACGGGACGATGGATATGCAAATCGGCGGCATACCAGTTCTGCTTCGGCATATCGACAATACGCGGCAGCACGACCGTGATGGTTTGAGGATCGTCCCTGATCAGCGTGAGTGTTTTGGAATGGCGTTTGTACTCCGGTCCTTTCTCAATGGCGATGGTGTATTTGCCCGGTCGAAGCGTGAGGGACGCCTTGCCGGGCGAGGTAAAGTGGTCGCGCCAGAATGGAAGGGTGGGGTGCCTGACAGGTTTATTGGCGTCGTTAGTAATATGGATGCGTGCAGACGTGGATTGGGCAAATCGATCGTGCGTAATAATGGTAAGCGTTGGTTGACCCGGCTGGGCCGCAATTGCGGGCGGGGCAAGAATGCACAGGCAGGTAAAAAGTAGCGGACAGGCAACTTCGAGAAGGATGCGTGACATGGCTGACTCCTTAACCTGAAGGACCAGGGAGGATCGTCGTCTCTGGTGTATGATACCTGAATATCGACGATACGCCGAAAATAGATTGACGGCCCAGATCTGATTTGAAAGGACTTGATTGATGCGAGATTTGAACGGGTTGGTTGCCGTAGTCACGGGGGCGAGTCGAGGGATCGGAAAAGGGATTGCGTTGCGATTCGGCACAGTGGGGATGAAGGTGGTTGCGGCATCACGTTCGGCTGAGGGTGTCGCATGCGTGGCCAGGGAAATACTGAATGACGGCGGAGAGGCAATCGGTGTGGAGGCCGATATATGCGATGTGACGGATGTCGAGGGACTGTTCGATCGCGTAAAAGAGATTTATGGACGTGTTGATGTGCTGGTCAACAACGCAGGGGCCTTTGATGGAGGACGTATGGATGAACTTGCTGTGGAAGATTTTGACAAGGTGATTGCGACAAACCTGCGCGGACCGTTTCTGTGTACGCAAGCTGCGATACGTATGATGAAAGAGACGGGTGGAGGAAGGATCATCAATATCGGTTCAATCTCCGCACAACGTGTGCGCCCCAACTCAGCGGCTTATTCGGCTAGTAAATTCGGATTGTGGGGGTTGACGCAGGTGACGGCATTGGAGGGGCGTGAATACGGCGTTACATGCGGTTGTGTACATCCCGGGAATACGTTTGTTGAGAGACGCGCAATCAGCAATGCGAAAGAGGATCGCGAGCCGATGATGGAGGTGAGCGAGGTCGTGGAGGTCGTGATGACCATGGCAGGATTGGACAAGGATGTGAATATGTTGGAGGCGATCGTGTTGCCGATGGAGCAGGAGTATGTGGGTCGGGGATGAGATAATAAGTTGAAAAGAGAGATGGAAAGAAAAGGACGGTCAATAAGGTCTTGTACTAAAATCCAAATGCGTGAACATGGTCTACGAATAAAAAAGCGCGCCCTTTTGACGGGACACGCTTCTATAGTCATATTAATTCAAGTCAATCAGGCGGGGAAATTACTGATGGTAATGACCGATGAGGTAAAGGAATCGTGTCTGGTTAAGCACGGGCACGGTGAGTGACTGGGCTTCCCGCTTGAGCATGTTGTAGATATCCCATTTCTTCTTGGCTTCAATGGCGGCACGGATTTCGGCGGGTGAACCGACTTCGGGAATCTTGCCTGGCGCGGCCGGTTCGCGACCCACGACCAGGTAGTCCGTGCCAATGGGCAACACGTTCTTAGCAGCGCCTTCCTTGCCAATAAGCGCGGCCAGTCGTTTTTCGCGTTCGGAAATCTGAACCACCTCGCCGCCCCACTTTTGAATAAGCTGGACAACTTTGTCGCGATCACCGACCGTGGCTCGACCGTCACCATCAAGATCAAACTCACCGAAGATGTAGAACTTGATCTTTCTGTTCTTGTCGTAGACGAGGTTGGCGATGGGATCATTTACGCGAATAGGATCATTGGGATCTGCCCGAATGATGCGACATGCTGCCGTGCTGTTGGAAACAATCTTCACAACTTCGATGCTGGCCTTACCGCGTTTGAGCGTGGTGTTGTTACCAGTCTTAGTAAGTTGTACACCGGTCAAAGGTGAGAAGACTTCAAAAGTCAGGCCGGGCACAAGCTGATCGGACTTGCCAAGATTAATGTAGACAAGAGATTCTTCGGAATGGACCGCGGTGATGGTGGCATCCACATGGTTGGTGGTATCGGGCACGGAAGGAGATTCGCGACGAAGCAAATTACGGAGGGTTGCAATCTCAAGTTTCTGCCTCTGCATCTCAGCGCCGAGCTTTCCAATTGCCTGATTCTGCTTTTGAATGGTTGCATCTGAAGCGTTCTTGGACTTGGTGTACTCCGCTTCGAGAACGCCCTTGGCAACCTCGGCAGCGTTGATAGCCGTCTGATGGTCTTGCTTCAGAGCTTCGATCTTGCTGTCGTGATCGGAATTGGCCGCAGCGAGGGCGGCCATATGGGTCTTCTTCAGATTTTCAATATCGCTGGTCAGCTTGGCAATCTCCGCCACCTTCTCCGCGAGCATTGCCGAGAGATTGGATTGCGTCTTGAGCTTGTCATTAAGAGCGTTGATATGAGCGACCGCTGCGGCAGAAACATTGTGCTTGGCCAACGCCGCCTTGGCGTCCTGTAGTGACGCATCGGGCTTGCCGACAAGCAGGTTGGCAAACGCACGCCTGTCGGCCACAGCCTGATCGATCGGAGCGTTATCCCCTTCGTGCGCCTTAACAAATTCCTTGCCTTCATTGGTATCGGCACGATTCTTTTCCTCGGTCGCGCGATATTCAGCCAGATCCTTTCGAGCTTCGTCGAGTTGCCCGTGGATCATCAGAGCAGCGCCGCCGGCAATAAAGAAAAGAAAAATAAAGATCACCAGAGCGTAAATTGCGCCGCTTGGTCCGCGACCTGCCTGTCGTACAGCCATGTCCGAAACTCCTTAAAATCAGCTAAAAATTGGTGGGATGCAGGTGGCATCCTCCGGCTGGGGGGATATCGCAAAGATTCATTCTCTACGTCCTGACGGTAGTGTTGCGTAAATCAGGGGATTAGTCAAGTCCCAATAGCCCTAAGAAGAAGGAATTATCGGTAAAACAGGGATCGCGACGAGCATTCTCGGCAAGCGTAAAAACATGGAAATTCAAACTAAAATGTCAAAATGGGATAGATAAAAACGTGTTGAGGCGGACTTATTGCTCTTCGGCCTTCTCGATGAGCCAGTATTCCATCTCCACCGGCGTGGCCCGTCCGAAGATCGTAACGACGACCCGGACCTTGCCTTGTTCGGGAAGAAGCACATCCACGACACCATCCATATTCTCGAACGGACCTTCCTTGATCTTGACCGCGTCCCCTGGCCGAAACTCCATGTGGACTTCGGGGGTATCATCGGGCCGCTTGGAGGCCTCGATCATCTTCTCAACCTCGTTCCGCTGCATGGGAGCGGGCCTGCCTGCCGTACCGATGAAGTCACCCACTCCGGTAGTTTCCTTGATGAGGAAGAACACATCCTGCGGGATTCGGCCGTCATCTTCGAGTTTCATTTCCACAAAGACATAGCCGGGGTAGAGTTTGGTTTCTGAAACGCGGGTCTTGCCGCCCTTCATGGTCTTCTTCTTTTCGGTGGGGACCAGGATTCGATTCACGCGATCGGTAAGGCCTTCGATCTTGATCTTCCGAAGAAGTGTCTCGCGAACGGAATCTTCCTTATTGGAAGCAACACGAAGAACGAACCAATCCATGCCCGGCGTAACGAGTGGTTCCTCCTCCGACTCATCCTGAGTCGCCGCATCGGCAGACTCAGGGGCGTCGGGCGCGGCGTCGACTTGATCGTCAGCGGCAGGGGCATCAACCTCAACGGGTAAATCAGCGGATTCGTCAACCGTAACCGCCTCATCAGTGGCGGTCGCTTCGACGGCCGCATCGTCGGTTGTTTCGGGCGTTGTCTCGTTCGGATTGGAATCGGTCATCGCGATTCAACCTCATTTCGATAAGCAGTCCGATTGAACGGACATGCGGGATGTGCACAGGACATCAACCGGCTGTACTCAAATCAAGCGTGGGCATCCAACCAAGGAAAAACCATGCTGCAATTAATGCAACCGTCGGAATGGTCATAACGATCTCCATCGGGAGCGTCTTCTTACGATTCCCGCCCAGAGCCATCCCAAGAATTCCAGCACCAATCGTAATCGACAGTGCCAGAGAGATTCCCGCCGCAATAAGCAACGCCGTGGAAGCCTTCGCGCTTTCACCACCTGCGGCGGCCGAGCCGCCCACAAACATAATATGCAAGGCGAGCAGAAACTGGAACGAAGTCACACCGGTCTGCAATCGTCTGGTGTATTTCCCATCGGTATCGACATCGAGCATGGGCTTGGAGAGTTTGGCGGCCAGGATTCCACGGATCAGGATGGAAATGACCAGGATCACTAATAATCCACCTGCAAAGGCCAAGCCCTTTCCTATCCCTCCGAAGAGGGTCTGAAGAAGTGGGTCACCCTTCATGACGCCGGCGAGCTGAAAGATTTCTCTAAAGAGCTGGTCCGCATCAAAAAGCAGGAGCGCCAAAAGAAAGGTCGCGATGATTACGACCCAGGTTGAGCCAATGACTTCGCGTTTCTGAGGCCAGTTGACCTTCTTCATCTCGGCTTCGGTCGCGATCATGAAGTCGCAGGACTTCTGCCGCTTGGCGACAAAGTGGTAGATTAAAAGGCCGAAGGCGACGATGACCCCGACCGCGACACCCCATTGAACATACAACGGGGCCGCATACAGTTTGGCTCGAAGCCACATTGCCGCAGCAACGACCAGGATACCTGCACCAAGCCCAGAGAGAAGGCGTGTGTAGTATCCCTGTCCTGATTTGTAGATATTCATTGCCATGGAAGATTATCCAAACTTCACGGGCGTATTCTTGGGTCGCTCAGATACGATGATGAGCGACGGGACTGAAAGGGCGTCATATTGATTGACGCTGCAACACGCCAGGGGGGACTCGAACCCACAACCTGCGGTTTTGGAGACCGCTGCTCTGCCAATTGAGCTACTGGCGTTCATCAGAAGCCTATTGCGGTACAGTCAGGCAGCGGGACGCGACCGACTCAAACATGAGGAAGGTCGCGTGAATTAAGCCGCCTCATTTTCGTTTGATTTTATGCAATGTGTGGCGTCTAAGTCTTGGACAGTACTTTTTCATCCCGGCTTTGAGTTTTTCGGCCATTCCACCGCGCATGTTGACGGACGTGCGATAATTCAAATCGCCGGTTTCGGTGCACTGGAGCCAAACATTTTCAACTGCGACGGATTTTTTTGCCATTGTTCTGACCTCGACTCATACGTCGGGGGTTTTAATGGACCTGCCCGGCTAAACACCGGGCAGGCCTGAATCGTTCTATTAAAACCGCATCATCAAGCGGTCGTGCTACTCGAGGATCTTGGTCACCACACCGGCGCCGACGGTACGACCGCCTTCACGCACAGCGAAACGGGTGTTTTCTTCCAGGGCGATCGGCTTACCAAGTTCAATTTCCGACGCAATGTTGTCACCGGGCATGCACATTTCCGCGCCGCCCTTCAGGTTGACCGCACCAGTCACATCCGTCGTCCTGAAGTAGAACTGCGGACGGTAGCCGGTGAAGAACGGGGTGTGTCGCCCGCCTTCCTCCTTGGTTAACACGTAAATTTCAGCCTCAAACTTCTGATGCGGAGTGATCGACTTGGGCTTGGCAATAACCTGGCCTCGCTCGATTTCACCTTTTTCAACACCACGAAGAAGGAGACCGACATTGTCGCCGGCAATACCGGTATCCAACGTCTTGTTAAACATTTCAACCCCCGTGCAGGTAGACTCGTTGGTCTCTCGAAGACCGACGATTTCAACCTTTTCACCGACCTTAACCTGACCACGCTCGATTCGCCCCGTCGCGACCGTACCACGTCCCTTAATGGAGAAGACGTCTTCGACGCTCATGAGGAAGTCTTTATCGAGTTCGCGCTCCGGCTCGGGAATCCACGTATCCAAAGCACCAAGGAGCTCCTGGATGCACGCGGCCTTACCTTCATCATCCGGATTCTGCAACGCCGGGAAAGCCGCTCCACGAATGATCGGGGTGTCATCTTCAAAGTCGTACTTACCGAGAAGCTCCTGCACTTCCAACTCGACAAGATCGAGGAGTTCCTCATCGTCAACAAGGTCAACCTTGTTGAGGAAAACCACCAGCTTCGGCACGTTAACCTGACGAGCAAGCAGCACGTGCTCACGCGTCTGAGGCATCGGGCCGTCCGCAGCGGAGACCACAAGGATACCGCCGTCCATCTGAGCGGCGCCGGTAATCATGTTCTTGACAAAGTCCGCGTGGCCGGGGCAGTCAACGTGAGCATAGTGACGCGCCTCGGATTCATACTCGACGTGCGAAGTCGCAATAGTCAGAATCTTGGTAGGGTCACGACGTCCGTCAGATTCAGAGGCCTTGGCCACTTCATCATACGGCTTATGCGTAGCAAGACCTCTCGCGGCCTGGACGGCGGTGATCGCCGCGGTGAGTGTCGTTTTGCCGTGGTCAACGTGGCCGATCGTGCCGACGTTCACGTGGGGTTTAGTCCGTTCAAATACGCCCGTTGCCATCGGGTAACCTCCGTTATTCGGAAATTGGTTTTGTTCAAGCCCGAGAAGCGATCTCCGGGCTATTTCACAGCTGCTGGTGAGCTATTGCATCATACGCTCCACGCGAGCATATGGACATTTTAAGGTTGACAAAACACCGTATGTCAATGTTTTTCCATAGCCACCGACGGGACTTGAACCCGTGACCTCACCCTTACCAAGGGTGTGCTCTACCACTGAGCTACGGTGGCAAGCGCCCGTCGCGGGGCTGTCGATCCGCGCCGATGCCTAATACTAAATCACGCTTTGGCGCAAGCCAAAACGCGATAGGGCAATAGAATAGGCACGCGCCGGATCGGTGTCAAATAAGCCCTCAGGTAACTCCAAAGCCATGTTTGAGCCGCCTGATCACGGATAGGATTCGCCGAAATACTAGCGTGACAATCCCCATGTTTCTCGCCCCCGGACGTCCAGGTACCCGCCAATCTTCCCCTTTGGTTACCATTAAAATGACTGAATCGTCAAAAAGAACGATCTGGAATATCCCCCCGGGTAAGTGCTAGGCTATAGCAATGACATACGAGCGAATAAATGGACATAGAATCGTCGTTGAACCGCTCGCAGAGCGGAAAAGCTTCATTCATGTCGAGAAAGCCGCAATCTCACCAAATACCCCACCCGTCGAAGTAAATTCCGTAGAGAAGGACAGGATCGATCGGTTAGCGACCAAAATTCGTTCAGCACGCGAACGTGGCGCATCGATTATGGTGGCGTACGGGGCACATCTGGTGAAAAACGGGTGCGGGCTTCTATTGAGGCAACTCATTGACGACGGGTGGGTGACCCATCTGGCAACACAGGGAGCAGGGATCATCCATGACTGGGAATTCGCATTTCTGGGAAAATCCAGCGAATCGGTAAGAGACAACGCTCCGGTAGGCCGGTTCGGAACATGGGATGAGACCGGCAAATACCTGAATCTGGCAGTCCTGAGTGGTGTGACGCGGAACGAAGGCTTAGGAGAAGCGGTGGGGAGGATGATTGAAAATGAGCGTATTGAATTGATGGAGCGAGAGACAATTCTGGACAAGCTGGGCGAGAAAAATGGAGAGCCTAAGGGGGCATACGGCGACCTGCTAAGCATGATGGACGATTTCGGCCTTGATGAAGGGATGATCGAAATCAAACACCCCTGGAAACAGTATTCAATCACACACGGAGCTTTTGCGACATGCGTTCCGCTGACCGTCCACCCCGGATTGGGTTACGACATTTACTGCTGCCATCCAATGTTTACCGCCGAGACGGGAGCAGCGATCGGACGAGCTTCCGCCATGGATTTTCACTGCTTCACAAAAGCCGTCGAAAACCTGACGGAGGGCGTTTTTATTTCCATCGGGTCGGCGATCATGGCGCCTCAGGTATTTGAAAAGGCGTTCAGCATTGCCAACAACCTGCGGCAGGAACGCGGGGAGTCACTGATTCAGGACCATCACATCGCAGTCGTCGACATCCAGGACGGCGGTGATTGGGATTGGTCTTCAGATAAGGAACCGTCCATGCAGGACGCCGCTTACTACCTCCGTTGGTGCAAGACGTTTGCCCGAATGACACACAACGCCACGCACGGCGGCTCGATGGACTACATCCAATGCGACAACCGGGCGTTTCTACAGCATCTTGCCCAGGCATTGAGGAACGAGTAAGTCGCGACGACCAGAGCGACTATACTCATCAAAAGATGAACGAGACACCCGTGACTGAAAGCGAATCCCGCAAAACCATGCGTGTGCGAACCAACGAAGGTCGCGCATGGGTCAACGTCGGCGTCGCATCGACGTGCGGACTAATAACCGACAGGGTGGAGCTCCAGTCCCTGTTGAATGACGTGATGGACACCTACAACGCCGGAGGAGCCAAGGAATACAAGAGTGATGCGCGGTCTACCGTCCGCGTCGTGACTGCGGGAGAGCGATATTGGGTTGTCAAGCGTTATCATATGTTCCCATTGAAGGCCGGAGTGTATCACTTCTTTGGCTTGACACCTGCATGGCGTGAATGGAGGGGAGGGCTGCAACTGGCAAAGATAGGCATGCGTTGCAATCCCGCTATTGCATTGATCCATCGGGATTACACACCACAGTGTCGCCAGACGCTCGTATTTCCAATGGTCGACGGGCTGGACCTTGCCCGACATAACGTAACCTACGGTGACCCCGCAACATGGGACAAGGATGTAATCGCTGAGCGCTTACGAATTGCACGAGGAGTCGGAAGACAAACCGGCAAACTTGCACGGGCGGGAATGATCAATCGTGACCACAAAGCATACAACTTAATCGTGGATAAAAAAGCACGCACTGAAGGCGCGGGGCCGGTCGTAATTGATCCCTGTGGACTCCGCAGGTTTCGCTTCGGAACGCGAGGTGAAACACAATTATCGAAACTGCTCCGACTTCTCCTGCGTACCACCATGGAAGCGGCCCCGGAAATCAATAAGGAGGAAGGTGTAGTGACACTTCGGGAGCGGGCGACCTTCCTCAAGGCCTTCAGTGAGGCTGCCGGAGACAAACTTCCCAAACGATTTCGGGAACTGCGTCGACGCCTGGACCAGAATTAACAACCAAAACCAACGGCCAACTTCCGCACTCCGCAATCAATCCAATACCGCCAACATTTCGTCAACCGTTGTGAAATTGCCACGCGGTTTGCCTGCCGCCTTTCCACGCTCAACTTCAGCAGTATCGATCTTGAGCCAATCTTCATACGACACCACGCGGATCCCGCGATCGGCAAGCAGGCCGTTCAAGTGGTCGTTTTCACGATGCGGTGCGCCGGCAAGCGACGAAGCATCTTCCAGAAGCTGAGCAACCGTTTCTTCCGAATCCTTCTTATTCGTTCCAATCAAACCCGCCGGGCCGTTCTTGATCCAACCCACCGTATACAGCCCGGGAGAAACACGCCCCTTCTCATTGGGAACAATGGCACGCTTCTCGTCAAACGGTGCACCGGGAAGCGGCACACCTTTGTATCCAACGCTTCTGAAAAACAATCCGCACGGCAGTGTCTCCGTTTGCTCGGTGGGAACGGCTCTCTCTGCGCCCGGCTCTCCGGTCAATTCATTCGTGACCAAGGTCACACTCTCAACCATCCCTTCGCCGTTGATACTCACAGGCGATTGGAAGAATCGAACATAAATTCGTCTGGATGCGCCAGTAGGTTCTCGCTGCGCAAATTCGGTGAGAACATCGAAATTCCTCTTCGCCGAGGGTCGATCACCTGATTCCAGAAACGCCCGGGACACCTCGTCGATTTCCAGATCAGCGGGATTGACGATAACATCGCAATCTTCAATGGCGCCGAGTTCCGCAATCTCCTTCGGGGTAAACGCCGCCTGGACCGGCCCTCGTCGTCCGATGCAATGGATATTCTTGATCTTGCTCGCCTTCAACGCCTCGACTGCGTGAACGGCCATATCCGTCGCGGCAAGCTTCTCCGCAGGTGTTGCAAGTATGCGTGTCACATCCATCGCAACATTACCTTGCCCTATCACAACAGCGGTTTCGTGAGAAAAGTCAAAGTTGTGATCGCGATAATCCGGATGACCGTTGTACCACGCACAGAATTCCGTAGCCGTATAGCTTCGCGGCAAGTCCTCCCCGGGGATATTCAAATGACGATCCGTCGAAGAGCCATAGGCAAGGATGATCGCATCAAAATGTTGACGCAGCTCTTCCAGCGTGATGTCGTAACCAATGTTAACATTTCCGTAGAAATGGAAATCCGCGTGCGCCGCGGTCTTGGCGTATACGTTGATGACATTTCGTATCTTCGCATGGTCGGGAGCAACACCATAGCGGACCAGGCCATAAGGCGTCGGCAATCTCTCGAACATGTGTACAGTGGGGCTGACTTCCGACTTAAGTAGGAAGTCAGCAGCGTAAAAACCACTGGGGCCGCTGCCGATGATGGCGATGCGGAGACGGTCTGTCGCGGTTTGATCCGTCATGAACTTAGGCCTTCTTGCAACAGGAGATTTGAAAATCCGACCGGGGCGTGGTATCCATTGGGCATGAGTTTACCCAAAACCATCGTGTTCGCCACTGGAAACACCTATAAGTTGCGGGAAGTTGGAGCAATGCTGGCCGAAGTGGGCGTCGAGGTAGTCGGGCTGGATAAGCTGGCCGCCGACCTGGATGAACCCGTGGAGGATGGCGATTCCTTCGAGGCCAACGCCATACTCAAAGCCCGGTACTACTCCAATGCGACGGGACAGATTTGCCTGGCCGATGACAGCGGGCTGGCCGTCGATGCGCTTGAGGGCGCGCCGGGCGTGCACAGCGCGCGATACGCTGGCGTCTCCGGCGTGCGGGAGATTGCGGATGCGGCCAACAACCAAAAACTCATTGAGGCCCTGAGGGATATCCAGGATCGCACCGCACACTTCGTTTGCGTCATGGCCCTATGCCGGGGCAATGAAGTACTCGCCACGACGCGCGGAGAGGTGGAGGGGCAGATCATCGAAGACCCACGCGGTGAGAACGGATTTGGCTACGATCCTCATTTTTATGTCCCGGAATTTGAATGCACGACCGCCCAAATGGAGCCTGAGCAAAAAAATGCTATTAGCCATCGGGGAATTGCGGTAAGAATGATGCTCGAAAGACTTCGCGGCATGATGTGATACCCTTCCCGCAAGTCCCGTATCTATTCACACGACCTTAATTTATCGGTCCCGACCGCCGATAATTTCCCTGTCATTAATATTGGTAAAAAACAGATGCGTCGCGTTAAGTAGCGATCTGATGTCCCCGATGTACATCAGGGCAAAATAACTGATTGGGAGAAATCGCCATGTCGCAAGCCGCGACCAAACCACTACCGGCCATCGGAGATGAGAAACGCGAATCCATCGTGAATGTGGCATTGGACGAGATTTCTCACATCGCAACGCTTCCCGAAGTCACGATGAAGATCATCGAAGTAGTGGAAGATCCCAGTGCGACCGCTCAGGACCTTAACGAAATCATTTCGAACGACCCGGCCCTCTGTGCCCGCGTATTGAAAGTCGTCAATAGTGCCTTTTACGGTCTCCCGGGACAAATTGCCTCGATCAATCGAGCCATCGTCTTGCTGGGCCTCAATGCCGTCAAGAATATCGCAATCGCCGCATCGCTCGCCAAGCTATTCCGTGGCGGGCAAATCAGTGAAAACTTTAATGCCAAGGACTTGTGGACACACAGCATTGGCACGGCGGCGGCCGTGAAACTGATCGCGGAAAAGGCGGGGTTAAATCTGTTGGACGAAGCATTTCTTGCAGGCCTGATTCACGACCTTGGCGTGATGATTGAAATGCAGGCCATTCGTCCAAAACTCATTGAAACATTCGATTACATGGCCGAACACAAATGCTGCTTCCTCGATGCAGAAGAAGCAGTGATCGGCGCAAATCATCAGGATTTCGGACGTGCGTTGTGCGAACGATGGAAGTTCCCGCGAAGCATCGCAATGGTAACGGGTTTTCACCACAATCCGATGGTTTTGGATCGGGAAAGTCGCACGCTGACAGCGATGGTTTACGTCGCCGATCAGATTGCTGACCAGTGCGAACTCGGCTTTGCGAAACATGCGGGCGATATTGATCTTGATCCGGCGGTCCTTGAGGACCTGAAACTCACCAACTCAATGATTACTGAATTGGTGGAGCAGGTTCCCGAAGCGTTTGAAGCGGCTGAACAACTTCTGGCCTAGACAGAACTGTACGGTCATCGCTTTAAGCGTGGATTAACTTTGGCGTCTCTCTTTCTCCCTCCGGGCGACCAGATGTTTTGTTCTGGTCGCCTTATTTTACGCGCGCATGTTGCCCAACATCACCCTTCGCGACGTCCACCTGAGGCGCTTCACCAGCCAATGGAGCAACCTTAAAGCGAATCCGCCTAATCGGCGAACGACACGACTGTTTGATCTGCCTTTCCAATCCCGATCGAAACAACCGATCCAACTCAAACCGGGCCGCCGAATCCGCAACCTGAACCGTCAAAGTCCCTCGCGTCAGACTGATCAATGCGCATCGATCCAGAATGTGCCCGGGAATCAGTTTCCGCCAGACCGGAATCACCGCAGCAAGCTGCTTGTGAGGTTTTTGGATACTGGTCTCAAAAAAGCGAGTAATAAACTCCGTAGAGGTATCCGGCTCCGAAGGGTTACGCCACGACTGAAGATTCTGTAGGTGACGTTGCTTGGCACGGGGTTGGGACATGGTCGCATTCTAGTCACCTGCCCACAAATTCGCGAGGCCGCGTTTTTATGGGAACCAATCCGAATAGGCCAAATTTGACTAACGAACCGGTCCGGTTTCGACGAAAGTAGTAACTGGAGCGACTGTATCGCTCGTATCGACTCGCCTCAATCCCGGGGGCGTGTCAGGTAACTACAAACCTGCAACGGAGCGTATCGAAATGAGACAGGTACTCATCAAGTACATCATCGCCACACTTCTTCTGATGACTGCAAGTTCGGCAACCTACGGCCAACACGCCAAATTCGTATTGTTCGGCAAGCCAAACGAAAAAGGCGCCACCCTGCCCAAAGAACGCAAGGCTGTCCACCCTTTGACAGCCCCCTACTTCCACGAAGATTCATTCATCACCTCAGATATCCGGGCATGGCAACTTTACCACGACTTCCCCAAATCAAGCTTGATTGGTGGCGGCAAGGCCCATGTCACCGCCGTTCAGTTGCGTTTGGCATTGACGGATCGGCTTCAACTCGTCGCCTACAAGGATGGATACGCCGACTTTGAAACTGGCTTGGTCGACGCCAGCGGAGCCATGGATATTGCCGCAGGGTTAAAATACAACCTCATTCAGGACTGGGATAACGACTTTCACGTCTCCGTCGGTGTGGGATACGAGTTCAAGGTGGGCAAAGGACGCGTCCTGCAAAATGACTCGGAATGGCGCTTTTGGGCGTCGGCCAACAAAGGTTTTGGCCGACTACACCTGGGCGGTACGGTAAACTTCTTCCTCGCAAACGACAAGGACCAGGGGCTGGGAAACTCGGATCACATGACCTGGCATCTTCACGCCGATTATTACGTCTGCGAATGGTTCAGTCCCGTGGTGGAGATCAATGGATATCACACCATTGATGAAGGTACCATGGCACTGCCGTTCTCCGGTGTGGATGTCGCCAACCTCGGCGGTGACAAAAGCGAAGACGTGGTGACCATCGGCATCGGTGGAGAATTTCGACTCATCAACGACCTGTCCATACGCGCTGCATATGAGACGCCCCTGTCTGATCGCAACGACCTTTTTGGTTATCGCTGGACGATTTCATTGATCTATTCGTTCTAAGCAAATACGGCGTCGATCGGGTGATTACACGCCGACCTATTTGGGAATAGAAACAATAAGCGTTATGCTTTGACTGTCATGGTCGGCATAACGCTTTCAAATTTGACCCGAAAATTCGGCGCCACCAAAGCGGTGGACAACGTGTCCCTTTCCATTCAACAGGGCGAATTATTCTTCCTCCTTGGCCCCAGCGGATGCGGCAAAACAACGCTCATGCGCATGGTCGCCGGACTGATCGAGCCGTCCGAAGGCAAGATTCACTTCGATAATCGAGATGTGACACGACTGGAATCTTCCAGGCGCAATACAGCCCTGGTCTTTCAAGGCTACGCCCTCTGGCCGCATATGACCGTGGAACAGAATATCTCTTTCGGGCTTGAAGCACGAAAGATCGGCGTAAACGAGCGACGCCGTCGCGTAGAGAAAATTCTCGAGACCGTGCGCATGACCAACTTCGCCCGACGACGCCCCAACCAGTTGTCAGGCGGACAACAACAGCGCGTCGCCCTGGCACGCGCGTTGGTCGTCGAACCCAATGTCCTCCTCTTGGATGAACCGTTATCCAATCTGGATGCAAATCTCCGCACCGAAATGCGCGGCGAGATTCGACGCATTTGCCGTGAAACACAGGTAACGGCAATCTACGTCACGCACGATCAATCCGAGGCTATGAGTATCGCCGATAGGATCGCCGTCATGTCCGAAGGTCGGATCCTTCAAATTGGCACGGCACGCGAAATCTATGAACGTCCTGAGTTTCGATTTGTCGCCGAGTTCCTGGGCAAAGCGAATTTCATGCCTGCCGTGGTGAAAGATGCCCATGACGGAGAAATCCGACTGGAAACCGCCGCTGGAGAATTACGCTCTCGTGTCTTTCGCGCTGATATGCCAAGAGGTGGCAACGTCACATGCGTCCTGCGCCCCGAAGCCGTAAGATTCGTTGTCGATGATGAACGCGATGATCCACCGAACATCGTCGAAGCGAAACATGTGGAATCGATCTACTTTGGCCATCTGGCGGAACACATTTTCGACGTCGAGGGTGGCCTTCAATTCCGTGTTGAAGAGTTGAAACCCGCGAAGCGACAATGGAATGGTGAGACCATTCGGCTAGGATTCGACTCTAATGATCTCGTTGTCTTGAGTGATTAATCCCCCATTGGGGATTGGAAAGGTTTGGCGAAAAAATGGAATACGTCGACGCGTTGGTTCGCTTCCTCCACATCATTTCTGCGATCGGCCTGGTCGGTGGAACCCTGTTCTGTCTGGCGGCCATGCGCCCGGCGGTCCGCCTGGTGGATGATTCCCTACAGGAATCCATCATACAAATGACGCGAAAACGCTTCATGCGAATCGTCCACCCGTCACTTTTCCTGCTTCTGGTCACGGGCCTGGTCCAGTTTATGCAAAACCTGGGCGACTATAAAAACGCCAGCAAGGCCGTCCATGCCGTCCTCGGAATCAAGATATTGCTCGCGCTGATCGTGATGGGCATCATCTACGGGCAGGCGGCAAAAGTCATCAAAGGCGATCCCTGGAAATGGTCTAAAGTAAACCTGACACTGGGTGTCATTATCGTCCTGCTCGCAGCGGTTGCAAGGCAGATTCGCCTCGCCGGAGTTTAAGTTTCTCCGTGTGAGCATTTGCCGAAAAACGCAGACGCCAGTCAAAAGCACATGGTACAAACAAAGCGCCTATCACGTTGGATGCTTCGACAGCGATTGCAACATTGGGTCGCTGGCTTGGTGTTTGCTGCAATCATTGGTGGACTCATCGCATTCCGAGCGCCCACTAATCTAACCACGAAATCGCGATGGAATAAGCGTGATGTGAAGGTCTCAAAAGTGTTGCCCGGCGGCCAACTGAAGCTCCATTCGCTCGATGGGACAAATGAACAAATCGTCAGTCTGGCAGGTGTCCAAATCAGCACCGATTCGTCCGATGAAGTTGAAAAATGGTTGCAGGAGAATTGCCTTGGAATGACCGCAGTGACAGGGGTGGATGACTCAAACACGTCAAAACGTCATGACACACCCAGAGTTTATCTTTATACCCAATCGGGCGAACTGGTCAACGAGTCCATTATTGAGTAAGGCTTTGCCCGGGCAGACCAGGATGATAACTGTGACTTGGCGCCCTGGCTTTTCAAGTTGCAACGCGGCGCCAAAGCACGCAACAAAGGCTTGTGGAATACACACTTCAAAAAATAGAGCGGATCGCCTTGTCACAAAGGCGAGTCCGCTCTGTTAGCTTAGTCTCAACTGAAAGAACGGGTTATCGTTCGTATCGGCGTGGATACTCATTCTGCTTGGCCTTGGACTTGTCAGACTCATTGCCAATCAGGTACCCGCCAATCGCGCCAATACCCGCCCCAATCAGTGCTCCGCGTCCACGATTCCGATGATCGATCGCTGCGCCTGCCGCCGCACCGCCACCAGCACCAAACAGGGCGCCCGTCTTGGCGTCTGAAGAACAGCCCAACATACCAATGGCCGAGGTCAACGAAAACACTGCAACAAGCAAATAGGTCGTGAGTTTCTTTTTCATGTTCAGGCCTCCAGGGGGCTGGGGGTGCTTCAGGGGGTGGGAGGAATAGGTTCCTTGATTTCTATACGATTATCGACGACAAAAGTTGTACTGTTGCGTCGTTTTTTCTGAATTTATCTCAATTCGCTCCTGAGAACCGAAGTTATCGGGTCAAAACGCTGGTGTGAACCATTCAGACAGATTATACTTTGTGAACCCTGAACTGGAGTATGTATCTTGATATTCCGATCGAATAGAGGTGGCGGTCGCGACCCTCGCCAACAGATGATTGACGAAACCAGCGCATGGCTGACTTGGGCACAGGACAACAAGGTCGAAACACCGCGTATCCCCACCGCCCGCGTTGACAAGGGCGGGTTCACCAAGCTGTTGCAAAGCCCGGGTTCCCGCGCCGCAGTATACCACTGGTGGTCTCGATCACTTGAGATCGTCAACAAACTAAAGCCCGGCAAAAAATAACTCGGGCCAATTCAGGAATCATCAAACCTGTCAAAACCCCCGCCCGCCGTCAAGGACAAATTGCGGGAACCGAAGGGATGGGGGTAGGAGATTAGAGGCGAATGCCGATAGCTGTAGCAAAAATCAATCCCACATGGGCGAAGAAATGGATGATCATGACCCTCGTCCTGTTCGCGTTTGCAGGGTGGTGCGCTTTCGACGGCACGGTCACGTACCCCAGACAAATCAAAATGTACGACACTTTCGTCAAACTTCAAAACGATAACAAGGAAGGCGAATGGCCCGCCATAGCCAAGAGCAATGGTTGGCCCACCGACAAACCCGAAGCACGTGCTGAAAAGGATATCCTCACGCAATGGATCATGATGGGAATCATGATCGTGTTGGGTAGCATGTCAGGTCTGCTGATCATAACCCATCGCGGCAAGACGCTGGAAGCGGAAGAAGATTTTTTCAAAGCATCGGACGGTACGAAAGTCAATTACGAAGACATCACCAAAATAGATCGAAAGAAGTGGAATTCCAAAGGTATCGTCTACGTCCATTTCAAACCCGATAGCGAAGGCGAAGATGACTTTGTCAAACTGGATGATTGGGTCTTTCGCGATGCCGATCTGATCCTCAAAGAAATCGATCACAATCGCCCGGACCTCAAAGATGATCTGCCGGGCAGCGACTGATCAGGCGCGGGATCCACATACTAATTAGAATCAGATTCGGAATCCTGAGCGTCGTCGACCTCCGGACCGATATCACTCACAGCCTTACTCCAAAGCTGTTCAATGTAACCCGTAATCATTTCCTCATCGAGAGACAGGCTAAGGGGATGAAAAACACCACGTTTCCCTTCGTTCTCAAGCAGCAAGTGCCATGCCGCCAAATTGACACGCTCCCCGTCCGCCGGGCTACCCTCCGACGAATCCAACGTCCCAGGCTCGGGGAAATGTTCAATCTGTTTCAACAGATACGGAATCTGCAACGCCAACCTCTCCGGCTGAAGCTGCCCCAATGGTTCTAAAACGCCGGACCTAACAAAATAACACCGGGCAGAGCCCTTTCGGTTTCCCTTCTGTATCACCAGATAATTGAAGTCCGCCAGCGCACCAACCTTTAATGCCGCGGGTGATAAACGAGATTTCAGATTCTCAAGCTGATTCTTGATTTCAACAGCAACCTCAAAAGCCTTCGCATCAGCCGCTTCCTTCATGCGTCGCTTCAAATCACCAGCAATTTCAAGAGCAGGCCTCCCCAGCCAATCCCGCGCCTCCGCAAGCTGCTGGTAGTACGCACTCATCGGAATTCGGCCATCACAAGGCGCAGGACACTTCCCCATCTCTTCATACGCACAAGGAGTCGCATTCGGAGTCTGCAAAAGCAACTCGTGGTAACGACACAAATCAAACCGATCCACCAGATCATCCAGTACCCGTTTCGCCGACGCATGATCCCGTATAGGCCCAAACGAAACCACCCCCCTGCCGCCGGGCGCATGCCGAATCAAAAAGCGCGGATATTCATCATCCGGCCTGATCGTTAACCAATAAGCTCGATAATGCTTGATTAGCTCGCCATATGTTTTCGGGTAATACAATCGTGCGTTTTCCAGATAAACAAGATTCGCCTCAAAAGAGCTGCACACACACCGAAAACGCACACGACGCGTCACCGCGCGATAATCCACCCTCCTGGAAGGCTGCCGCAACTCGTCGGATGCAAGACGCCCCGTCACCGCCCCCCGCAAATTGGCCGTCGTCGAAAGAAGCACAGGTCGACCATCTTCCGCTTCCAACAGATAACACGCCGGCTTGGCGGGCAGATCCGGCCGAACTGAATCCACATCCAAATCACACGGCAACTCAACCGCCTGATGCAGGCTCGTCAAGTCTGGAGATTGGTTTGAATGTTGAGTCAACAGAGACTCGCCCGAATGGTTGATACCTCAAAGCGGCATACCCGAAATCCGACCCTCAAACACCAGGTTCCCATTCACAATGCCCTGCGCATCACAAATAAAACGACGCCTACTGATCTTGATCGCCTTGGCACACAAATAAAGCTTGTCGCCAGGTGTCACCTGACCTCGAAATTTAACATGGTCACACCCGAGAAACCCAATAAACCCAAGGTCAGGCTCTCGTAATTTCATGATGAAGCCCGCCAACTGTGCCGCCGCCTCAATCATTAACACACCCGGAAGAATAGGACGACCCGGGATATGCCCGGACACCCAAAACTCATCCTCCATCACATTCTTGAATCCAACTACGAGCGTAACTTCCTCGTCGACGTAGTTAATCCCATCCAGATGAAGCATATCGCCACGCTGAGGGTTGGCCTGCTTGATAGCTTCGACGTCGTATACAACTTGATCAAGGTCGATGAGGCTGAGATCAACCAATAACTGTGGCGCCATGCTGGTCGGTTCCTTCCGTACGTTCGTCAAAGAAAACGTAAAAACGGCCGATCCCTGCACGATAACGCGTTATCCCGATCCTTAGTCAGGCAACGCCACTGCACGATCCTGATAGATCAGCCGCAAAAGGCGGGATTATAAGCGAGCGAAGCACGGCAAGCCAAATGTTACCGTGTGATTCTCGCCAGGCACCCCGTAGGAATCGCATCAGGAAGGGTTTAGTCGCCGCTATCGCGTAATTCCAACACCTTGGATCGAACGTTTTGCGCCGCGGCCTTGATATCCTGCATCTGCTTCCTCACTCGGACACCGGCAGCCTTGTTTCCGCCTTCAGCCTTTGCTACATCGCTTTCCGCGGCATCAACCAATTGCTTGAGTTGTTCGAATTCCTGCATGTTGTGCTCCTAGAAATGAGCTGACTTGATGGGAGCCGAGATACGGCTGACACCCTACATTCTCGCCTAAAACTGTCTGATTGTCCAGAATCGACGGTTCTAACCCAAAATTTATTTTATTATCGGTAAAACCTGTCTGAATGCATCAATACCAGCCTCCACCACCATTTCCAAAAGTGCCGATTCCACCGTCACAGGCACAGTTCCGAACAACTTCATCCGCTCCAGCGCAGTTTCATGATCCACGTTTTTACGCGAAAAAACCGCATCCGTGGCCAAAAACGGCCTGAATCCATGATCCGCCAAATCCAACGCCGTCTGCTGGACACAAACATGCGTTTCCACGCCGCAAAGAAGGATATTGGGCCTCCGCAACTCCCCCAATTTCTTGCGAACCGCCTCCACATACGCAGAAAACTTCAGTTTCGATTCAACCATCGTCCCTTCAGGCAATACTTCGCTGATCGCCTCAACAGTCCCGCCCAACTTCCGGGGGTTCTGTTCGGTCGCAATAGCCGGTATCTCAAGCGCAGCGCATCCGCAGATCAATTTCCGGGAATTCTCCACCACTCTCTCATCGTTCTGAATGTGAGGCAGCAACTTCTCCTGAAGATCAATCACCAGCAGAACGGTGGTCTCAGCCTGTAATCGGGGTATAAGCATGGCAATAATCGAATCAGAGATACCGGACCAATACCAACAACGGTTTTACTTAGACCACAGGATCATCACCCGCCCCTGGTGGACGAGGGTCATTATCTTCATCCAACGGAAAATCTCCCGTATCGTCACCCGGTAAACCTTCCGACGTGTCACCAGCAGATCCGTTTCCCCCACTTCCCTGCCCACCGAAATCACTTTCCGGTGCGGGCGGAAGATGATCAAGGCTTCCCTGCCCATCGGCCGGCAAATCCGTAATCGGGGGCGGACTAAATGGTGCCCCCCCATCCATCCCCTGCTGACGCATCTGATCACGACGCGCCTGCATCTTGTTTTGGAATTGCTCAAACGAACGAACCAGAGTCTCATTCAGTCTAAGTACCTGAGGCGTAGACATATATACCCGTTGTGCCACCGTCGACCGCGGATAAAAACTGGTAATAAAATCAAAGCAAAACTCGGACGGCGAATGCGTAATCATCACCGTGTTGCAATATGAGCCGTGCGATGTTTCGTCCGGCAATTTCAACTGATCGTATATCTCTTCAATCGTCGGAGGTTTCGTTCCCGGGCTGGGCTTCGGCAACTCCGGCGGCGGACCAAAACGCTTCTGGTAATTGTCCAGATTCTGCTTCATCGCGTTAAGCATCGACGGCATGATCGAAATCGGAAGTATCACTCGGGACACAACCTGATGCGGTCGCGCAACCGTCTGAATAAAGTCCACGATAAACTCGTGCGGCCCATTCAGCACCAACGCCGCCGAAGCAAACACACCCTTCGCAATATCCTCAGGCACGCGTGCACTGATCTGCTGATGTTTCACACGCTGAGTAAATTGCCCGCCATCCCCCGCAGGCACAGGCCCATTCTCAGGATTCTCGTTGGGCTGATTCCCGGAATCGTCAGAGTTCGGTTGGTCATCGTATGGGTTCATGAATATGCAAATACCCGTCAAAAGGGAGCAAAAAGCCTTCAAATACAAGGCTTAAATATAGGGAAGCTGACCCTTGGATGCGATGGATAACTCATAAAAGAGTTGAGATAAAGACTCTGAAACCGCCTCGAAATACGCCCGCCCTTTCTCCGCTGTCGCCAACGAAGGATCCCCACAACCCGTATCCGGATGAGAATGCGACCACGGACGAGGCGTCCACACGCCTCCCATCTTCAACGCCTCTATCTCAAACGCGTTCGTCGGACCCGCACCCGCCTGATCCAAATCAACCATATCCGGTGTCAAATGGAGCAACAAACTCGTCTCCATTTCATCCGCATGATCACCAGGCTCGTCAAACACCTCCCGATAAGCCTCCTCAGCCAACTGGAAAAAATTCGCCGCCACAATCAAAATCCCGTAACGTGATTGAAGATCACGCACCAAAGGCTTAAATTCATTCCCGCCATGACCGTTGACGATCACCAACCGATCGATTTTCTGCCGCACCAGCGAGCGCACAACGTCATCGAGAATCGCCAGTGCCGTCGCCGTCGTAATCGATATCGTCGCCACCTGGTCCAGTTGTTGCTCATCATTCCCAAACGGTATCGTCGGCAAAACAATCGGTTTTCCGCCTTTCTCAACGGACAACTCCGCGGCACGCTCCGCGATGCGCGTTGCCTCAATCACATCCGTACCGTGCGGCAAATGATAGTTATGAGCCTCCGTCGCCCCCCACGGCAACACCGCCACATTCGGCGGATCATCCAGCAACTGGCGATAATTCGCCTCGTTCAAAATATAAGGCCTGCCGGGCATAATGAGATCTCCAGTGAAAGAGAATAGGATAGCCGGAACGCACGCCTCATGCGAGAGGCCGCTCATTTGCCTCAAAACCACCATTCATAACGCCGAATTGTTCACCGATGGTGAACGTGATAGACTCATGCCACCCCGAATCAGGGAGAATGGCAAGGTAACAAGGATGGCATAAATGTCACGACGTGTAGTGATCACAGGACTAGGGACGGTCAGCGGGCTGGGCATCGGCATCGACGCCCTTTGGGATGGTGTCTGCGAAGGCCGATCTTCCATAGATGTGATCAAATGCTTTGATATCAGCGACTTCGAGTGCCAAATCGGCACGGAACTCCCCGAATTCAAAATCCGCGATTTCGTCCCCAAAAGCTACCGAAAAGCCACCAAGGTCATGGCCCGTGATATCGAGCTGGCCGTAATCGCCGCCGATCTCGCCGTGCGCGACGCCGGCCTCGTCACCCCCGGCGTAGACGCCGAAGGCGAACGCCAATACGACGGACCACGCATGGGCTGTCACATCGGAGCCGGCCTCATCGCCGCCGAAGCAAACGAACTCACCGCCGCCCTCGTCAAAGCCACCGATGAAAACGGCGTATTCAACATGCACCAGTGGGGCGCCGATGGCATGAACCATCTCACTCCCCTCTGGCTCCTCAAATACTTACCCAACATGCTCGCCTGCCACGTAACCATCATTCACGAAGCTCAGGGCCCCAGCAACACCATCACCTGCGCCGAAGCAAGCGGCGGCCTCAGTGTCGGCGAATCCCTACGCGTCATCGAACGCAACGCAGCCGACATCTGTTTCTGCGGGGGCGCCGAAAGCAAAATGAACATCATGACCTTCTATCGCCAGCAACTGACTGGACGACTAACGACTCAGTACAACGATCACCCCGCCGAAGCCGTCCGCCCTTTCGATCAAAACGCTTCCGGCATGGTCACCGGCGAAGGCGGCGGCATCATCATGCTCGAAGCCAAAGAAACTGCGGACCAGCGCGACGCATCCCCCTACGCCGAACTCATCGGCTTCGGCGCAAGTCACACCATCAATCCCGAAAATGTCGGCCTAGAACCCGACGCCGAAGGAACCGGCATCGCCTCCGCCATGCGATCAGCCCTGCGCGATGCCGAAACTACCCCCGATGCGATTAACGCCATCATCGCCTTCGGCTCAGGCCAACCCGCATGTGACGCCGCCGAAGTGTCCGCCATCAAAACCGTATTCACCGACGACGCCGGCCAAATCCCCATCTGGTCTTCCAAACCCTTCGTAGGCAACACGGGGGCAGGAGCCGGTGGGATCGATGTTGCCCTCGCTGCCAAAATGATCCGTGAGCAAACCATTCCCGCCCGCATCAACTGCAATAACCCCATCGCAGATCTACAGGTCGCAACGGCTGACGCCACCAAAGCCGAACTCCAGCACATCATGGTCGTCTCCACCAGTCTCGGTGGCCAAAACGTCGCCCTCATCCTCAAACGCGTATGAATCACACGAAAGCCGAATCGCACACATGAGTCAGGAAAATATACATCGCGTCGTCATTACCGGCATGGGCTGGGTTACTCCGCTCGGCCACGACATCGAATCCGTCTGGCAAAGACTCCAACGCGGCGACAGCGGAATCTCACAGACCACCCACTTCGACGCGTCAACATTCCCAACCACCTTTAGCGGCGAGGTCCGCGATTATGATTTCCGCGACTTCGTCAAAAATCCCGAATACCACCAACACCCCGGCCTGAATACCCAATTCGCTCTCGGTGCCGCCCGTCTCGCTTGGAAAATGGCCGGACTTGATGACTTTGACAACCTTAATCGTGAACGGGCAGGCATCTACCTCGGTTCCGGAGAAGGTACACTCGACTTCGACAACTACGTCGCCTCCCACCTGGCAGGCCTCGATACGGACACCATGAAAATTCACGGCAAGGCATGGATCGCCGCCGCACGAGATCGCCTCTCCATGTGGAGCGAAGTCGAGCAGGAAGCCAACATGACGTTGAACCACGTCGCCATGGAACTCAACATCAGCGGCCCAGCTTACAATTGCCTCACCGCATGCGCCGCATCAACACAGGCCATCGGCGAAGCCGCCGAGATCCTCCGACGAGGCGACACCGACCTCATGGTCTCCGGAGGCGCTCACAGCATGATCCATCCCCTCGGCGTCACCGGGTTCAATCGTCTCACCGCCCTTTCCAATCGCAACGATGACCCCACTGGCGCATCCCGCCCCTTCAACCTCACCCGTGATGGCTTCGTCCTCGGCGAAGGCAGCGGCATGATCATCCTCGAAACACTTGAACACGCCCAAAACCGTGGAGCCAACATCATCGCCGAAATCGTCGGGTTCGGCTCCAGCGCAGACGCCTACCGCATCACCGACATCCACCCCGAAGGACGCGGACCCATCGCCGCCATGCAAGGCGCACTCGAACAGGCCGGCATAGGCCCCCAGGATGTCGACTACATCTCCGCCCACGGCACTGGAACTAAGGAAAACGACTCCGTCGAAACGCGAGCCGTCAAGTCGGTTTTCGCTGAACACGCCTCCACCGTTCGAATGAGTTCTATCAAAAGTATGATGGGCCACCTCATCGCCGCTGCGGGTGCCGTCGAATTGATCACCTGCACGCTCGCCATCCGTGATAACATCCTCCCACCCACAATTAATCTCGATACCCCCGACCCCGAATGCGACCTGGACTACGTCCCGAACAAACCTTACCACGGCGACGTAACAATTTGCCTCTCCAACAGCTTCGGCTTCGGCGGCCAAAACGACGCCTTGGTGGTTCGCGAATACCGGGACTGATCCAATCGTCCTGTAACCTCCCCACCGACAAAAGCCGCATGGGGGTATGAATAAATGAGCAGTGCGGGAATAACACCAGACCACAACACGATAGTCAGCCGGATGGAAACGTACCACGTTTGAAGCATGCTGCGAAAATTAAAACGCATATTCCTGATTCTTCTCCTCATCGCCGTACTCGCTGCCGGCGTCGGCTTCTGGCTTTTCAAGTCCAATCCCTCTTACTGGGCCGTCATTGATGGGAACGATCCCGCCGTCGTCCTCCGTGCCGGAAACCTGCAGCGCATCGTCGCCGGCAAAGTCACAAGCTACAACGAGGAAAACTGGACGCTCGACCTCGAGGAAAAACACGTCAACGAATGGCTCGCCTCCGAATTCTTCAAAAGATTCATCGGCTCACAGGTAGACAACCTCGAAGACCAGATTCGCGCCCCCATGATCCACATCACCAGCAAGCAAGTAGAACTCGCCGCCATCGTGCCGGAACTTGGAAAAACGCAGGTCGTCCGCCTCATCTTCCAACCCGAAATGGTTGACTTCACGCTCACACTCGAACGATCCAAATCCAAAGAGTATCACGAAAAAGTGGTGGAACTCAAACTCGTCGGCATCGTCGCAGGTCGCCTGCCGCTGCCCCTCGACACAATCCTTTCACGAGCAAAAGAACAGTGGGGTGATGAAGGCGCCGATCGTGTCAAACAAATCAAACGTCTTCGTCTCACTCATCAACTCGATGATGGTCGTCAGGTCATCGTCAGTAAAATGCGATTGAATGATGGAAAGATGATTCTTTCAGGAAAAACCATTAATCCGCTTCCCGCCGATTGACACGCCTCACGTCGGCGGGTATCTTACCAGTACACGATAGGTGTCCGGTCACATCCTCGATGATGGTATCGGATGAAAAGGGAAGTGGAGTGCGAAGCAACAAACATGGGCTTCAATTCTCCCACGGACGCGCCGCCGTAATGGGCCGTTTCGATCTTCACTCGAAACACGCGTTCGACCACATGCCACTGTCAATCAGCCAACAATCAACGGTTGGATAATTGATGGGAAGGCGGTCGGGCGTTAACCCTAAGTCGGAAGACCTGCCTGTTGTGCCAAGTACGTGTCCTCGCGGTTAATGGATACAACGGGCAGCATGACGTTCTTCGACCCTGAACGTGCAATTTCCCCGGCCACACCGCGTGGACCGGGTTATTTTTTTGCACACATCAGGGTCGCATCCCGCGCGAAACGGGATAGGAGTACTCCATGCGTTTTTCAGTTCTCTCCACCGTGGCCGCGATCGCATTGATCGTCGCCTTCACCCAATCCTCATCCACCGCAGGCCTTGCCCTCACCGGCACACGCCAGGTCCAACACACCATCACCGACGTCTCGCCAAGAGACATCGATGTCGTGGACAGCAACACACTCATCGCCGCCTTCGACCGCTTCGTTCATTTCAACGGAGATCCCTTCGAATTCGATGAAACCATTGACATCAAATCCATCGCGCTTAATAACGGACCTGTTAGCCCCGCCATCGGAACACAATCCGTCTTTGGCCCGGGTGAAAGCACATTCGGAGGCTCCTTCGTCGCAACCGATGGCGCCGTAGCCATTCACGGCCAAACCACCAACTTCGCCGGGAGCTTTGCCCCGGGGAAAATCTTCCTGACAAACATCAATACCGGCGCCACCAATGAAATGGACGTCGCAGGAAACACAGACGCAACTTCCGAAGGCGGCTCACTCTATCTCTCCGCAGCCGCAACCACCACAACCGGCCTCGCGGACAACGGCTTCAGCGGCATCTTCCTCGTGGAAAACACCGGCGCCTCGCCCACAGGCCTGAACCTCATCATCGACACCGGAGCGCCAAGCGGACAGGTCTCAGGCATCGGTGGCGGCGATCTGATATTCGCCCTCGGCGGAAACTCCATAGCCCTCCAAGGCGGCTTCAACGACCTATACCTCCTTCAGTCAGAGGATATTGATACCGCCCTCGCCGCAGGACAAACCAACGGAATCACACCCGCAGCCGCCGACCGACTCATCGACGGCCCCACCCTTCGAGCCGCCATCATCGACTTCGCCAATACCCATCGCCCATCCGGCTCCGAACCCGCAAGCGACTTCCTCGGCATCTCCGATATCGAAAGCGATAACGCTGGCAATCTCTTCGTCTCCCTCACCAATTTCTATTCCAACTCAAACTTCGAACTCCTCGGCTCGGTCGGCGCACTCCTCCAACTCACCATCTACGACACACCCGACGCCACCGCACAGATTACACAAATACTCGCCTTGCGCGACGATGGCGGCATAGGTGACCTCGCCTACAACCCAGCCGACGATGTCCTCTGGGTCGTGGCCGGCGATGACCTCATAGGACTGTCAAACGTCCCCGAACCCGGCATGGCGGCACTCCTCCTCCTCGTCGCACCCGTCGCCGTCACACGCCGAACGTCGCGACCATAACCCCGCACGCACGCGGGCGCTGCGGCGGTTATGGAGCGTAGGGATCAGGTACGTGGCGCGCCGCAGCGCCCCGCTTTTCAATTACAGCAGTCAATAAGATAATGGAAACTCGAATGATCAGGACCAGCCGCGCACTCAGCATACGCCTTGCTGCCGCCTGCCTCGCCGCAAGCATCATCTTCGGGTTGACATCCGCCACCACCGACGCCGACCTCTTCCGATACGCCGACTTCGTCGCCGACTACTCGCCCGGCGCCGGTCAGTTCCCAGGCTTTGAATCCGCCAACATCACCATCGGCCCACCAAGCGCCCTTCACCGCATAGAAGGCCCACAAAACACACACCCCGAGACCGGTGACCCCGTCCTCACCTCACTCGGACAACATGGCTCTCTAACACTCGGTTTCAATCAACCCGTCACCAACCAACCTCAAAGCGAGCAAAATCCCCACGGCTACGATCTCCTCGTCGTCGGCAACGCCTTTCAGGGAGGCTCCGTCATCACCGCCGAATTCGATTTCGGTCGCTGGTCCGAACCAGGATTCATCGAAGTCGCACAATCCGACACCAACGGCAACCCCATCGAATGGTTTCTCATCCTACCAAGAATCTTCAACGCAAGACCAGGACTACACGTCCCCCCCTTCCCGATCGATGTCACCCCCAACCAACTTCAGCAACCCATTGTCGACGATTTCGGCTTCCCCTTCGAAAGCGGTGATGTCGGATCATCCGCCACCCTCCTCGATGGCATGGTCGACACCACCCCCATGAACGGCGCCGCATTCGCCACCGCCCTCGCAAGCAACGACATCGCCGATGTTGTCCTCGACAACCCCGCGACCTTCAACATCGAAGGCATTGGAGGCTCCGGCGTCGACCTCAGTCGTGCCGTCCGGCAAACACCCGGTCAACCCGGCATACCCCTCGAAACCTCACCCGGCGAATTCTCATTCGTCTCTCTCACATCCATCGACTACATCCGCATCACCGATGTCTTCCCCGATGATGTCCACGCCGATGGCCTCGGCCCCGTCACCACCGAAGTTGACGCCGTCATCGTTCTCCCACAGTTCATCACCTCCAACATCCCCGGCGACGCCAACAACGATGGCCGCGTCAACGCCATCGACCTCAATATCTGGCTGGCCCACCTCGGCCAAACCTCCGCCACACTCGCTCAGGGCGATTTCAACCTGGACGGCACTGTCGATGGCTTCGACTACGCCATCTGGCAAGCCAACTTCGGCACGATCATCCCTACCGATCCCTTCTCCCAATCCGCCTCCATTCCCGAACCCATGATCATCTGGACGATAATCCCTCTGGCCATCGCCCTCCACCCACGCAAACGATGGAACACAACCCCATGACCCCCCTCCCCCCCCCCCCCCCCCACCC
>JANQQT010000277.1 GCA_028284925.1 Phycisphaeraceae bacterium | reverse complement strand
GGCGGAGTCGTCGGCAACGATGCCCTTGAGTTTCTTGGGGTTGATGAAGGTGACGCGACTGGGGCGTCGGGTGATGATGAGATCGAGGACTTGCTTGTCGGCTAGGAGGCGTTTTTTGAGTTTGGGGTAGTCGATTTTCTGGACGGGGACGTTCTGGTCGATGGCGTGGACGGCGGCGACGGCAGAGGATTCAGCCAGGACCATGAAGACGGGTTCCATGCGGATGGAGCCGAAGGCGATGTGGGAGGAGGAGAGGGTGGTCGGGGCAAATAGGTTGGAGCATTCGGATTGGTGGGGGACGATGGAGCGGTAGCTTATAGGGTAGGGAGCGGAACGAACCTGGACATCGCCTTCGTTGCGGACATGGCCTTGTTTGGTGACGTAGCGTTGGACGTTATGGGAGTCCATGTTGTAAGCGCCCATGCCTACGGAATCGGTGACGACGGTTTTGCGTAGGCAGTTGTGCTGGGTCATGACGTATGCGGAGACCATGCGTCGAGCCTCACGGATGTAGAGTTGGTGGGGCCAATTGTCGTTGTCGGTGAATTCATCCTTGGCGAGGCCCCAGGTCTGGAAGTGTTTGCGAACTTTTTCGGGGACGCGGGGGTGGTTGGCGAGGGTCCACATGAGTCCTTTCTGGTAGTTTTCGTGGTCGCGGAGAATTTTTTCGCGTGTGGCGTAGTCGCCATCGGGGTATTTGTAGTTTTGGCCTATGTAGTCGGTGGAGACGGCGTAGTTGTTGTTGGAATCTGTTTTGCGGTTGGGCATGAGGACGGGATTCCAGGGGCGGCGGTGGTCACCGGCTTCAAAGTTTCGGAGGAGGAGTTCGTATTTGGCGGGATCGTAGTTCTTAGGTTTGGGCCAGGGACGGCGGTTGGAAGGTACATCGGTTGCGCAGAGGCGGTAGCAGTAGGCCTGGACGCGGTGGTCGCCGGAGAATTCCTTGCCTGGGCCGGTGGGGTCGATGCCGTGGAGGAGACCTGAGGAGGAGTCGCCTTTTTTGATGTAGGGGTCAACTTTTCGGATGAACTGGTGGTGGTGTGCGTGTGTGGTTTGGACACCATTGAGGGTTTCGCCATATTTGGCGTTGGCTTCTCGGCCGATGTGGTAGGAGACGCCAGCTTTCGCCATGAGGTCGCCTTCGTAGGTGGCGTCGATGAATATTTTGGCTGGGAAGGATTTGCCGGACTCGGTGATGATTTTGTTGATGCGTGTGTTTTGTTTCATAACACCTGATTTAAGATTAAGGCGTTCATTAAAAAGGACGGGAACCTTTGCTTCGCGGATGAGTTGGTTGAAGATTTTTTCGGCGACGTGTGGTTCGAAGGTCCATGCGGCGTCTTCGTTGGGGCGGTGGCCTCTGCCGCGAAATGCGGAAGGTTTTTCGTGTTTCCAGTTTTTGGGGTTGGCGTAGTGTTTCTTGATTCTTTGGTAGAAGGCGCGGGACATGCCTCCGATGGCGGCTTTGTTGCCGATGTCTGTGGCACCGAGACCGCCGGAGGAAAGACCTCCGAGGTGTTTAGACGGTTCGATGAGGATGACGGATTTGCCCATTTGTGCGACTTTGACGGCGGCGATGACGCCAGCGGACGTGCCTCCGTAGATGACGACGTCGTATTGTTTTTCGGCGAGGGATTGTGATGGGAGAAGGAGGGTGAGCGTGGTTAATGTAAGGATGAGACGCATAGGAGGGGCCTTTCGGAATGAATGGGAGGTGTAGTGAATTGGTGGTTTGGCATGATGTATCATATATGCTTTGGCATTGAGGCGGAGGCCAATACTGAAAGGTGAGTTATGAGCGGCAAGAAACACAAGAAGCGTTTGGATAAGAAACAGATTAAGGGGGCGGTATCCCGGGCGTTGCGTGAGCAGCCAGTGATTGATATGCATACGCACTTGTATCCGCCGAGTTTTGGTACTCCGGTGGCGGGAAAGGGTGGGGATATTGATGAGGGTGGGTTGATGCTATGGGGTGTGGATGAGCTGTTGACGTATCACTATTTGATTGCGGAATTGTTTCGGACGGTTCGGCCGAGTGAGCTTACGCCGGATGCGTTTTATGGGATGGATAAGCGTGCGCAGGCGGAATTGATCTGGAAGAATCTTTTTATTGATCGGTCGCCGATTAGTGAGGCGGCGCGTGGGGTTTTGACGACGTTGCAAAAGCTGGGGCTGGATACGGGGGATCGTGATCTGGAGGGGTATCGGAAGTGGTTTGGAGAACAGACGGCGGATGGGTATATCGACAAGGTGATGGAGATAGCGAATGTAAGCTCTATTACGATGACGAATGCGGTGTTTGATGATAATGAGCGGGAGCGGTGGTTGGCGGATGGATCGATCGGCGATGATTCGCGGTTTACGGCGGTGTTGCGGCTTGATCCTTTGATCTGTAATTATCGGGAGGCAGCTGGGAAGTTGCGGGAGTGGGGGTATGAGGCGGGAGATGTTTTTGAAGGAGAGGGGATAGAGGAGGTGAAGCGGTTTTTGCGGGATTGGATTGGTCGGATTAAGGCGATTTATGCGGCGGTGAGTTTGCCACCTGATTTTCGGTATGAGGAAGGTGGGGAAGGGACGTGGGGCGAAGGTAGCCGAGTGTTGCGGGAGGCGATTCTGCCAGTGTGTCGTGAGTTTGATATTCCGTTTGCGATGATGATTGGTTCGCAGCGTGGGGTGAATCCGCCGTTGCGTGATGCGGGGGATATGGGGTTCAAGGCCGATGTTGAGAGCGTGGCGCGGATTTGTCGAGAGTTCAGTGAGAATCGTTTTTTCGTGACATTATTATCTCGAGAGAATCAGCATGAGCTGGCGGTGGCGGCAAGGAAGTTTGGGAATCTGATGGTGTTTGGGTGCTGGTGGTTCCTGAATAATCCATCGATTATTGAGGAGATGACGCGGATGCGGTGTGAATTGTTGGGGACTACGTTTATTCCTCAGCATTCGGATGCGCGTGTGCTGGATCAGTTGATTTACAAGTGGGACCACAGCAGAGGGATTTTGTACGAGGTGTTTAAGGACAAGTATCTGGATCTGGCTGCGACGGGCTGGTCGGTAACAGAGAAGGAGATCAGGCGGGATGTTGAGGCGATGTTGAGTGGAAATTTCAGGGGGTTTTTGAAGGGGTGATGGGAGAAAGAAGGGTTAATTGATCTTCAGGGTGGAGTAAATGAGGTCGAAACCGGGTCGTTCTGTTTTTTCGTCCTCGGAAAAGACGTATTCGCTGATGAAAACGACGTGTTTATCTGTTTTGAATGCGAAAGTTCTGGTTTTTACTTTCCAAATGCCATCCTGGAAGCCGGTGACGGTGATACCGTGACCGGTGAACTGCTTGATCTTATTGAAGGATTGGCGGTACGACTTTTTGACGACATCGTTTTCCCAAATTTCGACCTGATCGTTGACGAGTTCTTCGGGGTCGTAATCGAGATCGTAGATGCGTAATTCGAACATGCCGCCGGACGGAATGTCAAGTGTGATGTTGTTTTGGTGATCGATGTTTGGGTCGATCTCCTCTTTCCAATTGCCCGGGTGTTTGAATGAGAATTTTTCGCGATTGAGTGATACGGGGTTTTTGATGTCAGGTGTTTGTATGCCGGCTGTCAACTTCTCGAAGAAACCGTCCCATGGGCCGAGGTTGTTTACGAGGTACATGATGGAGAGGCCGACGAGAATTCCGACGAGGAATGAGACGAAGACGGCGGTGGTGATGGTCTTTTTCCCAGGGAGGTCGGGCGGCTGAACGGAGGAAATGTCTACGTTGGTGTTCTGGGTCATCGGAGGCACCTGATTTGAATTTTGAGTGCGGAGCAGGTGTGGTATCGGAAACTAGAAATCGCGGTCGATGACGGCGTCGGCCATGGCGAGGAGCATGGCTTTGGCGGAGGAGTCGGGGAGGTCGATGAGTTGGGATTTGGCCTGATCGACAAGCTGTTCGGCGTGGTGTTGTGAGGCGACGACGGAATCGCTTTGGCAGAGAAGGGCGCCCATCGTGCTGTAGATCTCGTGGTCATTACTCCGGATCATGTTGACAAAGGTTCGACGGTCATTGGCACCCAGCTGGGCGAGACGATGGATGAGAGGGAGTGTGAGTTTTCCTTTTTCAAGGTCTTTGCCGAGTGACTTGCCGACAATCTCCGGATCGCCTGTGAGGTCGAGGACATCGTCGATGATCTGGAAGGCGCTGCCGAGCAATTCGCCGTATTTGTAAAGCTGGTCGGTGATGTCCGGGTCGACATCGGCGAGGTGGGCGCCGAGTTTGCAGCTTACGCCGCATAGGGATGCGGTTTTGCGACGGATGATTTCGAAGTAGGTCTCTTCATCCAAATCCCAGTTGTTTCGATTGGCGAGTTGAAGGAGTTCACCCTCGCAGACAACATTGGTTGCATCGGCGATGAGACGTGCGGCGGTTTGGGAATTGAGGGAAGAGCAGAGGTGATATGCGTGGGAGATCAGATAGTCGCCGAGCATCACGGCGGCTTCGTTGCCTCGGAGGTGATTGATGGTGGCTGTACGACGACGGACATCCTGCTCATCAAGGATATCATCGTGGACGAGCGTGGCCATGTGGACCATTTCGACGACGGCGGCGATACGATGGTGTTCATCGGTAAGTTGGCTGTCTGGGGCGACGGCAAGCCCTGAGAGAAGGACGAGGGTGGGACGAAGCATTTTGCCGCGGTATTGCTCAAGATGGTCTGCGAGTTCGTTAACACAGGGAAGATCGGAGCGGAGTTCATCGGCGAAGATGGCCTGGACGGTCTGGAGTTCATCGGCCATTCTCTGGGCAATGGGTGCAAATTGTTCGCCGAGTTGAAGCATGGCCTGCAGTGTATTCCAACGGGGAGCGGGTGTCATACGAAATGACAGGCGGGGGCGTAATTCTCAGGGATCGGGGCATCTGAAGTAGGCAATGGTGTGGATTGCGTAGGAGTATCGGATTAGGCGAGTGAAGAGGTGGCGTTCTCACCAAACTGATTACGGAGCATTTGTATGCGGGATTTGACTTCGGTGATGATGTCTTCGCGTGACATTTTCGATGTGACGGTAACAGGATGGGCGAAGTAGACATGGGCGTGAGAGGGTTTGAAGAGAGAGGTGATGGGCTTGACGTTTTGAGGCGTACCTGTGATGAATACAGGTTGGATGACGGCGCGGGCGCGTTTGGCGAGAAGTCCTGCGCCATCGGCGAAGTCACCAAGTTTGGATCGGTCTTCGTTGATACCGCCTTCGGGGAAGATGCCGACGATGTCATCCTGTTTGAGTATGGCGATTGCTTCCCGGACGGCGGCGGTGTCTTTGCCATCGCGATCGACCATGATGGGTTTGAGTGCGCGCCAAAACCAGCCGAGGATTCTCAATCGGTATTCGGCGGCCATCATCCACCTGATGATGTGGGAAGTTCCGGATTGGACGAGGATTGGATCGATGCCCGCTGTGTGGTTGCAGATGAAAAGGACGGGGCCTTTGGGGGGAACGCGGTGCTTGTAATGTACTTTGAGTTTGTGGAAGGCAAAGGAATAGAGGCGTACGAATCGCCAGCACAGGTTGAGGGTTTTCTTTTTAGATGGGCCTGTCAAGACGAAGCGGAAGAGACCATAGACAGCGGAGGCCATCATGATCCCCGCGAAGAGGAGGGTGAGAGGCAGCATGGCGGGGTTGGAGTCGTTGCCGAGTTGCCAGATGGCAAATGAGATGGCAACTTTCCCGATTTGGGTAATGACTTCTTTTGCGCCAAAGATTCTTGCGCGAAGAAAGTCAGGGGAGATTCGCTGAAGGAGTGAGTTGAGGGCGACAATGAGGATGCCAGCGTGAAAGCCGATGATGAGGGCGAAGAGGATACCCATGAAAAGGTAAGGGAGAATAGGCGTGAGAACGAGCTGGAGGATGATCCAAAAGCCGACAAAAAATGCGGCGAAGGTCATCCATAACTCAGCATGGAGTCGGGCGTTGAGGATGCCGAGGACGAGACCGCCGCTGAGCATCCCGATGGCCATGGAAACCTGCAGGTAGCCCAACGTACCGAGATCGCCCTGGTATACAGAGGTCGCGATGACAGCCAGATAGGGAAGATAGACGCTGGTGCCGGCCCAGACGATGGCGGCGAGGGTAATCAGGACCAAGACGGGGCGATGGGTTTTGGCGTAGGTGAGACCTTTGGAAATCTCTTTGGGAATTCCGGTGAGTGATTGTTTGGTGGATGCTCTGTGTTGTGGCGCTTTTAAGAATGCCCAGAACAGTCCGGAGATGATGTATGCACCGGCGGCGAGGCCGATGCACCATTGAACGTGAAACATGGAACCGCTGCTTGATGAAATGAGTACGGAACCGACGATGGCGCCGGAGAGATTGCCTATCACGCCCATGTTAACAACGACGGCGTTAGCTCGCTGTAGGGCGGGGGTTCCCACGACGTTTGGGATGATACTGAGTTTGACGGGGCTGAATGTTGCGGCGCATATGCCGATGGCGAGAAGGAGCATCCACGCCTGCCATTGGGATTCGGCGGGGAGTACGGGTGAGCCTGCTTGCCAGGGAAGGATGAGGAGGATCGCAAGGATGAGGAGGCCACGGATTTCATCGGCTGCAAACATGAGCCACCTTCGAGGGACGCGGTCGCCGATCCATCCGGCGATGGGTGACCAGAGAAGGTATGGGATGAAGAAGAAGAAATCGACGCCAGCCTGGAGGGAGGCGTCAGCACCGGGGGTCAGGCCGTATCCGACCATGGTGAGTACGGCAAACATGGCCATTCGATCGCCGAATCCGCTCGCAAAGGTGCTGGACCAGAGAAGGTGGAAGCTGGTATTTTTCGCCAAGGTTGGATATGCGGTGTGTGATTGACCCGATTGATTCATGGGGGAAAGTTTACCGATCGTTGAAGATTAAGCCAGTTAACGGCGTTTTCCGACACGCTGGGGTGATTGTAATATTGCGTTATTAATGGTCGATCCCTTTAGCGGGGCTTATCGTTAGGAAAGACCATGGCAAAAGAGCGACCAAATATTCTGGTGATACGTGTCGGGGGTGGGGTTGTGTTCGCATTGTGTACTGCGCTGCTGTTGCGGGCTGGATCGTTGGAAGCATCGGATGAGGGTGTTGGGACGCACACGCAAATGGGAATGACGAAGTGTTCGTATCTGGAGGAGAAGGGACATCCGTGCCCGACATGTGGCATGACGACATCTTTTGCGCTGGCGGCGAACGGGCGTGTTCTGGCATCGTTTGCGAATCAGCCGGCCGGTGGTTTTCTCGCATTGCTTGCCGCGATGGGAGCGGTTATTGGCGCGTGGGTGATGTTGACGGGATGTCCAGCCGTGTTGCAATTACGACGATTGTTGCGACCTGCTACGTTTGTCACATTGATATTGTTCTTTCTTGCGGCGTGGCAGTATAAGGTACATCTCGGCTAGAATGTGTTTCAGTGGGGGGTTTACGGAGTACGCCATATGACTTGTTCGACCTGTCGGTTTGTAATTACGCGATTTAAGATTGCCGTGGTGGCATTGGCCTTACTAGGGAGCGTGGTGTCGATGGGGGGATGTGCGGCGGTGGGGTTTGTGGCGTATGCACTGGAGGATCCGAATCCGCCCATTCAATATGAGGCGGAATATACGGGATTGGCAAATCAAACTGTTGCAGTGCTGGTGAGTGCGGATAAGGGGATTTTGTATCAGTATCCGATGGCGCGGCTGGAGATTGCGGAGTGGTTGACGAAAGGGATTCGGGCGAACGTGCCTGGGGCGAAGGCGTTGGATGCGAAGCAGGTGGTGGATTTTCAGAACCGGAATATTTACTGGGACAGCAAGCCCTATTCGCAGGTCGCCAAGCACTTAAAGGTATCGCGTCTGGTTTTGGTGGAGTTGACGGAGTATCGATTGCATGAGCCCGGAAATGTGAATATCTGGCAAGGACGGTTTTCGGGGACGGTGCAGGTGGTGGAGGCGAACAGTTCACGACCGGATGACGCGGCGTATGACACGCAGGTGTCGGTGACGTATCCGCCCAAGAGTACGGTGGGTGTGGTGAATGCGGATCAACGGACGATTCGTCTGGGGACGTTGGATCTGTTTACGCGAAACACGGTGGGCAAGTTTTACGATCATACGACGAATCGAAAGTGATTCACGTTCACGAGGTCAGACTATGGTGATCCGAGTATTGTGTTTGGGACTGTGCGTGATGTTGCAGGGAGGATGTGTGGCGGTTGGTTGGGTGGCGGATGTGGCCATTCCGAAGACGGTGGAAGCGGAGTTTAAACCGAAAGATCAGATTACAGCGGTGTTGGTGGATGATTTTGGGGATCGGCTGCCGAATCTTCGCGTGATGGGTGAGATTGCGGCGCATGTTGGGGCGGAATTGAAAGATCAACAGGTGATCACGCAGTTTATTGATCCACGGACCATGTATGACCTGAAACTGAATAACAAGGATTTCAAGAAGTGGTCGGTCAAGAAGATTGGGGAATCGGTGGGGGCGAAGCAGGTAATTGTCGTAATGATCGAAGAATTTGAGATGAAGGTAACTGAAGGGGTTTATAAGCCTCGTATCAAGGCCAGGGTGAGAATGGTGGATGTGGCGACAGGCAATGTTCTTTATCCAGCGAAGGATTCGTACGGTAAGCTGGTGCAGGTGGAGATGGATCATACTTTTACGGCAGGTACGGATGTGTCGAAGACCGCGGAGCAGGTTATGGCGCGACGTGTGGGGCAGAGGCTTGCGTTGGCATCGGCGCGGTTGTTTTACAAGTGGGATCGTAATGATGATAAGCCCGGTGATAAGCGTGGGTTGAATTAGGTCAAACAGACGGGTGAGATTCGGGTTGGAATTCGAGGGTAAGGGTAGTGTCGGGTGATGCGAATATGTCATTTGATTGATGTTGAGTCCGCAGCGTTTCGGCCTATCTGGCTGGAGGTGTTACGTAGCGTCGTGATGGAGTTGGGAGAGATTGAGCATGAAGTGTGGGTGATCGGTGGGCGGGAGAAAGCTGAGACGATTGAGCATTCAGGGCTGAAGGTGGCAAAAGTATTTGATCAGAAGATGTTCCGGCTGCTAAGGGGGGTGGGATGGAGTGTGAGACGAGAACTGAAATGTGGGGCTGGATTTGATCTGGTTCAGGCATGGTCTTCGCGGATGGGGAAGATCGTGGCAAAGGCGAATGTGAAGGCGGATTATTTGCTGACGTGTGTCAATGAGAGGGAGATGCAGGAGATAGCCCGACTGATCGAAGGTGTGCCCGGCGCGGAAAGGCCGAAGGTGGTTACATTTGATGAGATATATGGTAGGTCTTTGGGGGAAACGAGTTTCTATATTCGACCGGCGGTTGATATGAATCGTATTGAGCGAGTTGATCGACGGGCGATGAGGATGAGGTGGGGTGTGAATGATGAAGAAACGAAAGTTGTGGCGATTCTGGGAGATCCACCCGGTAATGAGGATGCCCTTTTGGGTGTGATCGGCGTTGCGTTGGCGGCGGCGGCGGGTCGTGACGTGCGAGCCATTGTGAGTCCAACGCATCATCGCTTACATCGAGCGAAGCGGGTGATCGATGATTTGGGACGTGTGCATCAGTTGGTCATATCAGACGGGTTGGATCGGCCTTGGGAAGTGTTGGGGGGATGTGATATCGCCCTGGTGATGTCAGGCGAGGTGAACGCGATGTGGGCGGTGGCGGCGGGAGTCGGGATAGTGGGTATGGAGGCAGGTTTGGGTGAGAATTTGCTACGCGATGGGGAAGAGGCGTTGATGGTAAAAAACTGCAATTCCGCTCAGATCGCGAGACAACTGATGCGGTTAGTGGATGAGGAGGGATTGGGAGAAAGCCTAGCGAATTCGGCGAAAAAACAGATCATGACAAATGCACCAGGGGTAAGGATGAGGGGGATTTATCAGGCGTCTGCA
>JANQQT010000259.1 GCA_028284925.1 Phycisphaeraceae bacterium | reverse complement strand
TTGTTGTGGGTGGGTTTTGCGGGGGTGTTGAATATGAGGATATGGGTGTTGAATGGGTAGGGGGTGGGTGAGGTGTGAATGGTGTGGTTTGAATGAGGTGGGTGGTGGTTGAAGCGGCGTTTTGGGGAGACATGTAAGGTTGGTTGGATTTGGGGTGAGGCGCGGATTCTTTTGTGTTCCGCGAGGGGCCCCCGGCACGGGGGCTGGGGGCTAATTTTTCCTTGACGTTGTGTGTGGGGTGTGTGGGATGTTCGTGCGAGAGTTCTTTTCGTTGCGGACACCTTGGTAGGCGCGAATATTCTGGATTCCGCGGCGCGCCCCGGACGGGGCGTCCGGGGTTAATCTTCGCATTTTTAGGGTAGTGGTGGTGGGGTATCAGGTGGGTTTGAGGGCGGTGAGGGTTGAGGTTGAGGAGGCGAATTTTTGGGTGGGGAGATTGAGGTGTTGGAGGTGTGAGAGGAGGAGGTTTGCGAGGGGCGGTGATTTTTTGGGGTTGTGGGCGAGGTGGGAGCCGTGTTTGAAGTGGCCGCCTGCGGCGATGATGGGGAGGTTGGTGTTGTTGTGTGATGAGGCGTTGCCGAGGTTTGAGCCCATGATGATGGCGGTTTGCTGGAGGAGGGTGTGTTGTCCTTCCCTTGCGTCTTCGAGTTTCCGGAGGAATTCGGCGAAGAGTCGGAATTCCTCGAGTTCGATGATGGCGAGTTTTTTGATTTTCTCTTCGGATTTGCCGTGGTGAGAGAGGTTGTGCCAGCCATCGTCGACGCCTTTGAGCGAGACAACTTCGTTTCCGCCTGCTCCGGCGAAGGTGATGAGTCGTGTGGAGTCGGTCTGGATGGCAAGGAAGATGAGGTCGTACATGAGTTGCATGCGACCTGTGAAGTTGGCGCGGTCGTTGATGTCGGTGGGTGGTTTCCGGTCGACTTTGGGTTTGGGTAGTTTGGCCCAGTGTTCGGCCTTGGCGAGACGTTTTTCGAGATCGCGAACGGAGGAGAAGTATTGGTTGAGTGTGTGGTGGTCTTCTCGTCCGACGGATTTGGTGACGGATTTGGTTTGTTCGCGTACGAGGTCCATGATGGACTGGCCGTCTTTGATGCGTCGGAGCTGTGTCTGTTTTTGTTTTTCAGTACCTTCGAGGAAAAGTTTTGCGAAGAGTCTGGAGGGTCTGGTTTCGGGGGGGATGCGTACGCCTGAGCGTGTGAAGGAGAGGCCGTTGTAGTTTGCGGAGAGTGAGAGGGATGCGACGCGTGTGTTGTGGCCGATTTGTTCGGCGGCGAACTGGTCGACGGAGATGGTGTTTTTGAAGCTGGGTTGTCCTGGGTGTGGGGCGGCGGTGAGGAAGGATTGTTCGGCGGAGTGTCCGCCATCGACGTTGGGGTGTTGGAGGCCTGAGATGACGGAGAAGCGGTGTCGAAGTTTTTGGAGTGGTTTGAGGTAGGGGGTTGTTTCGTAGTTTTTGCCGGCAGTTTTGGGGAAGAGGAATGGGGTGTGTATGCCGAGTGGTGCGTTGATGGCGAGCATGCGGCGTATGTCGGGTGAATCGGATTTGGATTTTGGTGTGGGTGGGGATGGGGGTGCGGCGTGGGTGGTTGGGGTGTGGGGCATGATGTTGAGGAGGGGGAGCCCGAGCGCGACGCCGGTTGAGCGGAGAAATGTTCTGCGTTGGAGGGGTTGTTTTGGCATGGTGGTGTCCAATCGTGTTGTGTTTATTTTAGTGTATCGGTTCAGGGTTGTGTGAATGCTTTGGATTGTGTGATGGCGTGGATGATGGATCGGAGGCCCAGGTTGTCCTTGTGGGCGGATTTGACGATTTGCCGGATGGTCGGTTTGTCGGTGATGGTGATGGGGCGGCCGGTGGCGTAGATGAGTAGTTTTGCGGCGATGGCTTTTGCGATGGTGTCCTGTTTCTTGATGAGGATGTTGCGGTAGGCGCGGAAGTTGGCGAAGTCTTGTCCTTCGGGCGTTTGGCCGGAGGGTTGGACGGGTAGGGAGTATCCGTAGGGTTTTCCTCGTTCGCGTTTGATGTTCTTGCCCCATGCGGTTGTGCGGTAGAAGCGTCGGTATCCGCCGATGGGGTCGAAGGATTCGAGGGCGAAACCGGGTGGGTCGATGCGGTTGTGGCATCGTGCGCAGGATTCGGTGTCGCGGTGTTTGGCGAGTTGTTGTCGGATGGTGACGGCTCCGCGGATGTCTGGTTCGACGGCGGGTACGCCGGGTGGCGGCGGGGCGGGGGGTTGGTTAAGGAGTTTGTCGAGTACCCAGATGCCGCGGAGGACGGGTGAGGTGTTTGTGCCGTTGGCGGTGACTTTGAGTACGGAGGCGTGTGTGAGTATTCCGCCGCGGATGGATTTGGTGGGGATTTTTGTGACGCGGAACTTTTCGTGTCCCTTGATGCCGGGGATGTGGTAGTGGTTTGCGAGTCGTTCGTTGAGGACGGTGAAGTCGGAATCGATGAAATTGAGGACGGAGAGGTTGTTCCGGAGGATGTGGTTGAAGAAGCCGCGTGTTTCGGCGAGCATGGATTCCTGGAGAAGTTTGTCGAATTCGGGGAAGAGTCGTCTGTCGGGCGTGGTGAATTCGATGTCGCGGAGGTCGAGCCACTGGCCGGTGAAGTTTTTGACGAAGCGGGAGATACGTGGGTCTTTGATCATGCGTTCGACTTGTTGTCGGATGACTTTGGGATCGGAGAGTTTGTTTTGTTTGGCGAGTTTGAGGAGTTGGTCATCGGGCATGGTGGACCAGAGGAAGTATGAGAGGCGTGAGGCGATGGTGTATTGGTCGACTTTGGGGTTTTTGTTTAAGAGTAGGAAATGGGGTGAGCAAAGGACGGCGGTGATGCCTGCGCGGACGGCTTGTTCGAAGGTTCTTCCGGCTTCGAGGCGGTTGTTGACGAGGTTGATGTAGGGTTGGATGGATTCGGATGAGACGGGTCGGCGGAAGGCGCGAGGGATGAATTGTTTTATGATGCGTTCGGCGTCCTGTTTGGGTTTGTCGGATGTGACGTTGTGGAGGTAGACGTTTTTTCTGTATCGCATCCAGATGCGTTCGCCTTTTTCCATGGCGGCGATGGGGCCGAAGAGTTGTTGTTGGGTTTTGGAGGGCCAGGCCTGGTCGAGGGGGCCGTGTGTTTCGGCCCATTGGACGGCGATGCCGGGTTTGGGTCCTGTGGAGCGGTGTGTATATTCGGGGTAGATCCAGGGGACGATGTGGAGTGAGTGGCCGTTGGTCATTCGAGTGGTGAATTCGATGATGCGTGGTTTTTCGGGTGTTCCGGTGACATCGAACATGCCGACGAATCGTCGTTTGCCGGGGCCGAAGAGTGGGCCGACGTAGACGGCGACGGCGAGTGTGCGTTTTCCGGGTTGGTATGGCCAGACGGCGATGCGGCATCGGAAGATGCCGTCTTCGCGGGGGTGGGCTTCATCGAGGCGGACGGGCGGCCAGCCGGGCCTGAATTTGATGAAGGCGCCGTGTTTTGAGATGGTTCCGCCTTTTTTCTTCTTGACGGAGTCAATGTTCTCCTTGTTGGTCATCATGTTGACGCGTTGGGTTCTTGGGGGGAGGGGTTTGATGCGGCGGATGACGGCGTCGAAGGCGGTGTCGGCGGCTTCGAGGTAGCGTTCCATGAGGACGGGTGAGATGGCGAGGCCTGTTGCGACGTTGTCGAAGCCCTGGACGGAGGCGTCTTCGGGGAGGAGTTCGGCGAGGTGGGTATCGATGCCGAGGAGGTCGCGGACGGTGTTCTGGTATTCGATGCGGTTGAGGCGTCGCAGGGCGATGGGGCGTGTGGTGGTGGACCTGGTGATGGCGGTGGTGATGGCTTTGAGAGCTTGTTTTGTATGGGTGGGATTTGGGCGTGGTTGCTTTTTGGGAGGCATGTCGCCGAACTCGATGGCTTCGGCGATTTTTATCCAGGTGTCTTTGGTTTTGTTGGTGGGTGTGGGGAGGGGGAGGTTATCGAGGCGGAGTTTAGCCTTTTGTTTGTTTGGGCCGTGGCATTTGTGGCAGTGTTGTTTGAGGAAAGGTTGGATTGGGGATAGGAGGGCGGCGTGGATGGGAGTGGGGAGAGGGGTGAGAAGAAGAGCCAAGGTTAGGGTGAGGAGGGTGGTGAAGGGGAGGATGGGGGTGGGGTTGGTTTGCATGGTGGGATTGTTTCTTGGGTGTGTTTTGGGTATCCGTATTATAGTCGGTGTTGTGGTACAGGGGGTTGAAGAAAGGTGAGGGAGGGTTTCGGTTTGGGAGGGGAATGTTTTTGTTTTTAGGGAGTCTGGTCTGGTGTTATTGGTTTCTGGTGGGCGCGGATTTTCGTTTTTTGGGAAGCGTCCCGGGTGGGGCATCCGGGTTTAGTTTCTGAATCGGGTGGCGCGATGGAGGCCAGGGAGGCGGATGAAGAGTGGGATTGCCTGGTTGTTATTGATTGGGTGATGGTGTGAGCGAGCGTTATCCGGCCGGGAGTTGGTTGTTGAGTTAGATGCCCCAGGTGAAGGGGTCGTTGGGGTCGGTAATGATGGTGGATTCGGCGGTGATGTGTGCGCGGCTGGTGATGGTGGGGATGATTTGGTTGTTTTTGATTTGGTATGAGGCCTCGAAGATGGAGCCGACGATGGATTGCTGTCGCCAGATCTGATTTTCTTTGAGTTTTTCATCGGCGGCGAGGCAGGCGACTTTTGCGCTGGTTCCGGTGCCGCAGGGTGACCGGTCGTAGGCTTTGCCGGGGCAGAGGACGAAGTTGATGGAGTCGGCGGCTTGGGGGTCGGGTGGTGGCGAGAAGAGTTCGATGTGGTCGATGAGGCCGTTGTCTTCTCCGGTGATGTTCTGGGCTTCGAGGGCTTTTCGAATTTTCCAGGTGTGATCGGTGAGGTGATCGACGTTCGAGAGTTGTAGTGTCTGGTTGTGGTCGGAGATGAGGAAGAACCAGTTGCCGCCCCACGCGATGTCGCCGGTGATTGGGCCGATGTCGGGGACGTTGACGGTCTGGTTTTTTTTGTAGCGGTATGAGGGGACGTTTTGGATGGAGATTCGGGCGTCGTCGTGGAGGTGTGCGGTGACGAGGCCAACGGGTGTTTCGATGTGGTGTTCGCCGGGAGTGATTCGATTGAGGTGGTGAAGGGTTTGGATGAGGCCGATCATGCCGTGTCCGCACATGTGGAGGTAGCCGACGTTGTTGAAGAAGATGACGCCTGCGGTGTTTTGTGGGTCCCGGGGTTTGCAGAGGAGTGCGCCGACCATGACCTCTGAGCCGCGTGGTTCGTTGACGAGTGCTCGGCGTATGTGGTCGTGTTTTTCCTGGAGGAGGACTTTTCGGGATGCCATGTCGCCTGTGCCGAGGTCGGGGGCGCCGGAGATGATGACGCGTGTGGGTTCGCCGCCGGTGTGGGAGTCGATAACGAGGAGGGGGTCTGGCATGGGGTGGATACCGTTTTTGAGGATGGAATCGGGGTTGTTGATTGGGGTGATGATATGCGATTGGGCGGATTTCTTCGATTCAGGTGGGATTTGGGCGATCCCGAGGGAGAAAATCGTTGCATGGCGTGGGAGTTTTTGGTACAAAAGGGGAGAGAGATTGATTCATCTTCAGGTTTTTATGTGGGATGGACCCTTGTTGTGCGTTCGGAAATGCCAATGAGGGAGGGAAATGAGGACTTGGTACTTTTTATTTTGTTGCTGAGTCAGACACGTGATCGTTAAGAATGAAACAGAATCGTTGGAAGGCGCGACGCGAATGGGGCGTCGGCGTATTTCCGCGCATGGAGATCGTGATATGTCTTATCGCTTGAAGATGATTGGATTGATGTTGGTGATTGCGGTGTTGTCTTTGGCGGCGCCTGCGAAGGCCCAGTTGATTCCTGATGTGACGGCGTTTGCATCGAGTTTTTTCACTCCTGATGACAGGAATCCGAACAATGCCGTGAACGGCAACGGGTTGGTTGGTTCGGCGCACAATACCCTGGCAGGGCCGAACGTGTGGCTGACGGCGTTGAATGACCCGGCACCATCGTTTACGGCGAATCTGGGTGCGATCTATTCGATTGATTCGATGCAATTCTGGAATTACAACGAGAATGCTAACCCGACGTGCTGTCTGACGCGTGGTTTAGCGGTGGCGGATGTTTCGGTCGCGGGACCGGATGGTGTGTTTACGCCGGTCTTTACGGGATTACCATTCGATATTGCCCCCGGAATCGAGACGGATTTTTCGGAGACGTTTCCGCTGGGTGGTGTTCAGGCGCAGTTTGTGAGGTTTGACAATATTACCAATCATGGTGATGCGAATTACACCGGGATCAGTGAAGTGCAGTTTTCGGGTACGTTTGTATCAGAGCCTGTTTCGCCGGGAGAGATTCCCGCGACGATTCACAGTGTATCGAGTGAACTGGTGGGTAATTTCAGTCGCCCGGCGGTGAACATGGTGAATAAGAGTGGGATGCCTTTCCTGAACGGTCATCATTCGGTCGTGCCTGATGGGTCAATGTGGCTGAGCCACGGTACGTTTGCGGCGCCGAATGACCTGAATCCGGAGGTGGTGTTTGATCTGGGATCGGTGGAGAATGTTGATCGTATGAAGATCTGGAATTACAACGAGACGTTGCCGGGTCGGCTGGATTTGCTGAATCGCGGTATTCAGACGATGGATATTATGGTTGCGGGTGAGGATCTGGTGTTTTCGATGTTGTTACAGGGTGTGCAGTTGGCGATTGCGCCTGGCCTGGATAATGTTGATTTCGGCCAGGTGGTTGATTTAAGTGTAGATGCAAGGTATATCAAGTTTAGCAACATGACGAACTACGGGAATGCGGAGAACTTTGTGGGATTGTCCGAAGTGCAGTTTTTCGGAGCTGAAGGGAATCCGATTCCTGAGCCGGCTATGTTGGGATTGTTGGGTGTTGGTCTTGGTTTGCTTGTGCGGAGGGGGCAGAGGGGTTGAAGGGGGTCAAGGGATTGAGAACGACGTGTTGAGGTCGTTCCTCTTCGTTTAGAATCTCTACTCGTCGGCGTATTGCTGGAGGAGTTTGCTATGTCGATATCGTTCGCCAGGGAGGAGCTGAGGCTTTCTCGTCGTTCACGTGTGCGCCGGGGGCGGCGTTTTGCCAGGTTGGGGTTGGGACGCGAGGAGAGGGGGGGATTGCGTTTGATGGAATCGTTGGAGGCGAGGACTCTGCTTTCTGGCGATTCGATTGTGACGTTTAACGAGGTTCATTACAACCCGGCCGGGGCGAGTGAGGCGTTGGAATGGATTGAGCTTCATAATCAGAATGCGGTGGATGTGGATATTTCGGGTTGGGTTATTGAGGATGGTGTGGACTTTCGTTTTCCGGAGGGGTCGATTGTGCCGGGCGGCGGGTACATTGTGGTGGCGGGTGATCCGAATCTGGTGGCGAATACGTTTGGGGTTGCTTCGGTTGCAGGGCCGTGGGTGGGGCGGTTGTCTAATGGGGGGGAGCAGTTGCAGTTGCGTGATCGCAGTGACCGGTTGATGGATGAGATGGAGTATAACGATGCGGGGGACTGGCCAGTTGGGCCGGATGGGTCCGGGGCGACGCTGGCGAAGAAGGATCCGAACACGACTTCGGGTGATGCGCGTCATTGGAGTAATTCATTTGCGATTGGCGGGACGCCGGGCGCGCGGAATTTTCCGGAGGATGTGGGTGGTGGTAATCAGCCCGTGTTGACGACGCCGATTACGTTTGAGGATGTATGGCTTTATGATGATTCGGGTGTGGGGTTGGCGGACGGGTGGCAGGATCTGGGTCATGGTAATGCGACGTTTGTGGAGGGGCCGGGCGCCTTTTTTGCGGGGGATGCGAAGCGGTCGGATGCGACGCTGGCGAAGATTGAGGGTGTGACGGCGACGGCGAGTTCAAACCTTGGGGGGGGATTCGATCGTCGGGACGCTTATGCGGTGAATGGTGCGGGGCTGAACGGAAATACGCATTCGCTGAACCCTGAAGGGACGATGTGGTTGAATCAAGGTACGTTTCCCGGCGGTCCGGCTGATTTGGCGCCGGAGATCACGTTTGATCTGGGATCGTTGCATCTGGTGGAGGAGATGAAGGTCTGGAACTACAACGAAACGTTGCCGGGGCGACCGGAGTTGTTGGGGCGGGGGATTTCTTCGGCGGATGTTTTGGTGGCGGGAGAGGATGGGATCTATTCAGTGCTGATTGCGAATCAGTCGTTTACGATTGCGCCGGGAAGTACGACGGTGGACTTTTCGCAGTCGATAGATCTGGGTGGTGTGGAGGCGCGATTCATTCGTCTGGACATTCATGGGAATCACGGTGGGGATAATAATTTTGTGGGTTTGTCGGAAGTCCAGTTTTTTGGAGAGGGGGCGCCTGGTCAGACGGAGTTGGCGGAGGGGCCGGTGACGCATTACTTTAAGAAGGAATTCGGATTTCAGGGTGATGTGTCGAGTGCGGTTGTTCAGTTGACGACGTTGGTTGATGATGGGGCTGTTTTTTACCTGAATGGTGAAGAGGTTCATCGACAGAACATGCCGGGTGGGGTTGTGGGGCCGGGGACATTGGCGTTGGTGGAGGTTGGTGATGCGGCGGAAGTTGGCCCGATTGATCTGGGTAACGCGTTTCTGATTGAGGGTGTGAATGTGCTGGCGGTGGAAGTTCATCAGGCGAGCGGCGATACGGATATGTTGTTTGATTCGCAGTTGACGATTGCGGCGTTGCCACCTGCGCCGCCTACGACGACGGGGGCGTTGGTGGTTCATGAGATTGATGCGGCGGGGTCGGTGGGCTGGTTTATTGAGTTTATGAATACGAGCGGGCAGGGGGTTGATCTGAGTGATTACGTTTTGAGATCTTCATCTGGCGCGTCAAGTGATTTGGGGTCGGGGGAGCTTGGGGCGGGTGATGTGATTGCGTTTGATGCAGGGGATTTGGGCTTTTCGCCTGCTGAGGGTGACCGGTTGTTCCTGGAGAACCTTAGTACCCATTCGATTGATGATGGTGTGAAGGTGACGGGGCGATTGCGCGGGTTGAGTGAGGGTAGTGAGCTTGAGGGGTTGCTGTTTCCCGATGTGGCGACGCCGGGTGGTGTGAATTCGTTTTCGTTTGAAGAAGACATTGTGATTAATGAGATTATGTATCATCATCGACCGAACTCGGCGGTGAATGGTACACCTCCGACGTTTGATTCCGAGGTGTTGGTGTCGCTGGATGGTAACTGGCGGTACAACGATACGGGTGATGCGCTAGCGAGCGACTGGGCGATGTCGTCGCATGCGGTGGATAATCTGGACTGGTTCAGCGGAGACGGTTTGTTGGGGTTTGAGACGAGCGCTTTGCCGGCGCCGGGATTGCAGACGACGTTTACGAATCCGCTGTTGAATAATCCTTTCATTATTACGTATTACTTTGAGACGGATTTTATATTTAACGGAGATCCGTTGGCGGTTGATGCGTTGAGGCTGACGCATGTGGTTGATGATGGCGCGGTGTTTTATCTGAATGGTCATGAGCTAGATCGGTTTAACATTCCGGATGGACCGGTTACGCCGACGACGTTTGGGGTGCCGCCGGTTGGTAATGCGACGTTGCAGGGTCCTGTGACGCTGCCGACGGATCATCTGGTGCAGGGGTTGAATCGGATTTCGGTAGAGGTACACCAGCAGGCGCTTAATTCGTCGGATGTTGTGTTTGGTTTGCAGTTGGAGGCGGCGGTGCAGACGAATCCAGGGGAGGCTTCGCAGCCGTTGACGGATAATCCTGAGGAGTGGATAGAGCTTTATAACCGAGGGAGTGAGACGGTTGATTTGACGGGGTGGCGATTTGAGGATGCGATCGACTTTGATTTTCCGGAAGGGACGATGTTGGAACCGGGTGAGTATCTGGTGGTAGCGGATGATGCGGCGGCGTTGAGTGAGAAGTATCCGGGGATTACGATCGTGGGTGATTATGGTGGGCGATTAGGTAATACGACGGAGCGGATCGTGTTGCTGGACGGGAATAAGAATCCGGCGGATGTGGTGGAATATTTTGACGGGGGACAGTGGGATTGGCGTGCGGATGGGGATGGGTCATCGCTGGAGTTGCGTGATCCTGAAGC
>JANQQT010000248.1 GCA_028284925.1 Phycisphaeraceae bacterium | reverse complement strand
TGGGAGGGGCAGGCGTTGCATTTTGGGTGTTTGGGGGTATTGCTGGGATTGGTTTGGCTGGGCTGGGATTCGCTGGGGAGGCCTGTCGGGTGGGCGTTTTGGATGGCGGTGGGAATACCGGTGGTGCATCAGGTTTTCGTATGGTTGGCGTGGCGGATTGAGTTGCGGGGTGAAGGGGTAAGTCGAGTAATGGGGTTTAGGGGTTATCTGGTGTGTTTTTTGGTGTTGTTTTTTGGTCGGATTGTGTCACTGTCCGTGTTGGCGTGGATGAATAGGGGAGGTCTAGGGATGGATATCGGCTGGCGAGTTGTCGTGACCGCGCTTTTAGTCGGTCTTGGAGGATATGCGGGTTATAGTGTGGTTCGGTATTTTGGTATGGAGCGTGCGGCGGGAGCGGATCATTTTGATGCGAAGTATCGGAAGATGGGTTTGGTGAGGGAAGGGATTTTTCGGCTTACAAATAACGGGATGTACATGTATGTGTTTCTATTGTTCTGGGCGATCGGAATCGGATTTAATTCAATAGCGGGGCTATTGGTCGCGGGGTTCAGCCACGCGTATATATGGGTCCATTATTATGGGGTAGAAAAGAAAGATATGGCGCATCTATACGGCGGAGGTTGAGAGGCTGTGTTTGGGGTTGAAATGGGGTTGGGTGGCTTGGGAGAGTTGCTGGAGAAGAGATCTGACTTGTTGTTGATCATTGGACGTAAGCGGTTTTTGGCCGAAACGGACGGCATAATAAAGGTTGGTGAGGGGAATGGTGGGTGAGAAGGTATGGGGGTTGAGTTGATTAAGCTGTTCGGCAAAAGCTCCGGGGGTTTGGTGATGCGATTTGGTATGGCCCAGTTTCTGGATAACGGCAAGCATGTCAAGGTAAAACTGGAGCTGTTGCGCAAGTTGTTTTCTTTGGTTCGCGGGTAAGTTTCGGAGTTGCAGTTGCTTGGCGGAGGCGTGCGACTTGAAATACCTTCGGGCAACGAAGAAGAGTCCAATGAGTGCAACCAGGATAATGACGCCAAGGAAAGTACCGGTGATGCTCGGTGTGGACCACGAAGGAGCAATGGACTTGAGAAACTGCTGGATCTGTCGAGCATATTCTTGCGCAACGGCAGAGATCGCATCGAGGGCGGACTTGATGGAGGCGAAGATGTTTTGCCTTTGCGTGGCATCGTAGGCCACGATGTTGCTGAGCCACTGAAATTCGACGTAATCGTAGAGTTTGGTGAGTGCGGCGAAAAAGCCCGACCCGGGATCGTGGAGTTGTTCGATCGCAGCCGGCGGTGACGGGTCAAAGGCCTTCCAACCCGTCCTGTCAGACCAGACTTCGACCCATGCATGCGCATGCTTCTGCCTGACGATGTAATAGTCGCCCACCTCGTTGTACTCGTTGGAGACGAACCCGGTGACGACGCGCGTTCGGATATGGAGTGACCGAAGCAACGCAGCCATGGCAGAAGCAAAGTACTGGCAATGGCCTTCCTGTTTATCAAAGAGGAATGACGTAATAGGTTCATCGCGACCACGTTGGGGCAGGTCGAGCGTATAGGCGCATCGCTTTTGTAGATGGTTCTCGATGGCTTTTGCAATGGGGTGATCGTTGGGGTGAGATTGGGCTTCCGGAGGTCTGGAAAGTTTGGCTTCGGAGATAATTTGAAGGGCAAGTTCCTCGATCCGAGGATCTTTGAGTACGGGATTTCGGGCATACTTCGACCACCTTTTGTCGTAGGTGGCTTGAGGGTTGGTAGTCTTGGAACCTTTTTGTCTTCGCTGGTCCGCGGGAAGACGTTCGCGGAAGAGATTCTGCCATTGTTTGAAGTAGCGTTCGTTCAGGTTTCTCGGTTCGTTGGAACACCAGATGGTGTAGTTGGCGGTACCGTTGGCATCCCTGACTCTTGCAAGGTGCTGGTCGAGCGGGTTAAACCTGATACCCTTGTGGTTTTCAATGCGGATCATCAGCGGGGCATTGGATGCAAAGAGAGCGCCCTTGGTATTGACGCGAACCGAAACATTGAGTTCAAGAACGTCACCGGGCGGCGGCTGATTGAGGAAGCGAACGGTTTGCCTGTCCCGCATGTCGAAGTATCGGCGGGATCTGTTGGCATCGGGAGACCGGTCCCATCGTCGTGCTTTGGCGTTGTAGGTGTCGAGCGCCATACCACGCAAACGCACTTCGGAAAGGCCTGATCCGGCTGGCTGTCCGTTTATTTTGGCCTTGACGTGCATGGCCGGGATGGATGAGGTCGAAACATTGCCGCTTCTGAGTTCGACATTCGAATCGTAGCCGGTGAGCTGGATCGTCTGGGGTGACCAGTTTCCCAGGATTCCCCTGCCCTGCCCTCGCGGCATAGCAATGAAAAAGATCGTCGAGAAGGCCGTGCAGCCAAGGGCACAGGCGATGGCAATGCGGTTGAATTGCTTGCCTTCAGAAGGCTGCGGCTGGTGAATGATGGGGATTGGGGTGTGGTTTTGCGGGATGCCGAGCTGGATTTGTCTCTGGACATAATCCAGGCCGGATTTCAGCTGAAACTTAAGCACCGTAAAGAGCGCAATGATCATATACGTGATGAGCAGCAGACCGAAGAAGATCGAGGCGGAAATGATGGAAGCACAGGTGACAAGCATAAGCGAAAGAACGATCTGCATCGCGTGGTCGCGATTGGTTTTTCTGTCGAAGAGCTTGATGAGTTGGATATTGAGCATGAAGTCGGCAAGAACAATGATAAGGGGCGTGTCGGCATAGGATTTCTCCCGGATCGTCCAAAGTGCCGCAAGCGCGACCGCCACGTTGACAAGCCAACGAGGGAGTACAGCACTATCATGCTTCTTGGCCATGAGCCTGGAAAGCACGCCGAGAGCAATGACGACAAGGAACACAGCCGCACTTTGCTTGGCGACGGCGTAGGCGATAGCGCCAATCATGATCTGCAGGAAAAGGAGTTTGGAGAACGCAAGGTTCAAAATCATGCTGCCGTCTCCTGGGGAAGCTTGGCGGAGTCGGTGGTTAGGTCCGGCGCAGAGGGTGTGATGGATTGCTGATCATGGGAGATGTATGAAGCAAAGTCATGATGGTCGAGATTGAGAAGCGAAGGCGGCCCGATATGAATTTTGGATTGGGTCGCATGGATAATGATGGAAGGTGGAGTAAGGCTGGTCAGATCGTGGAGCGAGGGGGCAGGGGCGTCGCTTTCGGGGAAATCTTCATCGTTGAGGTCCGCAAGAACATGAAAGAGTTTGTTGAAATGGGATTTTCCCGAGTCCGGGGGAATAGAGGTATTCCGGCGTGCGACGATGGTGAGTGAGCATTCGTAATCGAGTTGCGCGGCATGCGCAAACACAGACGCCGTGAAGGAAATGGCTTGCTCGGTGTGGGGAAGTTTGTTTTTCGCCCCGTGGAGATTAAGGACAATATGTAATTTGGGAGGCGCAGGTTTGGTGTATTCACGAGAGATGAGTTTGCCGGATTTGGCGGAGTTTTTCCAGTCGATACGTTTGAGTTCATCCCCGTGCTGGTATTCCCGGAGACCGTAAAACTCCTCCAGCCCTCCAGCGTGTTTCCCGGATCGCGCACCATTGGTAGAGCGTTGTTTGATGTCGTGGAAGAGTTGCCTGCTAAGTGGATGCAATTTAGGGAGAATGGTAATCTTGGAGACAAGTGGGAGGATCGCCGAACGCGTGAGGATACCAAAAGGAAAGGAAGTGGAAACTTCGAGCTTCGGGAGTTCTACCGTTCCACGCGTTGAACCGAACGCGTGGGCGTTCACAACGGTCGAGGTCTTCGGCGGAATGTAGACGACGTATCCGATAGGGAGGTTGTAAGCCCAGTCAGGCTGCTTGGAGGGTTTGATCTCTCGGATGGTAAAGCCAAAACAGGGAAGGATGCCCCGTTTGTTCGTGATCTGGTATTGGATGGTGAGAGGTTGGTCAACATGGGCAGGTTGCGGCGTAATACGTTTGATCAGAAGGGAGTTCATCATGGCGCCGGAAAGTAATCCGGAAACAATAAGCCCACCCATCAAGAGCCCAAAGATCCAGAAGAGAAGATTGGTTTGAGAATTAAGGGCCGCAAGCCCAATGAATATGGAAATGGCGACGTAGACGACACCGCCTAGTTTGATGAGGTAGCGACGTTTTTGTTTGGGGTTGATCACGATTGCTAAATTGTAGGCGGAATGCCGGCGACGGGGGAGCATAATGGGCAACGGTGTATAATGTGCGTATGTTCGGGGAATTCGCAACCGTAAGGTCAATGGGATAGTAATTCAATGACGTATGGTCAGTGTCAGGGACTGATTGGAAATAAGGAGTCAATCGTGAGTATGTCTAAGCGATATCTTGTCGGCCTTTTGGGAATGGTGACGGCCTTTGGTATGGGCGGGATTACCTATGGGGAAAAGGAATTTGAGGTGAAACGTGTGGATGAGGGGTTGCCCGGCAAGGTAACGTTTTCGAAACACGTGGCGGGGATCATTTACAAGCACTGCGCCGAATGTCATCGCCCGGGTCAGTCGGCTCCGTTTTCACTATTGAGTTATAAGGATGTCAAAAAGCGAAGTAGGATGATTCGGCGCGTGACCAGGTCAAGGTATATGCCGCCGTGGCATCCGGTGGAAGGGCATGGTAGTTTTGTCGGGTCGCGCAGGTTGAGTCAGCGTGAGATTGATTTGATCGGCGCATGGGTCGATGGAGGAGCGCTGGCCGGTGATTTGAGCAAGGCCCCGACTGTTCCCAAATTCGCGTCGGGTTGGAGGTTGGGCAAGCCCGATATAGTCGTCGAGATGACCAAAGGGTTTGTTGTGCCTGCATCCGGACCCGATATCTATCGTAATTTTGTGATTCCGTTGAATCTGAAAAAGGATGAGTGGGTGCGTGCCGTTGAGGTAAGACCAAGTGCGCGAACAGTCGTACATCACGTCCTTTTCTATCTGGACAATACCGGTAAAGCACGTCGACTGGATGGGCGCGATGGTCGGCCGGGCTTTCGGGGGATGGGATTTCGATACACCGGAAGTCTGGGAGGATGGGCGGTGGGCGGCGGCCCTTATGAGGTAGGCAAAGGATTGGCGATGCCGCTCGCAAAAAGGGATGATCTGGTATTAGAAACACACTTTCACCCGTCAGGGAAGGAAGAAATCGAAAAAACAAAGATTGCAATTTACCTGGCCAAAAAAGAGCCGGAGCGAAAGATTCATCATCTGCAGTTGCCGGCGGCTTGGGGTTTATTTGCGGGGCTGAATATTCCCGCCGGGGCAAAGAATTTCAAGGTTAGTGGTTCGTATAAGGTTGATGTAGATATGGACCTGGTAACGGTCGGCGCGCATGCTCATTACCTGGGTAAAACGATGCGTGCGTGGGCCGTGCATCCGGATGGTCGTAAAGAAAAGTTGTTTTATGTTGACAAGTGGGATTTCAACTGGCAGGGGAATTACATTTATAAGAAGCCGGTGCGTCTGAAAAAAGGAACGATCGTTTATGCGGAGTTGACTTACGACAACTCTGCGGAAAATCCTGCAAATCCGTTCAACCCGCCGCTTCGCGTGACCTGGGGGTTGGAATCAACGGATGAGATGGCTGCGGTGACATGGGTGGTGGCGCCGGCGAAGGCGAAGGATATCGGAAAACTGGATCGTTCTTTGAAGGCGCTGGAACGTAACGCCTGGCGAAACCGGAAACCACGTAAGCCATTGACCATGTACGAACGGGCCGTGCGGCTGGATCGGAGTGGGAACAGTAACGGGAAGATTGAAAGACAAGAGATGCCCGAAAAATATCGCAACGCGATTCTGAAACTGGATAGGAATCAGGACGGGGTGGTGGATGAGGCGGAACTGGAGTTGTTGAAGAAATTGAGTGGACATCGAGGAAGGTAAGGTTTTGGCGATGCGTGTAATGTTAAGAGTGGTATGTCTATTGGCGGCTTGGGGGATGACCGGCTGCGACGGCGCAGGCAAGGCAGAGACGGGTATTGAGTTTACGGCGGTGAGTGGTGAGCGAGTGAGCCCTCTGAAGGTCGAGGAGAAGTCCAAGGCCCGCGTGATGATCTTCACGACGGTGGATTGTCCGATTGCCAACGGATATGCGCCGGAAATCAATCGGTTGGCGACGCTCTACGGAGAGAAAGGATTTGAGTTCCTGCTGATCCATGTAGATCCGGATGTGACATCGGCAAAGGCGAAAACGCATGGGAAAGCATACGGATATGAGATGGCGACGGTGATTGATGGAAAGCATCAACTGGTGAAACAATTCGGTGTGGAGGTAACGCCAGAGGTGGTGGTCTTGCTGAAGAATGGAGAAATTGGATATCAGGGAAGGATCGATAATCTGTATGCGGACCTGGGCGTGAAAAGGACAAAGGTAACGGTAAAGGATCTGGAGAATGCGCTGGTGGGAATTTCAAGTGGAAAAGGAATATGGGTAAAGAGAACGAAAGCGATAGGGTGTTTCGTGCCGGAGATTGATTGAGCTTTTCGTATACGTTGGGACGGGGATGCGATTTTTATTGTATGTTTGGGATTGCGCGTTATTCTTGAGATGGTGGTGAGCCGCCTTGGTTGGAATTACCGCTACCACCGCTATTGCCACTGCCGCCATTGCCACCTCCACCTCCACCTCCATTACTGCTTCCGCCATCTGGGTTCTGCGGCTTGTTTCTTCCGCGACCGCGACCGCGTCCTCGGTTTCTGCGACGTTTGCGCTTCTTATGGGGATCAGACGAATCGGATTGGCCGTCACCTCGGGACGGGTCCTTTGACTCGCTCTGTTCCTTTTCCTGCGAATCAGACTGGTCTTGCTGCGGGTTATCCTGATCGCCCTGGCGATTGCGCCCCCTCCCCCTGCCCCGACCACGATTTCTTCGACGTTTCTGTTTCTGGCCATCCTGTTGCTGGTCGGACTGATCTTTCTGACCGGAAGCGTCCACCTCGATGTTCGCCGATGGCAGACCTTCGGCGGATTCAACATCCTTATCAGCGAGCGGTTGGCCGGGTTGAGGCCGCTTCGGCTCCGGTCGTGGTTGTCGGGGCTGGGGCTGGGGCCGTTCCTCCTTGGGTTTCGGCGGCGGCTTCGGTAGGTCCGCAAGTTCTTCAGGAGAGATTTTGCCCTGACCGGGCAGCTTTTCGAGATTCTCGACCGGGTAAGCATTCCTCGTCCCGTCAGGAAGTTCAATAAGGGCGAGCTGAGTAAGAATCTGCGTGTTTAGAACATGGCCCGGGCCGTCAGGCGACATGACACGTGAATTACGATGCGGGAGACGTTTCCGGAGCTGGTCGTAGGTCTTGTCTTCATAGCGAAGGCAACACATGAGTCGCCCGCATCGACCGCTGATCTTGGCTGGGTCGAGGGTTGCTTTCTGAACTTTCGCCGAACGCATGGACACAGGCTTAAGGACCTTAAGGAACTGTTTGCAACAGCAATGCTGGCCGCACTTTTCATAGTCAGCAACAATGCGTGCCTCGTCACGCGCGCCGACCTGTCGCATCTCAATGCGAATGTGAAGTTCCGCGGCAAGCTGCTTGACAAGATCACGAAAGTCGACACGACCTTCCGCAGTGAAATAAAAGATGATGCGGTCGCGCGAGAGCATCTGTTCGACCTCGATGATTTTCATCGGGAGGTCAAGTTCCCTCACCTTCCCACGGGCGAGCTTAATAAGGTTGGTCTTCTCCGAATCAAGCCTCGCATTGTCATTCAGGTCTTCGACGGTGGCAATGCGGAGGATCTTGCCGTCCGTGTTAAACGGGAATTGTTTGCCGCCGGACTTCTCGATGTAGTCGAGCATCTGCTTTCGTGAAACGCTCGAGCCGCAGCCGGAGTTTTCGCAGGTCGTGGTAAGCATGTCACAAACTTCGACGCCGCGCGTCGTTCGGGCAACCAGTTTCGTACCGCAGCCGATGACCTGATCCCCGGAGTAGGGGAATTCGCCGATGACGCGGAGGTAGCCGTAGCGTACAACGACGGTCTTGGGGGGCGTTAGTTTTTTAATTGCCTCGAGCTCTTGCTCTTCGGTCATGACCGGGAGAGGGTGGATGGGCATCTTTTGTATATCCATTACCGAAGCGGGCGCGTAATAGGCACTCAAGCATCGGGTGAATTTAAGAAAATGTCGTCAGGAAGTGAATGTTTAGTTCCGACCGGAAGCCTGACACTTCCGATCGGTTTCAAACGCAGCGTACTTCGGGTTGCCGTCTTTCTCGCGTTTTCCTGCAAAAAGAGCGTGCAGGAGGTTTAACTGGCAACCAATCGTGCTCTTGGGGTCGAAGACCATTGTATGGCAAGATTTTCCAGCAGCAAGCCGATAGCGACATTGGACTGGAGCTGGGATTCGGCTTCCTGCATGAGTTGGATGCCGGTGAGATAGGGCTGGAGCTTCTGTTCAGTGATATCCGGAGGATGGTTGGCTGACTTTTTGGAGACCGCGTGGATCCCTTTGCGACAAAGTTCGCCCATGAGACCGAAAGCGTGCCGGACGCCTGCCTTGTTGGCAGCGTCCTTTGACGCATTGGGATGACAATCAACCCATTGCTTGGCAAACGCTTCGACGAGTTGTGCCAGGAGTGGCCCCAGCTGTGGCGCTGGTTTGCATTGCGCGATAGACCGGATGTAGGGAACGATTTGCTCATACCAGAGATGAAAGTTGTAACGGAGAGCGATCTGGGCCTTCCCAATCGAACCGCGAGCGAAGGTGATAACGTGGGCGATTTGTTCAGACGAAAGGTCGGCGGCCTTGGGTTGGTCTCCGAGCCATTGACTGACGTGATCTTCCGCCAGGGGGTTAAAGGCAATGGTCTGGGAGCGCGAACGAATGGTTGGTAGCAGGCGATCAAGGTTGGAGGTGATCAGAATGATGTAGGTGTTAGGCGGAGGTTCTTCGAGCGTCTTCAAAAGAGTGTTCTGCCCCGTCTGGTCAAGAAGCTCGGCTTCGTCGATGATAAAGACCCGACCATGTCGGAGCATCGGGCTTTTGGAGGCGATGGGATCGTGGTATCTACCATCCGGGCCGCCAACCCACCCGCCGACCATATGTTCTCGGAGGAGGTCCACCGGAATGTTAAGCTGTTTCTTGTTACGTAACGCAGGGTTTTGTGAGTCGCCGGCAAGTTCCTTGTAGATCAGATGAAGGTCCGGATGCGCCGCGGATGAAGATGCGAACAGCGTGCATGATTCGCACGCGTCGCAGGCGACGGGTGTGGAGGTAAGATCCTTCTGGGGAGAATGGCAAAGCAGAATCTTGGCCAGTGCCTTGGCGGTGGTTGCCTTACCCACTCCCGTCGGGCCGTGGAAAATCCATGCGTGATGCATGTGGTCGGCGGCAAGGGCGGCTTTTAGGATACCCAGTGCATAATCTTGTCCAATGATGTGTTGCATCGGTTAGTATATTACCCAACTGGGGGCGTCGGGCGCAGCGGTGTGACGATTGAGGCGAGTTTTAGTGAAAGGTACAGGTTAATGGGCAGGATTCTCTTTGGCGTGCTGTTGGTGATGGGAGTCGTTGTCATGGCGGAGGAAAAAGCGGTCGAGGTCGAAAAAGACACGCCCAACGTGAAACCGGGTGAAAGGAAGATAGAGGGCAAAGGAGCAACGGAAAAGAAAGAAGCCAAGGGGAACAATGTAAAGAAAAAACCCGGAAGGAAGGACGGAGGCAAAAGGAGGCCGGTTCGGAAGCGGCGATTCAACTTCAGCCAATACAAGCGAATTCATCAACATGGGTTACGGTTGTTGATTCGGGATAAGGCGGAAGAATCGATTGCGTTCCTGAATGCATACCTGGAAATGAAGCCCGAGGATATGGAGTCATACTTTGTGCTCGCGTTGGCATACGCGGCATTGGGGGATGAAGCCAACGCAGTTAAGGCGGCGAAGGAGGCGGTGAAAAGAGGTGTCGCAGTGGAGCGATTCCTGGCCGGACCTCGCGGCGTGAGTGAGAAGCTCGTGCAGATGGCGACGAAGGCCGGCCTGTTCGAGAAGGCGGCCTTGATTGTCCATGGACCGATGGTGGGAGCGGTGACGGACAGTGGAGCAAAGGTTTGGGTAAGGACGACCCAGGTCGCGAGGTTGAGTTATCGTTTTGAGGCACTGGATAAGAAAGGCCTGCATGTCGGTGTGTCGAACGAACGCGTAACGACGACCGGGACCAGGAAGGACTTTACCGGAGTAATGAAGTTAACCGGGCTGCAGGCTGATCGGGAATATCGTGTGGTGGTCAAGGCGCGTGTCAGGGGTAAACGTGATAACGGAGAGAGGATCGAAACACGCGTAGCGCAATTCCGAACCTCGCCCAAGTTGGGAAACGCCGCCGATTTCACACTCGCATTCGGCGGCGGCGCGGGGTTCACCCCCCAACATGAGCGTATGTGGGACACGATCGGAAAATTCAATCCTCAACTGATGATGCTCCTGGGAGACAACGTTTATTCGGATGATCCCACATCCACCGCAATGCAGCAGTATTGTTATTACCGTCGGCAGTCAAGACCGGAATATCGGCGTCTGCTGGCCCGGACGCCGGTGTATACCATCTGGGACGATCACGACTTTGGGACCAATGACTGCTGGGGCGGACCGGAGATTGATAAACCGGCATGGAAGCGACCGGTCTGGCGAACCTACATGGAGAACTGGGTAAATCCCTATTACGGAGGCGGGGCGAAGAACCCGGGAATTTACTACGACTTCTATGTGGGCGATGTGCATTTCATCATGCTCGACGGTCGGTATTACCGAACGAATCCAAGGGCGGAAAAAGTAAGCATGCTTGGCCCGGTGCAAAAAGCATGGTTACTGAAAACACTCGCCCGAAGCAAAGGAAAAGTAAAAGTATTGTGTTCGCCCGTGCCGTGGGATTTTCGCACCAAGGGCGACAGCAAGGATACGTGGAACGGTTTTCGCCGCGAACGCGAGGAGATATTCGGTTTCATTGAGAAAAGAAGGATAGAGGGAGTAATTTTAATGTCGGCGGACCGTCACCGAAGCGACTGCTGGAAAATCGAAAGGGAAAACGGCTACCCCTTCTATGAATTCAATTCATCACGTCTGACCAACCTGCACGTGCATGGGGAAATGAAGGCCGCGGTATTTTCATACAACAAAAAGCAGAGTTTCGGGTTGGTGCGATTTGATACGAAGGGTAAAGAGCCGGGCATGACTTACACGGTGGTGAACATCGATGGAAAGAAAATCCATTCGATTAAGGTTAAGTTGAGTCAATTGAAATTCGGCAAGGCGACGGAGTAAGTGTGGCCGTCCCGTGTTAGTGCTGGCCAGCAATAAGGTTGAAGGATAAGGATAGGAAAATGTTGAACCCCGGACGATGCGCTTTGGTGATCTTGGTAGGGATGATGATACTGGCTGGCGACGCCGCCAACGGAGTGGAGGTATTGCGTCTTACGCCCGAAAACTATTTGAAATACAAGCCCAGGGGCAAGGAGGTGGATGCGATCATCGGCGATTATGTGATGATGAATGATCGTATCGTGGTCGTGGTGGCGGACCCGATTCCCAGCCGCAATGCCAACATGACCGTAAGGGGCGTCGGCGGGCAGATTATTGATATGACACGACGAAGAGGGCAAAACGATCAGTTGTCGTGTTATTACATCGATGCGAATCGTCGGCCGTTAAGGTCGATCAAGGTCGATGCATCAACGGAAGCCGGCGTGGTTCTGACATTGCAGAGTCGAGAGATTACCGCAAAAAGGGGACTGGGATTGACCGTGAAATATCAACTAAAGGACGGGTGGGATTACGTCCTGGTAACCACGGAACATCGCAATTATGAGGATAAGGATGCGACGGTGGTGTTCAGCGATTCCATACGGGCCGACCGAACCTTCACGCGCGGCGGAAGTGAAGATAAGAAACTGGCATGGGTGTATGACCATTGGTGGACTCAGGCTTATGGAGTTGTCGCGGCGGATAAGAAGGACTCTGCGCAGATGTTAAAGGGTCGGTCACATGTGGTATCGTTTACGATCAACGGGGAAAATCGCGTAAAGGTGGCCAAGGGTAAGACGGTTAGGTTCTCACGCAGGTTGTATGTCGCGGGGCACACGTTGGCATTGCGCGGCATGGCAAACCGGTTGACTGGAAAGAAGACGGCACGCGTAAACCTGGAAGTGAGCGATAAGGATGGAGCAATTGCCGGCGCGGATATCGAATTCAAACTAAAGGGCAAACCCTACGGAGAGGCGCGTACCGACAAACGCGGACGCGTAAGTTTCGTCGCGCCAAAAGGAAGTTATGAATTGGAAGTCAATGCTATCGGGCGCAGCACAATCAAAAGCACGTTCGATCTGGAACGCAACACCCAATCAATCATAACGATGGATCAAGCCGGATACGTCAAAGGTGTGATCACGGATGGGCACGGCAAGGGAATGCCGGTGAAAGTTCAGTTCATCGGCAGGGAGGGAACCAAGTCACCCTTCTTCTTCGTCGATTCGGGAGAATTCGCGGTTCACAATCTGGTGTATACCGCAAACGGTAAATTCACACAGGCGATCGGGCCGGGTGAGTACGATGTCATCATTTCGCGCGGCAATGAGTATGACGCCGCGTATCGCACGATCAAAGTCAAACGCGGTGAAGTAACCGAGATCAAGGCAAAATTAAACCGCGTATTGAAGACACCCGGTTGGGTCACAGCGGATTTCCATTCCCATTCATCACCATCCGGAGACAATACCGGGTCGCAGTTGGGACGCGTCTTGAACCTGCTGGCCGAACACGTCGAGTTCGCGCCATGCACCGAACATAACCGTGTCGATACCTACGTGCCCCATCTGAAATATCTGAAAGCAACAAAATTCATGGGGACAACAACGGGAATCGAGTTGACCGGGCGACCTCTCCCCCTGAACCACCAGAACGCCTTTCCACTGATCCATCGACCGGGCTATCAGGATGGAGGCGGCCCCGTCACCGACGGTGATGTCATCAAACAGATCAAGCGACTGGCCGAGTGGGATGACAAGTCGGAAAAACTCGTCCAACAGAACCATCCGAACATTATTCAGTTGCTGTTTGACGGAAATCTGGATGGAAAACGCGATAAGGCATTCACCGGCGCCATTCCATACATGCATGTAACCGAGATCCATCAGCTCCATGGAATTCTGACCAGGGTAAATGAGCGAAACGGTGTTAATACAGGCCGAAACCGACCGTTCTCATGGATGCAGGCCATCAACAACGGCATCTACGTGCCCGGCGTCGTCAATACCGATGCACACTACAACTTTCACGGGTCATGCTGGCTGCGAAACTACATCAAGTCCCCAACCGATGATCCGGGCAAGATCAAGCCCCTGGATATCGTAAGGGAGGCCAGGAAGGGCCATGTAGTGATGACCAACGGCCCGTTCCTGGACGTGGGCGTCGTACCGGTGTCGCGACAAAGAACGGCCGAACCTGCAATCGCCGGAGATACCGTGAGCGGTTCAAAAGGGAGCGTCATCGTTCGAATCAAGGTGCAGTGCGCCAATTATCTGGATATCGATCGCGTGCAGATTTTGGTCAACGGTGTACCCGATAAACGATACAACTTCACGCGGAAGACGCACCCCAAGATGTTTAGCGATAAGGTGATGAAGTTTAATCACGAAGTGGTGGTGAACGTGACAAAGGATGCGCACTTGATCGTGGTCGCAACGAGCGAAAGTACCGTAATCGGCCCCGTGATGGGCCCGAAATGGGGCAAAGTTCGCCCTATCGCCGTAACAAATCCAATTTTTATCGATCAGGATGGCGACGGATTCAAACCCGACCCCAAAGCGCTGCCCGGAGCCTTTCCCAAGTAACTTCAATAAAACCCGCAACATTACAAAAAGAGACATCGCGTATGCGGTGTCTCTTTTTACATCAATGCCGAAGAACTCGGCGGGTGACGGCTATTTGAAATAGTAACCCGGAAGATTCTTCTTGGTCTTCCTGAGAATCGCAAGAACGGCATGTTGGTGCGTACTGGAAATAAGCTGGAAATCCTCGGATTGGTCCTTCCCGGTCAGGATGTCATAAAGCCTCTTATAAACATAATCCAGCATGGGCTTCGGCATCGCATCAAACTGCCTGGAATGAATCAGCGGGCTTAGCGGAAGGTCATAGAGACGTTTGCGGAGCTTCAGTTGTCGCAGCTTGCGTCGCTCAGCGTCCACCGTGTTCAGCGTGGGATAGACCCCGGCAAACCTGGATGTACCGGTGATAGGCCCCCGGACATAGGCCTCATCAATAAAAAGCAGGTACCGGATCAGCGCATCACCCGCCGATTGAATACGGCGTCGGGTAATGGAAGATAGCTTGCCCGGATCACGCTTGAGCATCTTGTCCATGACCGACTGGTCGTGCCTCGCAAGCCGCGTTTCCCATCCGGCTCGCGTAATAAGGTTCTGCCCATGCGCCTGATGCTCAAGCACAAGCAGCGCCACGATGTCGCTGTGCGGTGTGAGATACTTGGAGGTGTCAAAAAACTTATCCAGCTTCAGAAGTTGTCCGTTCTTCGTCTGATCGATCTCGGCCGTGTTGTCCGCGACCTCCTTCGCAAACGCGTTCCCCATATGCGATTGTCGGGGATGCTTCCCGGTAACATACCACCCGCCCCAGCGCTGCTTGAACGGACTCCGGTGCGTCGTGCGAAACGCTCCCGCACGAAGAATGGGTAGGCCGTCGGGTCGAACATAAACGCTCCTGATCAGCGGGCCGGGCACACCAACCGTTCGACTCGTCGAATGGCACGTCGTGCACTTCGCGTTTTCGCGTATGATGGTGGGCGCTTTCCGTTCGCCGTACTGCGTAAAGGTATAAAAAATAGCCCCTTGCTTCGGGTCCATGGAAGTGAGTTCGACGACATCCGAGTTCTGGACGACTCCAACATAGCTGTCATCATTGAAGTAAATCGCACGCGGCGTCGTCGGCGTAATGTTATCGTTTTGAAAACTCGTCTTGGAAAAGACCAAAACCTGGGACTCTTTGGAAATCTTGAGTTGCCTGAGCAGGTCCGGGAGATAGCCAAACTGTTTATCCCACCGAAGTTTGACCTTCCCCGCATCGATATGCTTCTTGAGAATGGCAACCGGATCGGTGGTCGGAGTGTCAAAATACTTGATAGCAGCTGAATCAAGCGGAACCGTATAAGAGGAGTTTTCGATATCCCCTGGGGCCCTGTGCGTCGTCAGCAAAAGCAGGGTGAGCAGGGGTAGAGTTACGCCCGACATGAACTGAGGAAAATATTTGAGCATAGGGTGGATTACTATCAGGAAGGAATGATCGCGCATCGTTTACACTATAATGATAAACGGCGCGAAGGACGCGCAGGGTTCATTTCTCGATCTTTCAGGATGGATCAAAACCGCCCGGCTGAGTGTCCAGACGTGTGTATTTCCCCTTCATGAGCTTGAAAATGGCGTTTTCAGCAGCCTTAACGTCCGCTTTCGTCGTATGCAGCGTAAATTCAAGGGGCATTTGGATGGACTGCTTGGGTTTGATTTTGGGAATACGCTTGGCAGCCCTTTCAACCGGCCTGGGGAACGGGAAAGAAGTACCCGGTTCAAGACCCGTCACATAGCCATCCGCCTCAGCAGCCGTATTCTTCCAAATGGTAAAGCAGGGAAGTTTCTCGACGTTCCAACGGATCGAGACCCCACGATTCCGGGCCTTATTCTTGAGGAGGACTCGGGTCTTTTTGTTTCGATCCGCACGAAGGGTGGAAATGAAAACCTTTTCGGCAAACCCCTTGGTGGGCGGACCGTACATGTTGTATTGATGGATGTAGGCGGAAGAAGACTGGTCGTTGATGGGTGCAAGATGTCTGACAGGGGCAACAAGTTTGGCGCCCTGTTGAAGAAGCGGCGAGCCATGGTTGAGATGATACAGCAGCGCGAATTCCTCCGTCTGCGCGCCCACATTCCGAATTGTATCAATCACCTGGAAGGAGTTTGTTCCCGGCCGCGTCACCAGGTCCGTATGAAGCTCAAACTTCGGGCCAAAGAGCTGATTCTCCTTGACCACACTTCGGAGAATAATGTTGTACGGTTTCGCTCTCTCCACAATGACCTGCAGTTCAGAAGCGGGAAGATTAGCGATCTTGCCGTGAAGGGAGACGGGCCCGGCGGGAACTTCCGCTTTGGCATGGTGATGATCGTCCTCACAAGGCGGTCCAAACCACTCAAGACCGCATCGAACAAAATACTCATTAAACGCTTCAAGCCACCCCAGCCGACCGCGATTCTGTTGATTGACCCATGCCGGATGGACGATCTCATCCACTGGAGAATTCCACCCGAGACGAAGGTTCGCCGTCGTGACATCAAGAATACTCATGCCGCGCGTCGGGATGACGCGAATGTTGATCGCACCATTGTTGACTTCAACCAGATCAACACCTTCCTGCCGTCCGCCGTGTAGACGTGTCTTGGTAATGGTGGACACAACAGGAGCATTCGGGGTAATCTCAGCAGTGGAAAGGGTAACATGGGGATCATTAATGTTGTGCGTCGCACTGATGAGATGTTGCGAAAAAGACGTGGTATCAACCGGCATGGCGGCATTCCGTTAAGGGGTAGATGAACCTGGGCTACGGCAAAACGATACCATGAGGTCCATAGAGATACAACCACGCGCAAGCGATTGCTCTTCGCCCAAACTGTCGAAATGATGTGGAATAGTTAATCGATGGGAATGCCGAAGAATGTTCCGCTCCCACCTTTCATGGGCTGTGTACTGATGTTGGGATCAATGACGATCCGGAAGCCGATCGATTTGGAGGAAAGCTCGCGGTTGAGTTTCAGACGCGCCGCTGCTCGACAAAGCATGGCTGGCGAGGAGTAAGTTCCCCCACGCACCACCTTATACTCACCCTTAAACGGTCCACCCGGATTCTTGGTTTCAGATGAAGGGTATGGACCGTACCAGTCAAAACACCATTCCGCCACATTGCCGTGAACATCGTAAAGTCCGAATGCATTGGGTGCTTTGGACCTGACATCATGGATCTTATTGTTGCTGTTGGTCTTGTAGTGCGCCAATTCAAACAGCCTGGCGCCATTGGCGAAAAGACCCGGCTGACCACCGCGCGCCGCAAATTCCCATTCAGCCTCCGAAGGAAGCCTGAAAACATAATTCTCGATGCCGGAAAGCTTGCGACAAAACCGCATGGCGTCCGCCCAGGTAACGTTGGTCACCGGGAGCTTCTTCCCCTTCACGACGGACGGGTTCTCACCCATCACCTGTTCGTATTGTTCCTGCGTAATTTCCGTCGTGGAGATGTAATAGTCTTTGGTGAGTACAACCGAATGGGGTGTCTCGTCAGACTTGTGGCCCAGCTGGGTCTTCGGCGAACCCATCGTAAATTTGCCGGCAGGGATCTTGACAAGCGTTATGCCGACATTCTTCGAACGGATTTTCGGCAGACGCCGGACGGTAGGAAGCGAATTCGCGGTAAGGTCATGCGGCTCCAGGCCGAACGCCTTGAGTTGTTTTTCCACATCCGCAAGCGCATGTTGGGCTGCCGTCTTTTGCGGGTCATCCAGAATGTGAAGGTTGAGAAAACGTTGGTAGTACTTCCATGCACTGGTCAGTGCATTGCGCTTCGAATCATCGGCATGTTTTTGCGCGAGCGATCTGTACCACGAGGCAACCGTGATACATTGGGCCTTCGTAAGCTGCGCGATAGGTTTGGCGGCAAGCGGAAGATTGGCCTTGATATCCGGATCGTCGATCACGTCAATGGATTTGAGCGCAAGTGACGGGTTGTTCTTGACAAGAAGGTTTTCCCAGAAGAGTTTCTGCTTCCTTTCCCGCTCGGCCTTCATCTTGGCGGCGAGTTTGGCTTTGCGCCTCGCCTCCATCTCCGCCTTCTTCCTGGCAAGGGCGTCCGCCGCGGCCTTGAGTTCCTTATCAATAACATCAATCTTCTGCTTGATCGCGGTCTGAAGAAGACCGTTCTTCGCGGCGGCCTTCAGCGCGCGGGTGTAATAAGCCTTGGCTTGCTTAACTTTCTTGGCCGCTCGTTCAGCATCGCCGGCCTTGGTGAGAACCGCAATAAGATCAGTCGCCAGTTGCTTCTTCAACGCCGGATCAACCTCCGCATCCGCACGCTTCTCAAGAAGATCCGCACGCTTGATCTGCCACGTACCGTGATACGCCGCCGGTGTGCGCTTAACAAGCAGCGCAATAGCAGCGTCGGCAATCTCATACGTCTTCGGGTCGTTAATCCCAAGTTCAAAAACCTGCTGACAGAGAAGCGCTGAGAGCGGCGGTTGCCCCGTCGTGCGCTCCGTGGTCTTCAAAAGCCTCTTGGCAAGCAGTCGATCATCCGCAGTCTGCTTGGATTTCTTGGCCGCACGGATATCTTCAAGGTAAAGGGCATTAAACACGGGAAGGACATCCGTAAGTTTCTGCCCGTAAAGAGCCTTGATCTCAGGCCAAATGCCCGTATCAGCACTTGGTTTTTCTTCAGCAAACACGCGCGGAGAACTGAGAAGGAAGGATAACATCACCAAAACTGCAACAAATTGAGGGGTACGCATGGTATCTGGGCCTTTGATTGGATCAAAAATAAGGTCTAATCGTGGACACGGTGGGCTGAATGCAATTGTATCCGGTTTTCTAACGATGGACTCCGATGATTGTGCAAAACGTTCGGTTGGGAATCTTCTGAGACTTACAGGCGTGTTACAGCCAGGGTTTCAATCATACCGAGATCGGCGCACGGGATTACACATGTAAGGAGTCCGTTAAATCACAGCGGCCGGCAAAAAGATGGGTTGTTTGAGATTCACCTACCGGCACAACGAGGTCGTCGCAGGAGCGCAGATGCCGCGGTCAACGTAAGAAAGATGGCCATAGAGGGTTCCGGGATGGGTGATGCCGAGAAAGAGCCCGTGAAATGAAACCGATCAGCCGCTCCAAGCCCCTCAACAAGGATACCCGCGGCAGAAGGCGTATGGTTGAGCGTCGTATGGAAATTAATGGGCACACGAACAAGTCCCGTGTCGACGCTGATAGGCGGCATCGTAAAGCTGTGAAGATCAAGCGTGGTAACGAGCGGTGATTTGACATCAGGCGCGGTAATAAATGCCGTCCGCAAACGAGTCGGGATATCAAAGCGATGGGACTCAACATATCCGACAAAAGCAAGCCGCGATGGAGCGGACGGCTCGCCAACCTGATCAAAAAGAAACGACTCCGTCGGGTCATCCCCCTCAAGCATGATATCGAGCGTGATATCAATTTGCCCCTGGGTCGTCGGCACAAAGCACAGCACAAAAGCGACGAGTGTAAATGAGATCGTTTGTCCGGTGTTGAATCGCATGGAGTCGTCTCCGGAGAAGTAAGCGGATTGGGATGAGTTGGAATTAAAAAATTGTAGGTGGCGGAAGTGAAATGAAAAGCTTCTGAACAAAAAATCAGTTGACAAGCAATAGCGAAGCCGCAGGCATGTTATTATCGGATGGATTTTGCTCCGGAGAGATAATTTCAAGTAAATCAGCCGCAGCGTTGATGATGTCGATCAGAATCTCCGTCGGGCTATCGGACCTTAGCCCCTCTGCAAGCTGGTCGGCAAGTTGCTGCATCGCGTCAGGCCCCAGCAGCGCCGCCGTGTCAGGATCGGATTGAATAAGAACGTTCTTCTCAAAGAGAGAAATATAGATAAGGAACATATAGGCCGGCACTTCCTGGCCGTCAGTTGCCTGCTGCTCTGACGCATCGGTATCTTCGTCGACTTCCGGGCAGATTTGCTCAGGATGGAGACGAAGCGAGTTCAAAAGGTTTCCGGCGGCAGTTTGTGTCGCCATATTCGTTTGGGTGATCGAAGTGAACAGGCGTTTCAGCGTGGGCGTGTGCCGGGCAAGCGTCAGTGCAATGAAAGAGCCGACAAGCAGCGCCCCAAGCGTGACGAGCAGCGTAGAGGTGATCGACCAGCCGCCCCACGCGCCCAGTTCATCAGATTGCTTGGGGATGAGAGCAAACGTAAGAAGAGCGAAGATCAAGCCAAGAATGAGGGCAAGAATATCCTCGGCACGTTGGTATGGGGATGATGATGTCGCCACTGCGGGAACGATTCGAATAGCCGTTTTCGCCTGCGCAAGATGGAGCGCAGCCTCGATCTTCTCACGCTTACGCTTATTGAAAAATCGCGGTGCGGATTTCATGCCTGACCTCCCCGCGCGTTCGGAGGGAACGTCCCATCGCTATCATCCTCGCCCTTGTCCTCGTTACCACCGTCATCTTCATCGTCGTCAATCGTATCGAACAGGCTTTCTGAATCAGCCCCATCTTCATCCCCGTATTCCTCTTCTTCGTACGCCATATCCTCTTCTTCACCCTCTCTCCCCTGCCCAACCTCTCCCCCACTCTCCTCAACCGACGCCAATTCGTCAGCCGGCTCAGCCTCGCCATCCGACTCCAGGTCAGAAGCGGAAACGGATGCAGACTCTTCCTCATCTTCTTCATCCCACTCCTCCTCATACTCCTCTTCCTCGCCCTCTTCTTCTTCCTGAGCCGAAGCCCGGGAAGAATCACCCGTCGTCTCCTTCTCCGCATCTTCCTCAAGACCCGCATCGTCTCGCTGGTCAGCATCTTCATCCACCCCCTCTTCACCCCCTTCGCCTGCCTCATCAGCCGCGCCCGATAACCGTTTGCCAAAAGTTGCCAGAGCGGCGGTCTGAGAAAGTGATTCATCAAATTCCGGCGCGACCGCGGATGCACGGTTCACAAAATACGCCGGAACAGCAAGCACAACAGACCAAATCTGCCACGCCATACCGTTACGTCCCGTGCGGATGAAGCTGAACGTCGTTAAAACCACAATAACGCCAAATGTAATGAAAAAGATTAGCAGACCCCACGGCCACGGCCCGGCAGGAAGCTTCTGATCACGGGCAAGCTTATCCAGCGCCGTAACGCCCTGCAGAACACCGCGCGAATAGCTCGCGTGATTGAAATAAGGAACAATGTTGTTCTCGATAATCTGATACGCCTGGTCCCGGTTCGTCCCCTGCCCGGGTCCGGTTTCGATCCAACAGCGCTGGTCTTCCTTCGCAATAATGAATAGATAACCATTGCGAAGATCCAGTTGGCCGGATTTGAGAATCTTATGGGGCGAATCAGCAAGCCAGTGGTCAAAAAGCTGCCGTGCAAAACTCATCAAACGCGTCGGAAAACCCTCAAACTCAGATGTGGTATTAATCGTGAGGATGAATAGATTGACCTTCTTATCCTCACGCAGCGTGCTGACAAGTTCCTGAATCTTGCTTCGGTCCTCAGGCGTGACGATCCCCGCCGCATCACGAAGAAATTCATCCGACGAAGGCTTATGAAGCACCGGATGATCACCGACATCCGCATGCACGGAAGATCCACCAACCGAAAGCAGCAACAGCAACACCGCAAATAACAAAAAGTTGGATGGTCGCATTGGCATCACGCCAGAAGGATAGGCGTGGAGATGGCCTGATGGAGACTATCAGGTTCGAATGTTTTTCAAATGCGGAATAAACAACGAAACGCACCCAAATCGACACAACCTAAAGCGTGCCTTTGGTCGACGGAATATCCGTACCCGTAACGGCAACAGCCTGCCGCAGCGCACGCCCAAGCGCCTTGAAGATCGCTTCTGCAATGTGATGGTCGTTCTGCCCATGCGGAACCTGAACGTGACACGCAAACTTCCCGTTGGCGGTAAGCGCAATCAGGAATTCCTCAACAAGCTGTGTATCAAACGCCCCAATTTTAGATGATGTGAACGACGCATTAAAGACAAGAGCCGCACGACCGGAAAGGTCAATCGACACCGTAGCCAGTGCTTCATCCATCGGAACGGAGGCAGAGCCATAGCGTTCAATACCCGCCTTATCACCCAGTGCCTCGTTAATCGCCGAACCAAGCACGATACCCACATCCTCGACCGTATGGTGATCATCGATATGATGGTCACCATTCGCCGTGATGTTAAGACCGAACCGACTGTGTTTGGCAATGTGGTCGAGCATGTGATCGAAAAACCCCACGCCCGTCTTGTTCTCGTAGGGCGAACCTTCCACCGGTCCAAGGTCCAGCTCCACTCGGATCCGCGTTTCGTTCGTGTTTCGGGTTATCTCAGCTTTTCGAGGCATATTCTCTGTCTGGCATAATTGTTTCAGGTAGCAAGTTCTTTGAGCGCATTGAGCAGCGCAGTATTCTGATCGGGCGTCCCGATGGTGATGCGCAGCTTGTCGCCCAGTCGATCCAAATCAAAGTATCGGACGAATATACCCCGTTGCTTCAGGGTCTGGTAAAGGTTCGCTGCGCCGCCCGCAAAGTCGCCCGGAATGGTGGCGAGAACGAAGTTGGCGTGTGAATCCGTCGTCAAGATACCGAACGCATGGAGTTCTCGGACCATACGATCACGCTCCTGTCGAACCGCTTCCCACGTCTTCTGCGCAAAAGGCCTGTGCGTAAGGGCCGCCGTCGCAATCTTCTGCGAAACCAGGTCCGTATTATACGAATCCCGCGTCTTCGTCAGCATGGGGCTAATAAGGTCCGCATGCCCAATCCCATAACCAAACCGGAGGCCCGCAAGCGAGTAACCTTTGGAAAGCGTACGAAGAATAAGAACATTGGGATGGTCACCAATCAACTGGATCGCATCATAGCCCTGATCGGGATCCACAAAATCAACGTACGCCTCATCGATGAGGAGCACGCCGGGAATGGCTTCCGCAAGCTCTTTGAGATCAGCAACCGAAGTGAGCGTTCCCGTCGGTGCATTGGGATTAACGATAAGCGTAAGCTGCGCCCCCCCATCCGATATCTGTTGGGCAAGATTCCTCGGGAGCGACCAGTCATCATTGCGTTGAATTTCCAGAACACCAGCCCCATGCGCCGCGGCAAGCACCGGATACAGCGAATAGCTCGGCTCAGCAACCGCAATTGTGGCGCCCGGCTCCACAAAAGTCGTAATCGCCAGACGCAACAACTCATCACCCGCATTCGTGGGAATGATATTATCCGAAGCCACCTCATGCGTCTGGGCCGCAACCTGCCGAAAATCGTTCGCCGTCGGTGGAGGATACTTACGCAACATCTCACCGGTGATGTGACGCAACGTTTCGATCACCGGGTCCGGCGCCGAGTAAGGATTCTCATTCGTATTGAGCTTAATAATGTCCGGTGAATCCGGCTGCTCACCGGGAATATAGCCGTGCATATTGGCGATGTTTTCTCGCTCGTAAGTCATGGGGTAGTCCGGGGGTTGGTCTGACGCCTGTGCGGAACTCATTGCAGAGCAATGACATTCCGTAGGAAGAGATTAGTTTATGCCGGTTAATGGGCAGTGGCATTAAGGTTATTAAGTAGGATCGAGGAAAGAAATGCCATTGACGGGAAGTAGGGTGAACAAGTGGCCGTTTTTTGTATAATGCCCCGACGCGGACAGTCGATGGGTACTGTAAAGAGGATATCCATGTTTCGGATCAGTGGTCGAAAATACCGACTTTGCGACGGACAGACACGCCGATCATTCCTGCAGGCCGGCCTGATGGGTGTCGGCGGACTGACCCTGGCCGATCTCCTGCGCGCCGAAAATGCGGAAAAAATGCAATCCGCTAACCCATCCCAAAAACGACCGGGTGCAATCATCCACATCCATCTCGACGGCGGCCCGCCACAGATGGATACCATCGACATGAAGCCCGACGGCCCAAGCGAGACACGCGGCGAATTCTCAACAATCAAAACGAAAATCAAGGGATTCCAGGTCTGCGAACTGATGCCGCGCATCGCGTCCATCGCAAACCAAATGGCATTCGTGCGATCCGTCACCGGGTCCGCCGGCAAACACGATGCGTTCCAATGCCAATCGGGGTTCAACGAAAAGGAACTCGCCTCCGTCGGGGGTTGGCCCGCAATGGGATGCGTCGTGGGCAGAAAACTGGGCAAGCCAACCGATCCCGTCCCCGCCTTCGTCGATCTGATGCAGGGAAGAGGACACGTCAGAAATTCAGCTCGCCCCGGTTTCCTCGGCCCTGCCTACACGCCGTTCCGCCCCGATATTTCAAAAATGTTCCGTCGTCCGCTCGAAGATGGAATGAAGATCGAACTGAAAAGGCTCGGAGCGGGCCATGCAACTGGGTTGAAGTTAATCGGCGATCTCGATGAGCGCCGACTAAAGGATCGACGAAGTCTCCTCAATGCATTGGACCGGGTAAAACGC
>JANQQT010000239.1 GCA_028284925.1 Phycisphaeraceae bacterium | reverse complement strand
ATGTTGTTGGGGATGTGGTTTGGGATGGAGAAGCTGGATCATGTGTTGACGGTGGAGGCGGTTTTTGTGGGGGATGTTCGTGAGGGGGGGGAGGGGATTGGCGGTGAGTACTGGTCGATGAAGGCAACGGTGGGGGGTGAGGACGGGATGGTTGCGACGAATCCTCAGAAGGTTATGGGTGAGGTGCAATATGATTGTTTGCATCAGAGCGCGACGTTGGGTAAGCAATTGAAGCGTGGTGAATTGACGGCAATGCGTGATCTGGTTTGGGGTGGGGCGCCGGGGCCGATCGGGGGAACGTCTGGGGGAATGATGATTTTGCTGGGGCTGTATTTGATGTATCGTCGGTTGTCACGTGTGGGGACGGTTGCGGCGGCGTTGGCGGGTGCGGTATTGATGTTGTTGGTGTTGCCCGTTCCGGCGGTATTTGAGGGGGATGAGCCGCGGTTGGTGATGAGTCATTTGATGGATATTGGGTTGGTTGTGGGATTGGTGTTTGTGAGTTATTTGCTGTTGACACCAAGTACTTTGTTGATTTTGCTGGTGTTGATGCCGTTGACATCGCCGCGGACGCCGACGGGGCGGTTGTATTATGGGGTTGTGGTTGGTGTGGGTTTGGTGTTGGGGCGGTTTTATGGCGTGGAGGAAGGGTTGCAGTATTTGGGGCTATTGGTGGGGTCAGCGTTGGCGGGAGTGTTTGAGGTTAGGCATTTTAAGACGTTTGTGAAGAGGTGGACGGGGGAGGAGGGGTGAGGGTGAAGGAGAGAGGTGGGTGGGATTTGTGGGAGGTAGATTGTTGTTATCGTCCCCTGTATCGCGCGAATCGTAGAAATCCGCGGCGCGCCCCAGGCGAGGGCGCCTGGGGTTAATAAGGGGAGACGATCGAGTATGTGGGCGTCAATGAGATCGTTGGGTGTGGGAGTTATTTTTTGTTGGGGAATTGTTTGTAGAAGAGTTGGTGGAAGGTGTTTGGGCCTTTTAGGGGGGCGTTTTCGTTGACCATGTTGGGGAGGGCGGCGGTCCACCATTTTTTGTATGCGTTGAGCATTTTTTCGGCGATGTCGGGGTGTTTGTCGATGAGGTTTTTCTTTTGTGATGGGTCGGTGGTGAGGTCGTAGAGTTGGTTTGGGCCGACGAGTCGATAGCGTTGGGATCTTACGGCGAAGTTTTTGAGTTTGTCGGTTTCGGGTTTTCCTCGCCAGCGTCCTTTGTGGAAGAAGAGGAAGCGGTCGGGCCAGTTGGTTTTGGGGTCTTTGAGGAGTGGTACGAGGTTTCGGCCGTGGAGTTTGTCTTGTTCTTTGGGAGTGGCGCCGATGATGGCGGCGAAGGTTGGGAGGATGTCGATGTGTCGGGCGATGCGGTCGATGTCGAGACCGGGTTTGAATTTGCCGGGCCAGCGGATGAAGAAGGGGACGCGTGTGCCGCCTTCATCGACGGAGCCTTTTCGGCCTTTGTGGTTTCCGTTGTATGTTGTGGCGGCGGGGCCGTTGTCGGTCATGAAGATGACGATGGTGTTTTGTGCGAGTTTCCAATCGTCGAGTTTTTTCATGAGTTTACCGACGTTGTCATCGATGTTTTCGATCATGCCGTAGAAGCCGACAGAGCGTTTGGGGAGTTTTCGTTTGATGAATTTCTTTTTGTAGGATTCGGGGGCGATGAATGGGCCGTGTGGTGCGTTGGTGGGGATGTAGCAGAAGAAGGGTTTGTCTTTTTTGCGTACGTTGTCGATCCAGGAGATGGCCTGGTCGTAGAAGACATCGGTGCAGAAGCCTTTTGTTTTGACGAATTTGTTGTTGTGGAGTACCCAGGGGTTGAAGTATTTGTTTTTTGGTGCGTCGCCGCAGGAGCCTTTGTAGGACTGGCCGATGCCGCCGGCGCCGTGGATGAAGACTTCGTCGAATCCGCGTTTGTCGGGTCGGTAGGGGGCCTGGTCGCCGAGGTGCCATTTGCCGAAGATTGCGGTGGTGTAGCCGGCGTCTCGGAGCATTTCGGGCATAGTGGGAACGCCGAGTTTCATGCGTTCGCGTTCGAGGATGGTGTGTGTGACACCGACGTAGAAGGGGGCGCGGCCGGACATCATGGCGGCGCGTGTTGGGGCGCAGGTTGGTGAGACGTGGAAGCGTGTGAAGCGGGTGGACTGGGTGTGTAGTTTGTCCAGGTGAGGGGTTGAGAGGAAGGGGTGGCCGTGGCAGGAGAGGTCGAAATAGCCCTGGTCGTCGGTGATGAGGATGATGATGTTGGGCCTGGAGCCGAAGGCGGGTGTGGCGGCGTTGGCGGTCGGGGTGAGGGCGAAGATGGTGATTAGGGTGAGGGTGATAAGGATGGGTAGATGTTTGGAGAGTGGCATGTTGAGGCTCCGCGTAAAGTTAGGGATGTTGGCAGGTGGTGGTGATGTTGGACATCTTAACTATTTGGGTGCGATGAATGTGAAGAGGATTTGTGACTTTTTGGGGGTGGTGGTATTGGGAATGGTGGGTTAGGATGTGTGTATGGTTGAAGAGTCCGGCAGGTTTGTGGGCAATGGGGAGGTTTATGAGTTGAGTTATACTCTGGAAGTGGGGGATATTTCGGCGCTGAGCAGAGAGGTGTCCAAGCGATCTACAGGGCGTAATGAGGCGTCTTCAGCTTTGCCGCTTTTCATTGTGTTGTTTTTGCTATTTACTTTGATCAATGTTGCTTTTCCTGAGAATGGAACGATCTTTATGTGGGGGGGCATCGTCGGCGCCATCGTTTTGTTTGTTGCGTTTTGGAGGGTTCATAAGAAATTTGTATTGATGATGATTGGCGGTCGACCGACGGAAGTCAGTATGACGTTTCGTCCAGGATGTGTAACGGTGATAAATATCGATGGGGCGACAGATTATCGATACGTGCGGGCGCGGGATTTATGGGAGACGAAGGACTACTTTTTTTTGTGGGCGGGAGGCATTAATGTAGAGATTGTGCCGAAGAGGTGTTTTGAGACGGAGGAGGCGATGGATGAGTTTCGAGGAGTCTTGAAGTGGTATGGGATTGAGGCAGAAGGTGGGAAGAAGGCGCGTGTTAAGCCGGAAGAGGAAGTTGAGGAGAGGCCGGATTGGGTGTGATCAGGCCTGTGTGTTTTTGATCATTTTGTGGAAGATTTGTCTTTGTTCGATGAGGGCAGCGATGGGGTCTTTGGGTTTGGTGCGTGCTTCGAGGAGGATCCAGCCGGGGTAGTCCATCTTGACGAAGAGGTTGATGAGTTTCTGGTACGGGTATTTGCCGATGTTGAGTTCGCGGATGTGAGCGGTGGCGCCGAAGTATTTTTTGACGAGGTTGAAGTTGTATTCGAGGCCTTTGCCCTGAAGGTCCTGATTGTTGGAATTCCAGCAGACTTTGGCATTGGGGTGGTCGGCGACCTGCATGATTTTGTGGATGGTGGGTAGGTGTGAGCATTGGCCGTGCACTTCGAGCCGGATTTCCTGGCCGAAGCCCTGGCCAAATTCGGCGAGGGTTTTGAGTGACTTGCCGATTTGTTCGATGGTTTTGTTTTTGTCGACGCCTTTGTGGAAGCGGTCGGGTTTGACTTTGACGCCGGTTGCGCCGATGTCGTGGGAGAGTTTGATGAAGGCCTTTGTTTTTTCGATGGCTTTTTTGAGTACGGTGGGGTTTGGGTTGTCGTAACGTTCGTTGGAGCCTGGGCCGAGGCATTCGACGGGGGAGTCGGCGAAACGTTTTTTGACTTCCTTGCGTTGTGTTTTGTTTAGGGAGGGTTCGACGCCGTGTTTATGGGTTGTGCGTAGTTCGATGCCGAGTACTTTTGATTTTTCGCAGTTTTTGATGATGGTGGGGAGGTCCCAGTCCTTTGCCCAGAGGTAGGTGACGAGGCCGAGGCGCATGGCGGAGCCGGGGGTTACCCTGGTTTTGGCGAGGGCTTGTGGGGAGAGGTGGGGGAGGAGTGTGGGCGAGAGGGCAGTACCGGCGAGGGCGGAAGATGTGAGGAATTGACGGCGGTCGAGAGGTCGATCTATACGCATTTGAGATTTTTCCTGAGAAATCTGGTCTCGACGTGGACATCGAGTTGTTGTGGTTTGTGAGCCATGGGTGAGAGGTCGGGGACAATGAAGGGTTTGCGGTATTGTCGTGTGAGTAGTTTGTTTGCGGCGTTTTCGATTTTGGCGTCGTTGCCGACGAATCGTTCGGCGGTTGGGTCGAAGTTGAGCCAGGGGCCGAGCGTGGTGGAGGGTGAGGTGGGGTCGATGCCGTTTTTGATGAGATGGCGTCGCATGTCCTCGTAGCGATCGGATGCGAGTGTGTTTTGTTTGATGTTGCGGAGGATGTGGTTGTCGGAGACAGACTTGCCGAGGCGGTGGGAGATCATGGCGGTGTGGCAGAGTGAGGTGGAGATGTGAGCCTGTTGGCAGGGGGTGTCGAGGCCTGAGGCTTTGCGTGAGCGTACGGCGGAGATGAAGTTCTTGTATTCGTTGCCGCCGCCGGAGAAGGATTTGATTTTTTTGTTTTGTTTGTCGTAGGCGGCGCCGCCATCGCCGGTGTTGATGACGACCTTACCGTTGGCGCATTGGACGATGACGCCGACGGCGCGTTTGCCGTTGAAACCGTGGGGTGAATCCATGTTGGAGGCCCAGGCGCGGCCGCGGAAGTGTTTTGATTTGGGTAGGCCTCTTGATTCGAAGATAATGGGTGCTTTGTCGTAATCGTGGATGGTGACTTGTGTGTTGGGGGTTTGTGCGTCGTCTTCGTAGCCGAATCGTCCGGCGATGCTCATGACGCGTGGGGCGTGGTCGTCGATAGCGAGTGCCCAGCGGGCGATGTCCATCTGGTGGATGCCCTGTTGGCCGAGTTCACCGTTGCCGGTTTCATAGAACCAGTGCCAGTCGAAGTGGATGTTTCTGCGTGTGAGCGGTTGGAGAGGGGCCGGGCCGGTCCAGAGGTTGTAGTCGAAGCCGGTGGGGATGACACCTCTGCGGAAGCGTCCGATTGAGCGTCGGGCCTTGTAGCAGAGTGCGCGGATGTATTTGATGGGGCCGAGTTCTTCTGAGTGGATGTAGGCGATGGCCTGCTGGATGCCGACTTTGGAGCGGCCCTGGGTTCCGCCGGCGATGATTCTGCCGTAGCGTTTGGCGGCGTGGATGAGCTGGCGACCTTCCCAGATGTTGTGGGAGATCGGTTTTTCGATGTATGCATCCTTACCGGCCTGACATGCCCAGATGCCCATGAGGGCGTGCCAGTGGTTTGGCGTGGCGACGGCGATGGCATCGATATCGTTGCGTTCGATGACGCGGCGTACATCGGTGTAGGCGGAGATCTTGAGGCGTTGACGGGTGGCGGATTCGTTAACGCGGAGGTGGAGGATGGCGGGATCGACATCGCAGACGGCGACAACGCGGACACCGGGTAGGCGTTCGAAGTTTGCGATGTGGGAGGCACCCTTGCCGTTGACACCGATGCATGCGATGCGGATGTCGTTGTTGGCGCCGAGGACACGTTTTGAAGAGGCTGCAAGGCAGGCGGTGGTTGCGAGTGACCCCTGCAAAAAATGGCGTCTCGACAAGCTGCTCATAGTAGCCTCCAGTTGGATATTATGTTGCCCAGCGTTGTTTCAGGCAGATCGGCGGCACGACGAGGAGATGAATTTACGGCTGGCGTGGTGCGATCTTATGCCTGTTACAATTGTTACTACATAGGTTAAGACGGCTGGGTTGCTATTTCGTTCTAGCCCATTGTTCAAAATGTTCAGCGACCTTGGCTGAATTTACATCTCCGGGGTGAAAAAGGAACCTGAATTTGAAAGTTGTGGAGGAGCCGCTTTTGATTTTGAAGTCGCCGGTTCCTCTTTTTTTGCGTTCGAAGTTGTGTACACCGAAGGCATTTGCGGCGACAAGACCATAGTCGCGTGCGTGCCACCAGGTGGGATAGCGCGGGTTTTGGGGGTGGTCGAAGATTGCGATGCCGACGGTCTTTCCGTTGATGGGGCCCCAGTAATCGACCCATTTCGCTCGTTTGCCCCAGAGGTCTCGATTTTTGTGGCCTTCGCTGTTTTGTGCTTTGCCTTTGGCGACTTTGCCTTTGAGGCGGAGGGCGGGGTGAGTTCGGATGCCCATAGAGCCTTCCTTGGTGTCACCGAATGTGACATGGCCGTGTGAGGCGTGGATGGTGACGGCGTAGTCGATGGCGAAGGCGTCTTTTATCTTGTGGAACTTGATTTCAGTGGTGTCGGTGCAGATTGTTTTGCCTTTGGAATCGTTCCAGTGGTTGAGCGTCTGGAGGGTTACGCCATTGGTGGAAGTTTGTTTTTTTGTGAATTTCTGGTGGATGATCTTGCCGGTGTTCCTGGCGTTGTGCCAGAAGCTGATGCCGTTGACGGAGCCGTGGGTGTACCAGAGTGATGCGTGGTGTGGGTGGTCCTTTGCTTCGCCATCGCGTGCTTTGGTGATGGGGTAGTTGCGTGTCATTGGCGTTTGGTGAGGGCCGATGATGGGATGGCAGATTGGCTTGGACCAGCCTTTGAAGATGTAGTTGGTGAAGAGTTTGCCATCGATGGTGATGGCGACGCGGTCTTTGGAGAAATTGGCTTCGTATTTGACGGCGTGGGTGGCTGTGGCGGGGAGGATAAGGGTAAGAGATAGAGACAGAATTAGAAGGGGGATAGAGATGCGCGACGCAGATTTGGCCATTTGGGATTCCTTGGGTGTACTGGCGGGGCGCCCTGAGGGGCGTGATTGTTGAGTGTATTCTAGTGGAAAATGACGGGTTGCGGTAATAATTGTGTAACAAATGGGTGGAGATTTGTTGGTGAAGAATTGGTTAGATTGGGCGAGATTGAACGGGTAGATGATTAGTCGGGTAGGATTTTGCCCATAGAGATGCGTGGTTCGACGAAGTAGCCGAGAGATTGGTAGAAAGGGACGGCGGCGGTGTTGGTGGGGAGGATCTGGAGGTTGATTTTTTTGGCGCCGAGTTTGTGGATCTTTTGCTCGAGTGTGTGGATGATTTTGGTGGCGATTTTTTGGCGTCGGTGGTCGGGGTGGACGGCGACGGTGTAGATCCAGCCGCGGTGTCCATCGTAGCCACCCATAGCGGTTGCAATGATGTCGTTGTCTAATTCGGCGACGAGGAAGAGGTCGGGTTGGAAGTTGATTTTCTGTTGGATGGCGACGGTTGGGTCGCGGTGGCCGGATTGCTTACCGAAAACGGTTTCCCAGAGTTGGGTTACGGCGTTGCGGTCATCGGGGTGGAATGTTCTGATGTTGGGCATGTGGGTGGGGGTTAAAGCATGCCTGTTTGTTTGGCGTATGCGAATACACCGCCTGCTTCGATGATGGGTTTGGCATCGCCGAGGGGTTTGAGCGGGTAGGATTTATCGGTGGTGTGGTTGGTGAGTGTGAGTGTGTCGAAGTCGATGGTGAGTTCATCACCCGTGGAGATTTCGGAGATGAGGGGAGTTTCGGTTTCGCATGGGACGAGGAATCCACCGTTGACGCAGTTTCGGTAGAAGATGCGTGCGTAGAACTCGGCGATGACGGCGGTTGCGCCGGCTTCGGCGAGGGCGAAGGGTGCGTGTTCGCGAGATGAGCCGCAGCCGAAGTTTTTGCCGCCGACGATGATGGCGTATCTGGAGAGGTGTGTTCCTTCCTCGACGAAGGGGATGTTTCCATCGGGGAGGCCGCGTTGTCCGGGAGGGACGCCTATGTTGGCGTATTGGCCGTACTTTTTGCGTTCCTCGGGGTCGGTCATGGAGTAGATGAGGTGTTCGGCGGGGATGATCTGGTCGGTGTCGATGTCGTCGCCGAGGACGTAGGCTTTGCCGTTGAGTTGGTTTGACATGGTGGTGCGTCCGTGGGGGTAGAGGTTTGCTGACGAATGGGAAGTATAGGGGGGTGGTTGAGGGAGGTCTTTAGGGTGAACGAGGATGCTGAGGCATGAAA
>JANQQT010000209.1 GCA_028284925.1 Phycisphaeraceae bacterium | reverse complement strand
GGCCTGGTGTAAGGGTGGTTTGGGGCGGCAGGAAAGAGGGGATGGGGTGGTTGGGTTTGGAAAGGGTAGTGGAGGTGGGGGCGTATTAGGGGGTTTGAGGAAGGAGTGTGGAGGCAACTGAGTTGGACGATGAAGTATGGGCGTGCGTTGTATTTGTCGTAATGGTTTATTGGTGGGGGATAAATCGGGGTAAAATGGCGGGGAGTGGGGCTTTACGAATTAAGAATCATAATTTGGAGTTACGTGATGTTGAAGGAATTTCGTTTGTTGCTGGTGATGGGTTTGGTTTTGGTGGTTGGCGGTGTTGTGGAAGGGGATGATGCGGCGAAGGCGGCGGCCAAGGCGGAAGCGAAGGCACGGGCAGCCAAGGCGAGGGCAGCGCAGGCGGAAGCTGAGGCTGCGGAAGCGAGGCGTGATGAGCGCCTGGCTCAACTGTCGTCGAAAGCGGGCGTCGCGGCGGAAGCGAAGGCGGTGGCCGTCCATAAGGCGAAGGCAGCGGCGCAAGCAAAGGCGGAGGCTGCTCAAGCGGCGGCAGAAGCTGAGTTGGCGAAGAAGCGGGCAGCCATTGCGGCGCAAAAAGCTGCTGCTCCGGAAAATACGGGTGCGCGTACGACGGCGGTAAAGGGTGGGAAAGAAAAGGCGAAGGAGGCGTTGGCGGCGTTCAAGAAAGCGAATGGTGAGTATAAGTCACTGCAAGGGAAGTTGAATGACTTGCGGGCCAAGGTTCGCGCGGCGACGGATAATGCGGCGAAGAATAAGGTGATTGATGAATATAACGCGACGATCCCGGCGTTTAGCACGGCGTTGGAACGTACGGCGCGTGCGACGATTGATGTTTATCGATTGGAGCCTGGGAAGCATAAGGAAGTGGAGGGTTTCATGTTGAGTGCGGTGGCGGTGTTGAGCCAGCTTGACGATTATGAGGCGGCGTTGGACGGGGCTAAGTTGATGTTGAAGCGGGGGGATGTGGATAAGCGACTGCATGGTTTTGCGGGCGTGGCGGCGTTTATGGTGAACGATTATGCGATGGCTGAGAAGCAGTTTGCATTGGCGAAGAAGCATCAGGCGATGGATCGGACGGCGATGCGATTTGCGGGACAGGTGAAGGAGTATAAGAAGTTCTGGAAGCGGGAGTTGGAGATACGGGCGAAGGAAGCAAAGGCGAATGACTTGCCGCGTGTGAAGATGGTGACGACGGCAGGTACGATGGTGATTGAGTTGTATGAGAATGAGGCACCGAATACGGTGGCGAATTTTGTGAGTCTGGTGGAAAAGAAATATTACGACGGATTGATTTTTCACCGGGTTTTGACAGGGTTTATGGCACAGGGTGGGTGTCCGGACGGGACGGGACGGGGAGGCCCGGGTTATAAGATCGCGTGTGAATGTTATGTGCCGGGCTATCGTCAGCATTTTCGGGGTACATTGTCGATGGCACATGCGGGGAGAAATACGGGTGGGAGTCAGTTTTTTCTTACGTTTGTGCCGACGCGCCATTTGGATGGGAAGCACACGGCGTTTGGTCGTGTGATTAAGGGGCTGGATGTGTTGGCGAAAATTCGGAAGCGTGATCCAGGTCGGGGAGGGCCCTCAACGAAGATTAAGAAGGCGACGGTGGTGAGGAAGCGGAATCATAAGTATGAGCCGGTGAAGCAGTAAGCGCGGCGTGGTGAGGACGAGGGTGGGGTGGAGAATACGCGGGCGTTACATGCGCAGATGAGGTGGTGGTGTGGGACAGGGTCTATGATTTGGTGTGCGGGACTGGTTTATTGAAGGAATCTCTAACTGAGGAGTTATGTGATGGGTAAGCGAATTGGAATGATGTTGTTGGGGATGATGTTGGTGTTTGGGATGGATGTGCGTGGAGGGCAAAAGGTGGAGGGCGGGTATGCGATTGTCGTATCGAAGGCGACGGCGGGTGATGGAGCGTGGAAGGAAGTGGTGGGGGCACTCAAGGACAAGTATGAAGGGGCGGTGGTGATTGAGTATGAGAAGAACGTCGGGGAAGCGCTGGGGGGATTGAAGAAGGCGTTTCCGAAGTATACGTGTTTTGTGGCGAAACCGAGCGAGGCGGGGAGGGCGTTTGTGGCGGATGTGCATCGGATGACACGGAAGCTGGATGGTGATCCTTATACGGACACGATATGGGGGGTATTGACGGGATTTGATGCGGCGAATGCTTTGAGGATTGCGAAGGCGAAGAAGCCATTGGTGATTAAGAAGGTTGCATCGGGGACGGAGCTTGCGATGGATCGGGTGGTGGAAGGGAAATGGTATTGCGAGCTGGTGAAGAACAAGATGGTGACGAAAGACAAGGGTGGTAAGGCGGTGGTGGGTAAGTGTCCGACGGACACGACGAAGTTGCTGGCGGAGACGTTAACGAAGTATGGAGCGGATTTGTTTGTGACCTCGGGCCATGCGACCGAGCGAAACTGGCAGATCGGGTTTCGGTATCGGAATGGTTATTTCGTATCTAAGGGTGGGCAGTTGTTTGGTCGGAATACGAAGGGTGAGTTGTTTTCGATCAAGTCGGATAACCCGAAGGTGTATTTGCCGATTGGTAATTGTCTGATGGGCCATATCGATGGGAAAGATGCGATGGCATTGGCGTGGTTGAACTCGGCGGGTGTGAATCAGATGATTGGTTATACGGTGGTGACGTGGTACGGGTATGGTGGTTGGGGATGTCTGGATTATTTTGTGGAGCAGCCTGGTCGTTATACGTTTGCAGAGGCGTTCTGGGTGAATCATCAGGCGTTGTTGCATCGTATGGAGAAGTATTTCCCGGAGGCGGCTCGGTTGAACCCGGCGCCGGGGACGATGCGTGGGGTAAAGGTGGTGTGTGGGGCAAATGCGCTGGCGGCGAAGTTACGGGTGATGGATGGGCGCGGATTGCTGTTTGACCGGGATGTGGTGGCGTTTTACGGTGATCCGGCGTGGAGGGCGACGATGGCGAAGGGGAAGGTTTCGTATGGACAGAAGTTGGTTGAGAAGGATGGTGTTTATACCTTGACGATTTCGCCGCGTGTTGGGGAGGATTCGTTTAAGCCTGTGAATATGAACGGTTCGCAGCGTGGATGGCGGCCGATTGTGGAGGTGTTGCCGCATCGTGTGAAGGAGATTGAGATATTGAAGGGTAAGGAATTGGGGGCGGTGGTGGCGGATGATTTTGTTTTGGTGCCGAATCCGAAGGTGGTGAAGGAGGGGAAGAAGTATGAGGTGGTATTTCGGGCAAAGCGGGTGAAGTGAAAGAGGTGATATGGGTGGGTGGTTATGGGTTGAATTATGAATGAAAAAGGCCGCCAGTCGTGTGACGGGCGGCCTTTTTGGCGTTTGGGGGTAGTGGATTTTCAGGCGACGGCTTCGGCCATTTTTTCGGCTTTGGCTTTGGCATCGTCGAGGGTGCCGACGTACATGAAGGCGGATTCGGGGAGGTCATCGCCTTCGCCATCGCAGAGTCGTTTGAAGGAATCGATGGTGTCTTCCTTGGAGACGTACACACCGGGGAAGCCGGTGAACTGTTCGGCGACGAAGAAGGGCTGGGAGAGGAACCGTTCGATCTTACGTGCACGGGCGACGATGCGTTTATCTTCTTCGGAAAGTTCATCGACACCGAGGATGGCGATGATGTCCTGAAGATCGCGGTATCGCTGAAGGATCTGCTGAACGCGTTGTGAAGTGCTGTAATGTTCGTCCCCGAGGATGTTGGGATCGAGGATGGTGGATGTTGAGCCGAGGGGATCAACCGCGGGGTAAATTCCTTTCTCGGCGATACCACGGGAGAGAACGATGAAGGCGTCGAGGTGGGAGAAGGTAGTGGCCGGGGCGGGATCGGTAAGGTCGTCGGCAGGGACGTAGATGGCTTGTACTGAGGTGATGGCGCCTTTTTCGGTAGAGGTGATTCGTTCCTGGAGGTCACCCATCTCGGTGGAGAGCGTTGGCTGATAGCCCACGGCGGAGGGCATTCGTCCCAGGAGGGCGGATACTTCGGAACCGGCCTGCGTGAATCGGAAGATGTTGTCGACAAAGAGGAGTGTTTCCTTACCGGAGGCGTCACGGAATTCTTCGCACATGGTCAGGCCGGCGAGGGCGACACGAAGACGAGCACCGGGGGGTTCGTTCATCTGGCCGAAGACCATGGCGACACGATCGAGGACTGAACGTGTGACGCCTTCGGCATCGGTAAATTGTGCTTCCTGCATTTCGAGCCAGAGGTCGTTACCTTCACGGGTTCGTTCACCGACACCGGCGAAGACGGAGTAACCGCCGTGCTCACGGGCGATACGAGCGATCATTTCCTGAATGACGACGGTCTTGCCGACACCGGCCCCGCCGAAGAGGCCGATCTTACCACCACGGACGAACGGGCAGAGAAGGTCGATGACCTTGATGCCTGTTTCGAGGATTTCCGTCTTAGGGTTGAGGTCGACGAATTCCGGTGGATCACGGTGGATGGGGAGTCGTTTATCTTCACCGACTGCGCCTTTTTCGTCGACGGGTTCTCCGAGGAGGTTAAAGACGCGGCCGAGGACTTTTTCGCCGACGGGGACGGAGACAGGGGCACCGGTGTCGTTGACATCCATGCCGCGGCTGAGACCATCGGTTGATCCGAGTGCGACGGCACGTACTCGTCCGCCGCCCAGGTGCTGCTGGACTTCACCAACGAGTTTTTGGGAATCGCCATCTACGTCAAAGGTAATTTCGAGAGCGTTGTAGATATCGGGAAGTTTGTCTTCATCGAACTGAGCGTCGAAGGTAGAACCGATGATCTGCGAAATTTTTCCGATATTTGCCATGGTTGGATTTTCCTACGGTGTGGGGTCGATTAAGGGTCGTGATTATAGCGTGCGATCTATCGGAATAAAGTTTGCTAAACTTCAATTGCAAAAGGTGCTATAATAGGCAACGTATTGATGCAATAAAAGTTTAAAGAAAGCGATAGAACGTAGGTGATTTAGCCTATTTTCCCGCGGAAAAAGGGGATATATCAAGTGGTTTGGGATGTTACGACGATAGAGCCACCATCGTCCATCCGTAAGTCTACGTAAGTTTTTTAAGCTGTTAGTAGCATTGAATTTATACGCACTAACGAGATGAGCAGATGAGACGTGTTTGTTTTGGCGCAGGCCAATCGGAGGTCTCTTTCGACTATGGACTCAACGCAAGTTCTATCTCAGGCGGGGAACGGTGCGGTCTACGTTGTGGAAGATGACGCCCACATGTGCGGTTTGTTGGGCAAGTACTTTGAAGTGGCCGGTCTAGAGGCGCATTGTTTTACGACAGGAGAATCGTTCCTCCAGTCCAAATTTGGGAATGAGCCCAGTTGTATGATCCTGGATCAGGATCTTCCCGGCATGAGCGGCCTGGAGCTACAAGCGCGATTGAAAGCGACAGGTTTCAATATCCCAATGATTTTCTTGACGGAGAACGGCACGATTAAGGATGCCGTTCATGCCATGCGGGAAGGGGCACTTCACTATCTGGAAAAACCGGTCGATCCTGAGGTTCTGCTTAAGCTGGTGCGCGAAGCGTTGGACATTGATCGTAAGCGGGTTGAGGTTGGCGCATTGAATCAAAAGCTCAACTCATTGACGCGACGTGAGCGCGATGTTCTGAACCTTGTAGTTGAAGGATTGACAAGCCGGGAAGTCGCGGATCAATTGGGCCGAAGCGCTAAGACGATACAGTTGCATCGGGCGCGAATCATGAAGAAACTGGGTGTTAGTAATGTATCGTCCCTGGTTAACGTGGTCATGCGCGTATGGAGTGGATCAAAGTCAAAATAAAGTTATTCTACGTAGAATGAGAAAACGCCCCGACGCACTACGTGTCGGGGCGTTTCTTTAATAAGACTTGTGTGGAACTAAAGGTGTCAGGATGGTTTTACCTGACCAGGAAAAAAACAGGTCTGTTTATCTCACTTACGACGTCGCGCGAGGGCGAGACCGGCGAGACCGATGAGGCTCATTGTGGCGGGCTCGGGGACCGGTGTGAGTTGCTTATCCTTTGAGATGATGAAGCTGCCACCTGGAGCGATGACGGCATCCCACTGGAAGGCCCATGCGTAGTCACCAGGACCTGAGGCACTGCTGGCGAGGTCGTTGAGATCGTCGACGGAGTCATTCTCAAGCAACTCGATGAGATTCTCCTCCAGGTCGGCCTGGAGATGCGTGGGCAATGGGGTGACGACCGTTTCGGTGAAGCCCATGAAGGTATCCAATTGCTGTGCGGTATTGCCACCATTGATCTGGACCGACGCGTCTTCGATGTCGCCATTGAGGTCAAAGTCGGAATACTGGATCAATGTGATGACGAGTTCGGTGTCGCCGGTGTTGTTGATGGAGATGATTTCGGCGAGGTCGGAAGTCATTGAACCTACCTGACCACCGGTAAGAATGAAATCGACTTCGATGTTGAAGTTCCGCTGATCGTCAGAGTACTGAATGTGGATTCGCTCTTCGCCTGCATCAAGGTCGCCATTGGAGACGGTGTATGCGAGGTTGCCGAGTTCGTTGATTTTCTGCTCGCGGTCATCACCTTCGACGCGGTAGTAGAACCACTGCTGGAAGAGGTGGTCGACGCCATCGACTTCCCAAGAACGTGTACCGGCATCCTCACCTTCAAGCACGATTTCGACGTCGGAGTTGACGTCATGCAGGTTTGCGGTTTCGACGACGGCGGCCGAGGCAGACTGCGTGGCGGCGCCAGCGAGGCCGATGACGGCGGCGGCACCAAACAGTTTGATTTTTTCGATGATTTTCATAACTCTCTCCTTAGTCCTCAAAAAATGAGTCCCTGACCGATTAGGACGGTCAATGTTTGGTTTAACCCGTGTTTGAACTGCGACTCGAACGGCATCGAGTGCAGATTCTTCTTTGGATGATTTGAGATTAGCCTACGGGCGTAAGAAAGGCTCTCTCTCCACTCTGGTGTCAGTTTCTCACGGCTGACAATTCAAAGTTACACCGAGATTGATGTGATGCAAACGGATGAGGCAAAAAGTGAAGAAAAAGGGGAAGTTCGTGTTGATATGCGTCTGATGAAGAGTGATGTGCGGAATTATTGGACGTTGGTGTGGAGGTAATTAACCGAACATCTGGGGAGGCGTGGGGACTGCGGACCAATCGCCGGTGTCGAGCTGTTCCTGGCGGATGGATTCGAGAGCCTGGATGAGTTGATCCATATCCAAATCGGTGTTGTCGAAACCAGGTGAATTGGGGTCGAGAACATCGTAGGGCCGTGCGTTTTCCAGGATGATTGAGAGAATGACGTGCTTGTATTGTTCGACGGGCTGGTCGTGTTGTTCAGCGAGGAGGTGGATGAGGATGGGAAGGATGGGAAGTAAGGTTGCCTGCTGTTGCGTGTTGTAATGCAGGCGAATTGCCTGTTCGAGTCGCTCCTGCAGATGTGGATTGATGTGGCAATGCGAATTCATGCTGGGGCCTCCAACGATTCGAGGTTTCCGGCCCATCTTTCGTCCGCGCTCCGGTCGCTTTCGGTCTGGAGCATTCCGCCAAGTGCCTAAGAAGTTAACGTAATATTAGCCTTAATGGTTCAAATGGCGCGGTGTGCGGTGAATAAAGTGCGACAAATTGGGGTAGTTTGCTAGAATCATTGACGATGATAGGTCGCGATGGACTGAAATTTTTTGGGGGAATGTTACGTAATCCGACGAAGGTCGGTGCGATTGCTCCAAGTTCGCCTGTATTGGCTCGTCGTATGGTACGGGGTATTTCGCTGGAAGAAGGCGAGAGTATTCTGGAGTTGGGGCCGGGGACGGGTCCGATTACCAAGGCGATTGCGCGTGATGTGTTGAAAGGACAAAACGAGGCGGGGAAATATCTCGGGATTGAGCGTGACAGTCGATTCGTAAGGATTCTGACGAATCGCTTCAGGCATCTGTCGTTTGTGGAGGGATCCGCGGAAGATGCGTTGGCCCATCTGGATGCAGCGGGTCATGGTAATGTGAAAGCGATTATCAGCGGGTTACCTTTTGCTTCATTGCCAGGTTCGGTTCAGGATGGCGTGATTGGTTGTCTGGACCGGTTGATGTCGCCCGGGACGATCTTTCGGACCTTTCAGTATTGCCATGCGTGGATGCTGCCTACAGCGCGCCGGTTTCGGAAGCAGATGAGCGAGTTGTTTGGAAGCGTGGACCGTAGTCGCGCGGTCGTGCGCAATTTGCCGCCTGCGTTCGTGTTGTCGTGGCAGCGTTAGTTGTGAGAGGAACGGCGATTAACGGGGCGTGAGATCATTGGTGAATTGGCATGGCAAATGGACTGACAGAAGAAGATGTGCGTCATGTGGCGAAGTTGAGTCGTCTGAAATTGAGCGATGAGGAAGTGGGTGTATTTGCGGAGCAGTTGGGGGCGGTGCTGGGGTACATGGATAAATTGAAGGAACTGGATCTGGAAGGCGTTGAGGAGATGGCGCACCCAACGAATATGGTCAATAAGTTGAGATTGGATGAGGTTGGTGCATCGTTGGATGTAGAAGAGGTCCTGGCGAATGCACCGGCGAGCGATGAGCCTTATTTCAAGGTTCCGAAAGTACTGGGCGATGGGGGAAGCGCGTGAGGGGTCAATCTGAAATACAGGATTTCAATAAACCATGAGTGACGTGACGCAGATGAGTTTGAAGGCGGTGCGAGATGGGATCGCAAATGGTGAGTTCCGAGCGCGTGAGGTAGTGGATGGTTATTTGGCGCGAATCGAAGAGGTTGACGGGAAGGTTGGTGCGTATCGTCAGGTATTTGGGGACGAAGCGAGAGCGAGGGCAGATGCGGTTGATCGTGGGGAGGTGAGCGGGGCACTGGCGGGCGTGGTAATTGCCTTGAAAGATAATATTTGTACGAAGGCTGGGCGGACGACCTGTGCATCGAGAATGCTGGAGGCGTATCGATCACCGTTTGATGCGACGGTGGTACGAAAGTTGGAAGGGGCCGGCGCTATTGTGATCGGCAAGACGAATCTGGATGAGTTTGCCATGGGCTCGTCGACGGAGAACAGCGCGTTTTCGGAGACGTGTAATCCGTGGGATCCGGATCGTGTGCCGGGCGGGTCAAGCGGTGGGAGTGCGGCGGCCATGGGAGCAGGTTTATGTTCGGCGGCATTGGGGAGTGATACGGGCGGGTCGATTCGCCAGCCGGCGAGTTACTGTGGTGTGGTAGGTATGAAACCAACGTATGGATTGGTGAGTCGATATGGTTTGGTGGCATTTGCATCGAGTCTGGATCAAATTGGACCCGTGACGCGGACGGTGGAAGACGCAGCAGTTCTACTGAATGTGATTGCGGGTCATGATGAGAGAGACTCGACAAGCGCGGATGTGGGCGTATCCGGAGAGTTGCCGGATTATGCGGCGGGGGTGAACGAAGGTGTTGAGGGATTGAGGCTGGGTGTGGCGAAGCAGTATTTGTCAGATGGGAATGACGAGGCGGTGAAGGCCGCGGTGGATGGGGCAATTGAGCAATATGAAGGAATGGGAGCGAAGATCGTGGAGGTGGACCTGCCCCATACGGAGTATGGGGTTCCGACGTATTATCTTGTGGCGACGGCGGAAGCATCATCGAATCTGGCGCGTTATGACGGTGTGCATTATGGGCATCGAACGGAGAAGGCGCGGGATCTGGTTGATCTTTATGCAACGAGTCGGGCTGAGGGATTTGGGGATGAAGTGAAACGGCGGATTATGTTGGGGACTTATGCTCTTTCGAGTGGGTATTACGATGCGTATTACCTGCGGGCATTGAAGGTGAGGCGATTGATCAAGCAGGATTTTGACGGCGCGTTTGAGAAGTGTGATGCGATTGTGTGTCCGACGACGCCCACACCTGCTTTTAAACGGGGGGAGATGGTGGATGATCCTCTGCAGATGTACATGAATGATGTTTATACCGTAAATTGCAATCTGGCAGGAATACCAGGCATATCACTTCCATGCGGTTTTTCGGAAATTGGGGGGAAACGATTGCCGATTGGGTTGCAGTTGCTTGGGCCGACGTTCAGTGAGAGCAAATTGCTGCGAATTGCGCGTATGTATGAGGCGGCGAACGCATTTGCGGGCGAATGTGCGGTGGTTTAGGTCGGGTTTGGAGACTGCTCGTAGCGTAAGTAACGGCGGGGATTTAGACTGTGGAAAATTCGTGCAAAAGTGGCGTTTTTGAAGTCGTGGGGTATTTTTTTTCGCGAAACATTCTTGACGTGGTGATGTTAATCTGGTAAAAATGTGACAACGTCGGATAGATTTAGGAGGATTATATTAATGTTCTCTATGCTATCTGGCCGAAATGTTGTTTGATCATCTTTCTCCCCTCCGCCCCGTTAGTGCCTTGTGTACTAGCGGGGTTTTTTTTTGGGGTTTGGTGTTGCCGGGGAGTGAGGAAAGGCATCAGAGTCCAATAACATCGCGTATTGCGTCCAAATTGTTGGACGAATAATTGGAATGGTGATATTGGAAATGAGATTTCCGGCCGAATTCCAGTGTTTAATTTTGGTAAACGCATGTTTAGTTTAGCGATGCCGAAACGAGCAATAGGCAGGGACACGCCGGTCTGGTGAGGGTCAAACTCATGAAAGGAAACATCGAAATGTACAGAATGAAGCGACTTGGGATGACGTTGGCGGCGGTTTTCGTGATGGTTCTGATGGTAGGGTGTTCGAGCAAGAAATTCGTGGATAATGAGGGGATAAACATCAATTCGAAGCCGGGTGAGCCTATTCGTGCCGCGTGGCTGATGGGTGATGATACGAAATGGGATCTGGATGGAGAGCGGACGAATACGGCGAATGGTCGGGGCGGGATTCTGGATATTCCCTCGGACATTATTAAGGATGTGCTTGGAAAAGGTTGGCGTTTCTTACCGCGGGGCACATTGCTGGCGGATGGGACATTGAAAAGTAAGCCCGGCGAGTGGAAGCTGGATGGCAATCTGCTGACGGTTCGTGAGTATGGTCAGCCGAAGGGAATCACTTATAAGGCGCATTTCCGGGATGGTTTTTTGTATTTGGAGAAGCCTGATGGGAAGTGGATGGTCTTTGAGCGAAACAAGTTTTTTGGTCAATAATCCGTGTTAGGGGTGAACGATTCGGGTGAGCGGTGGCGTTTTCGGAGCGGTGGGGTGCAGGTGCGCCACGAGGACTGAAAACCGCACAAAAATGGCACGCGCACGTATAAATGGGGTATAATGATGTTTCGTCAGAGACCTAATCCAGTCAGAAAAGTATGAGGTACTTCCCCATGAGAAAGCTTTATTCGTTATCGGCCGGTTTGTTGCTGGTTGGGATGTTGTCACCGGTGGCACATGGCAAGATAAGTTATGCGAAGCAGATTAAGCCTATTCTGGCCAAGATGTGCTACAAGTGTCACGGCGCGAAGAAGCAGAAGGGTGATCTGCGATTGGATACGCCTGCGCATATTCTCAAGGGCGCAGATGGTGAGAAGGTGTTGTACGCAGGCAAGCCGGACAAGAGTTCGCTCTATAAGCTGACGACACTTCCGAAGGATCATGAAGATGTGATGCCTTCGAAGGGCGATACATTGACAAAAGCTCAGCAAGCGCTGTTGAAACAATGGATAGCGGAGGGAGCCAATTTTGGCAAGGCGGGGCCAGTGGTTGTTCCGGCAGCATCGATATCGGCGTTGAAAGCGTTGCGAGCGAAGGGCGCGTTGGCGATGACGATTGCCAGGGATACGAATCTGTTGAACGTAGATTTCCGTGCTGAAGCGGGGAAGATCACGGATGCTGATCTGGAATTGTTGAAGGCAGTGAAAGTTCAGATTGCTCAATTGAATCTTGGCAAGACGAAAATTACGGACGCGGGCCTAGCGGCACTCGCAGGGATGGAAAATCTGACGCATTTGAATCTGCATAGTACCGCGATCACGGATGCAGGGCTTGCGAAGTTGAAGGGATTGAACAGCCTTTACTACCTGAATCTGTATGGGACCAAGGTGAGTGATAAGGGACTTGCGAGCCTGAAGCAGTTCCAGACGTTGAAGAAATTGTTTGTGTGGCAGACGAAGGTGACGGATGCGGGGGCGAAGCAGTTGCCGGGTGTTTATGTGAATACGGGATGGAAGGCTCCTGCGAAACCGGCCCCGCCGAAGAAGCCCGTGAAGACGGTCAAGGTGATCAATAAGAAGTGTCCGCTTTCCGGTAAAGCTGTGAATACATCGATTTATGTGGTTTATAAGGGCCAGGCGATTGGCCTCTGTTGCAATAACTGTAAGGCTAAATTTGCGAAGGCTCCTGCGAAGTATATCGGGAAGGTGAAGGAGTTTAAGAAGTCGGAATAATCGGGTATTACCGGGATCAAGGAAAAACGAAGACGCAGCGGTTTTGGCCGCTGCGTTTTTTCCTGATTTGACACCTACCGGGATTATCAGAAGGGATCTGCGCCAAAGGCGTCGAGGGGATCGGGAGGTTTCTGACCGGGCGGCAGGGCATTGCCGACCAAGGCATCAGTGATCCCCGCAGGGATGAGGAGCAGGATTCCGCCGAACATGAAGGAGAATTTGATGAATGCGGTGAGGGCGAGCGAGACCATGCCGCCCGTTCCGGGTCCGGCCATGGAGAACATTTCGAGAAGGGCCATGATGACGGGGAGAATAAATGCGATGAGGAGGACGCGCGAGGCTTTTCTTGCGCGCATGGAGGCAACGAGGTGGTGGGTGAAGGGTTTATTGATGACGGCGATGAAGGCGGTGTAGAGGATACAGCCGATACAGGCCGCCATGACGATGGCGTCGAAGGCACTTTTCTTGAATTGGGCGAATGGTTCAAGGATGGGGATCGATTTTGTTGGGCCGATCGGAGCAATAAGGAATATGGCGGTGAGTACGGCACCGACGACACCGAGTACGTAGGAAGGTTTATGGTCGGGTCTGTAGAATCGAGTACGTGATGCGATCCAAAGGCAGGTAAGCCCTGCGATGAATGCGAGTAGGAGGAGGGCGTCTACCTTTAGACTGAGTTCGGGTTTAAAGTTGGGCATAGGGGTTTGCGGACCGGTACTTGATAATGCCGGTGCGTTGAAAAGTATGAAGAAGAAGACACCGGCAAGTGAGGCGAGGGCGATGCCGCGGCCAGGGTTATGTGCTTTTTTGGCAATGAGGATGATAGCAACGGCGGCGATAATGGGGAAGGCGAGGAGGACACGAAGCAGGGTGGGTGTGCCGGAAGCGAACAGGAAGGAAAGATTGGGAAATGCGAAGATTAGTGACGATGAGCCGCGGGCGCCGGGTGCGAATGACGGCACGGGGAGGGATCCCATGATTGGCATCAGGACACCGACGATGATGATCACGGCGATCATGAATAGCCTGGAACGTCTTCGCATGTGTTCATCGATGGGGCGAAGAGGTCTGCGTGTAGGGGGTTCGTTGTCAAAGGCGTTGGACGAAGGGGTATTGAAAGCACTGTCCGGGGGCGTCCACGATGCGCCTAAAGGTTGGCTGGGCGGGAGCGTGCCGGGGGTTGGGATCTGCGGTCCGGCTGAGGAGGATTGGGAAGCAACGGCGCCGATGGATCCGAGTGGCCCGCCGATGGGGGCGGAAGAAGGTTGCGATTGAGATTGGGAAGATTTCGAGTTAGGAGAGATCGGTTGAAGTGAAGGGGGCTGGTTGACAGAGGGTTGGTTGGGCGCCTGGTTGGTAGATGTTGCCGGAGGATAGGAGGGAGAAAGTGGTGTTAGGGAGGGTTGAGGTGAAGATGGTTCGGGATCAGGT
>JANQQT010000126.1 GCA_028284925.1 Phycisphaeraceae bacterium | reverse complement strand
TCTTCATCCATAATTCTTCGCACCCGCCATCACCCCGTCAATACAATCTGCTTATACCATGCATTCTCACCCCCTTCCCTCCACCTCAAAAGGCCCATTCCCCACCAATTTACCCCCCTCACAACACAAAAAAATCGCCGAGCGACCCACGCTCGGCGATAAAGTCCTCAACCAAATTATACACCCCAATCACCTCTCATGCCGCAGAACTCTCAATCTCACCCCGCGCTTCATTCAACTGCCGAATATAAGTGTCAATCTGAATCCGGGCTCGGCTCGACTGCACACCACCAAATCGCATCACCATGCGCGTCGGCCCAATCTCTTCAGGATCATCATGAAAACGAATGATCCGACCCGTCGCCGATATCCAGTCACGTGGCGTCCCCGGCAACTGAATCTTCACATCCACCAACTCCTGATGATCCAATGGTCGATCCAGCTCAAACCGTATCCCACCCGTAGAAACATCGTAAACATGCCCCAGCATCGAAAAGTTCTTGCGACCCTCACGCCTCACCCGAACCGCCGTATAGGGTGCATGAACATCCAACCTCGGCCGACGACGCCTCTCAACACCCGTAACCACCGGCTTCTGCTTCAATTTGCCCATACCTGCGTCTCCTTTTCTTCGCTCTCACGCCGCAATGCCTCCCTCAAATCAGCATCGCGACATTGATCCTTATCGGTGCAATATCAACAACCCTTGAATCACCGCAACGCAGCGACCAACTCCCCGGTATAATCCCTTGAACGATGCCGTTATCGGCTGATTACCGACCCATAACCCCACACCTCATTCCTAAGAGATTAAAAATGCCGCACCAACCCACAAGACTCGTCCTGACCTTCGCCGCACTCCTCGCACTCACTTCCATCTCCCTCACCCACGCCACGGAGCCCGCCTCATACATGCGCGTCAATCGCCCCGATCCCCAAACCGTACAACTACAGATCGCCGTCCGAAAATTCGTCCCCAAAGAAGGCGCCGGACCAACCGTCTACCTCACTGGCGTCGTACACATCGGCGAAGATACATACTACAAACTCCTCCAGAAACACCTCGATCAACAATCCATCGTCCTCTTCGAAGGCGTCGGTGCCCCCGAATTTATGCAAATCCCCAAAAACACCATCAAAAGCAAAATCGCACGATCCACCTCCGCCGTCGATTTCACCGCAATCATGATCACCTGGTACAAGCTCAAGACCAGCGCCTACCCCGATTCACTCAACCAACTCTTCGAATACACCAACAAAAACGCTCCACGCGAAGCCGCCTACCTCAAACGCGCCCTTAAGGACGCATGGAATACCCCCCTCCAATACAAACGTAATGACAAGTCCTTCACCCTTACCAGCCTCGGCTCAGATGCTAAGCCAGGTGGCCGGGACCACGCCGCCGACATCCCGTTCAACCACAAGAAAAACGTCGCGCCCATTGCAAAAGAAATCGGAGCCTCAAACATCCAGCTCCTCCTCGCCCAGGCGCTTGGACTCAAATTCCAACTCAACGCCATCAACTACGACCGAAAAAACTTTATCCAGTCCGACCTCGCGCTAGGCCAGATCCGAACACGCCTCGCCGGTAAGGCGCCCAAAGATACCGACTTCTCCAAACAAATGAAACAAATCACCGACCTCCTCAAAGGCGGCAACGCCGGTATGGGCAAAATGGTCCAACTCTTCCTCGGACTCATCCAGACCCAACCCAAAATGGCCGCCATGATCAAACTCACCATGATCGAAGTCCTCGGCGAGCTCAAAGGCGACCTTTCCAAAATGAAGATTCCCCTTCCGGGAATGGAAAACCTCATGAAAACCCTCATCACCGACCGCAACAACATCGTACTCAAAGACCTCAAGCACTACCTCAAATCCAAAAACCCACCCAAATCCATCTCCGTCTTCTATGGAGCCGGACACATGTCTCACTTCGAAAAAAGCCTCACCAAAGACCTCAAATACAAACCCGATGCCGAACAATGGTTCACCGCCTTCCAGATCAACGCCGAAAAAGACGGCATCTCACCCGCAGAAATGCAGCAATACCAATTCATGGCCAAAATGGCGCTTAAGCAACTCAAACAAATGCAGCAACAACAAAAGTGACCCGAGATAATTCGGATGAGACACATACCCGCGATAGTGGTTCTTGCCATAGCCCCCGTACTCATCTCTTGCGAACGTGAAGTTGCCGTCAACCAACAATCTACACCACACGAATCCGTCGGCGTATACCTCACCATCGGAACGGCCCAATTCACCAACCACAAATCAAAAGATCAGGAAAACCTGCACAGCCTCGTCCGATCCATCCTCGCCGAAAATGGCATTGACATGCGATCTCAATACAAAGGCATCGCCGTCCCCTATTGGCATGCGAGAAAAGCAAGAGAAATCCTGTTGACCCACACCGGGCTCAATGGAAGAGACGTACTCGTGTCTCTCCTCGTCCCCGCCGGAACCGCCAAAAAAACAAACGACAGCTACAACCTCCAGAAAATACATCCATACGATTTCGACATCCCGCCTTCACTATCCGATGACGACTAACTCTTTCGCCGTTCTCCGTTTAGCAAGTTTTCCACTCGACTCCCTGCACATCTTTTGTTACACTCCTTCTCCTTGGTTCGGCACAAGTTGTGTCCGCCAATTGCACACCTCCCCTCGCAAAGGATCCGCCATGGGCAAGTCCATCATTTCGAAATTCGGGATCGTTATCCTTATCCTCGTTCTGGGCGTAGGCTATAAAATTTTCTTCGTTGATAGTGATGAAGTTATCAACTTCAACAACACGCTGGTCGAACTCTCCGAAAAATCAGACGAAAAGTATAAACCTTTCAACGAAATGTTCGCCGCATACTATGACGAAAAGGAAATTGACATAAAAAAACTGTCTGACCTCCGTGACACCCTCGAATCAGAACTGAGCAACGATCTCCAATCCATTAAGGATCTTCAGGTGCCGGACGATGAGCTTTGCAAGGATTTTCACAAGGAGTTCGTCGCATACCACAAAAACTCCGTGGAAATTGCAAGGAAATACACCGAGGTGCTCGCCTATGCCGCAAAACACAATCCACCTGCGGAGAAAGACGTCGAAGCCGTCGACAAAATACTCAAGGGACCGCAGGAAATCGAAGATTTGATCCTGAAGAATATCGAAGAGCTTCAGGAACGAATGGCCAAAAAATTTGACCTCGAAATCCAATAGCGCTTCTCAAGACTTTCTCAGGCAACATTCCATTCCCGTCCCAACTCTGCCTCTCAAAAGTCTATACAAAACCATGCTGGCAGATCACCGAATGCATATTCGAATCTGCCTCCTCTTCACTATCACTATTTGGCTATTCGAATCTCTTTTCTCTCAGGTAAATATCAAACACCGAGGCAACGTACTCGCCAAAGGAACTGACCCACCTGGCTCAAACATTGTCTCCATTGCAAATCACAACATGGCCGTCATGGACAACCCACAATTCCTCCCGGAAACTCTTCTCATAATTGTGATCTCGGACATGACCCTCGCCTCCACCTATACCCCTACTTTTTAATCATAAACCGCTCCACTGGCGCTTCCCCATCCAGCTTCTTCGCCGCCAAAGCCGCCTCATGCGCTTCCTTCTTACGATCCATCCGATAAAGCAACGCCGCATACCTCACAAAATTGACCGACTCTCCAGGCTCCACCAGCGTCAAAGCCTTCAAATGACGCAACGCCGCCTTCTCATCTCCATTCTGCAACGCAACGATCGCCGCCGTCTCACGGAGCTTCGGCTGATAAGGCTGACGATGCAACGCCCGCTGAGCAAAATACTGCGCCTTATCCATATCACCCAGCCGCCTGTAAATATCCGTCAGCGTCATCGAATGCTGACCACCCTTCTGATCAAACTTATCCATATACGACAAATGCTTACCCGCTAACTCCAGCTTCTTCATTTCCAACGCCAGCTCCGCCATCTTACGATGTCCCCACGGATCAACCGGCTTCGACTTCGAATACGCCTTTACCGCTTCATAACTCTTCGTCGCATCATCTTCCGACAACGCCGCCTCCGCCGCCTTCTTCAAAAGAGTCGGATGCTTCGGATGCTTCTTCAACAACTCCGCCAACGCCTTGTCCTTATCCTCCGCCAGTTTCAATTCGCTCAACAAATGCACCGGGTCAGGCTTCGGAGCCATACCCCACGACTCAACCTGCTTCTGCGCCCACACCTTGAAATCCTTCATGAACTGATCATTACTCAACCCCGTCGCCTTCGACACGATCAGGTTCTGCGGCACACCGTCCCGCGATAACCCCAGCATCTTGATAATCATCTTCCGACCCCAACGCTCCTCAATATACTCAAACATCCAGTGCGACTGCGCATACGCCTGCGAACGATCTGTCGGCTTCTTCGGTCGCACAAAACCCCAGTTCACCGTGTCAAGCGTAAACAACGTACCGTTCTTCAACGCCCCCGCCAGCAATCGACAAGTGTCATAATCACGCGGCGCAGGCTCCAACGAAACCGCCGCCGCCTCCGTAAACCAGTGCGGAACACGGTTACCCGTCTGCGCCAACGTCACCGTATGAACATACTCATGACGCAACACACGATACCAGTCATAATAACCGGACTGATACTTACCCGTACGCGGCGGAGTAATACCAATTACCCTCCCCGTACACGCACCAACCGTCCAGATATCCGGCACACCGATAATCCGAATCGCAAACCAACGCTTATCAGGCAAAATCTCAATCAATGTCTTCTCACGAGGCTCAAACTCAAACGCCTTCACCACCAACTCATGAATCGCCTCCAGTTCCTCCGGCATGTCTGCCGCCAACGCCCGGTCAATCTCATCACGGAACAAAATAATAAAATGCTCCGTCTCAATACGCTTGTACTTCGCAAGTTCCTTATGCAACTTCAACGTATTGATCGCACGACGATTGAACGGATCAATATCCAACACCTTCGTCAAGACCGCCAGCGCCTCATCCTCTTTCCCATATTGGCTCAGCATCATCCCCAACTCAACCTGCGGCGTAGGCCAATTCGGCTGGCGCCGAATCGCCTCCTTCAACATAACCTCACTCTCCTTGTACTGTCGCGATCGCGATAGATACAAACCCGTAAGGTAATAAGCCCGAGGATTCTTACCTGAAATACTGTCATACTGCTTCAACGCCGCCTTCGCCGTCTCCTCATCATGCGATAGCGCAGCCACCGCCGGACTCAACGCCAGCAACTCACGATGATTCGGATAACGCTGCAAAGCCTCAAGCAACACCTGCTGAGCCGTCACCGGGTCACGCTGCGTCAGGTACATCTTGATCTCAAGAACATCCGCCAGCACATGCTGGGGATTAATCCTCCGCAATTTCAGGATCGCACGCCCCGCATCCGTAAAGTTAAACCCCATTAACGCAACCCCACCCAACTCATAATAAACCTCCGAGGAATTCGGATTCAGAGGCAACACCTCCTGCAACGTCCCCACCGCCTTCTCAGGGTTATCTTTCGAAAGCAGTAACCGCGCCTGCTCCAAAATCGCCGGCCAATACAACCGGTCCACACGCTGCTGCGCCCGCAACAACTCCTTCATGGTGTGGTGGTACTCCGAAGCCGCCCTCCCCTCCAGCTTCGCCAGCTCCGTCACCGCAAGGGCGCCCGCCACTATCTCCGCAGCCTTCTTATACTCCCCTTTCACACTCTTCACACGCATCGGCGTCAACAACTTCACCGCCACGTCAAATCGCCCCACCGCAATATGCGCCCGCGCCCGCAACAAATCCGCCTCCGCCCCCTCTACCCCCTTCAGCAAACCTTCCACCAGATGCAGATCACCCCGACGATACGCCGCCTTCGCCCGCACCAGCTTTCCCTCGCCCTTCTCACTCAACAATTCACTGTGCAGATCCCAGGTCGCTAGCGCAAACTCTGCCGTGTTCCTCGATGACTCCTCCAGCTTGTCAAACAACCCGTGAAACAACTGCTTCTTCACCCGCAAATCCGCATCAAGCAGCTTGTCATTCGCCACCCGATCCACCGTTTTGCTCGGTTCCACTTTAAGCGGCACTATGGTGCGCGCCCGCTGCCCCAAAACACCCCCGTCGAAAGCCAGAATCACCAGCAGGCATACCATCACCCCACACCCGCGATGCCCGAAAATCCGCCTCAATCCCGCAACATTACGTCGAGAAAAAACTTCCATGTCACTTGCCCTCAAGTCAATAAAAAACATGTCGACAATGATGCCGAACTCGAACGCCCTCGCCACACGCACGCCCGCGCACATCAAAACCATGCGCACTTGAACCGGAGTAAACACTTGACAACATTGCAACCAACCCGCCTGGCTTCCGAAACAAAAATTCACACATCGGCTTCATAACGCCTTTATTATAGCTCCAAATCCGACCCCGCCGAATTGACAATTCGCACCAACACCACATTTAACCGATTTACCCTCGCGTTACTTCCCGCGCCACGGCTCCACCGTCACGTTCCAGCCCGCCCCCGGTGTGGCCGTATTAAATAGCCGCTTCGCAATCGCGTCCCCACGCTTGAACTGATCCAATTCAATCTTCTTAAACTCAATCGTAATCGTCATGCGCTTGTCAAACGTCACCACCTTCACAGGCAACTCAAGCTTCTTGTCAATGAAAATTTCGATCGTCTTCACCTTCGATTTCCCCCGCTTGGCGTCCTTCTTTCCTTTCAGTCTCATGCGCACAACAGGGTCGTTATTCTTGCCTTTTTTCGCGCCTTTCCCCCCGTTTCGCTCGTTTTTCACCCCGTTTTTACCCTCATTTTTTCCGTTTCGACCCTGTTCAACGGGCAAAATCTCCACATCATAACGCGATAACACGTCCCCAACCTTTTGCCCAATCGGTACAAAAAACGGCCCTGCAGGCTCCAAAGGGTCGAAATCCGCCCCAGGAGCCACAATCTGTCGCTTGATAAACCGCTTCTTCTTCGGATGACGCTCCACCAGCCAAACCCCGTCAAAAATATAATCCTCGCGAACCTTCGTAAGTCTTTTATCCACAATGTCTTGCGTGAATCCAACTGCAAAATTCGCCGCCTGCTTCTTGCCCCCCTCAACCTCCATACCAGGCACATATGCCGCCTTCCCCAGTCGCGTCCGAACATCGCTCGTCAGCACATCCTCCTGCTTCATCACAAAATTCGCTTTCAGACTTTTCAGCGTTTTTCCCCGTTTTTCCAGCAATTCCAGCCATTTCACCACCTCCGCATCCACCCC
>JANQQT010000191.1 GCA_028284925.1 Phycisphaeraceae bacterium | reverse complement strand
GGTGTGGTATTGCTGGTTTGTGGCGAGGCCTGAATAATCGAGGCGGTAGGGGCGGTTGGATTTGACCTTGATGTCGGTGATGAAGGGGTAGGCGAAGTTGTCGTGGGCGGAGGGGGATTGTTGTTGGACGACAGGTTTGGTCTTGGGTGCGGTATTGCCAAGGCTTCGTTTGGCGAGGTAGGCGATGCGGGGATCTGAATCGGTCTGGAGGAGGGCGATTTCGGGTTTGGTAAGTTTGTTGTCCTCGAGAAGTGCGAGGAGTGCAGCGAGTCGAAGGTTTGCGGTGGGGTTGGTAAGAAGGGATTTGCGTTGGGAGAGGGGGGCGAGAGTTCGGAGGGCGTGCCAGGCGGCGTAAAAGGTGAGTCGGTCTTTTTCTGTGCGAATGAGGTTGATGATTTGGGGCAGGGCGTGGGATTGTTTGGCCTGGTGGAGGGCGAGCATGGTTTGGAAGCGGATGCGGGGGTTGGGGTGTTGGAGGGTGTTGATGGCGAGGTTGGGTACTTTTGCGTTGTGCTTGAAATTGCGGATGCGGAATGCGAGGATGCGAATGGACTGGATGGCGCGGTTGAGGTTGGCGGGTGTGATGTTGTTGAGGTTGTTGGCGAGATAGGTGTCGATGGATTTGTCTTTGGGATTGAGGCGACCGAGTGTCCAGAGGGTCCAGGTTTCCTGTGCGGTGGTAAGTTTGGATTTGAGTTTTTGGAGAAGGAATGGCTTTGATTTGGCGGGGCGTCGAACGAACTCATCGGCGGCATTGGTGCGCCAAATGGGGAGGAAGTGGGAAAGGTCTTCGTAGAGTTGGTCGAGGGTCCATGTGGTGAGGGGTTTTTTGTGTTTGGCGGCGTTGAAGGTGAGGAGGGGGTTGTCGGCGTAGCGGATGCGGTAGAGTCGGCCTGCGTTGGTTTGTGTTTTGTTTTTGAAGGATGAGCCGTATTCGCGGCCCCAACTGAGGATGTAGAGTGTGCCGTCGGGTCCGACTTCGATGCCCGTGGGGTCGAAGAAAATGCCGTGGCTTTTGTTCATGGCGCGACCGGTTTTGGCCTGGGCGAATGTTGGAAGGTTGTTGTCTTTTGCGACGAGTTGTGCGCCGTTGTAGGTGGGGTGGAAGATGTATGTTTTGCGACGGAGCCAGTCATTGATGAAGAAGATGTTTCGATACTTGGATGGGAATTGTTTGGCGTTGTAATGGACGACGCCCGTGCCGGAGCCTTCAAAGAGGGGGGCGGCATTGGGGGGAGTGGGAAGGTGGTTGTTGCCTGTCCAGTGATAGCTCCAGGGGTGACCCCAGCCGAAGTTAGCGGAGTAGAAGGGGGAGAAGACTCGGTCGCCCTGGGTCTGGTCGTTGTCTGTGCCTAGGAATGTGAAGGTGTGGTCGAAGGCGATGTCCCAGGGGTTTCTGTAGCCGCGTGATACGATTTCGAGATTCTTGCCGAGTGGATCGCAGCGGAGGATGCCTCCTTGTCGGCCCCAATCGTCGGCGGGTGTGTGGTAGTTGCGTTGATAATTTTTGGCTGTGAAGGTTTTGGGTGGCGGGAAATCGACGGCGTTCTTGGGTGATTTGAGTCCCCAGAGTTCGCGGAAGGGCTTGGGGGCGTAGCGATCGGGTTTGTTGTAGCCTTTGGAATTTCCCTTCGACATGTAGAGTTTACCATCGGGTCCGAAATTGAGGCCGTGGAGGGAGTGTTCGAGGTTGCCGAGGTCGGTGTAGAGACGGATGTACCGGTCGGCCACGTCATCGCCATCGGTGTCTCGGACGACTGTGAGGTCGGGGGCGTTTGCGATGTAGAGATCGTTGCCGTGCCATGCGAGTCCCTGGATGGAGTTGAAGCCCTTGGCGAAGGTCTTGGTACGGTCGTAGACGCCATCGTTGTTGTCGTCGATGAGGATGTCGACTTTGTCGCCTGGGGTGTTGGGTTTAGGGGCGCGCCATTGGGGACCGTGGGCGACGAGGAGGCGGCCGCGGGGGTCGAATGTCATGACGGTGGGGTTTCTGATGAGGGGGTCTTTGGCGGCGACTTCGACGATGAAGCCGGGCGGGACCACGGGGAGGCCATTGGATTTGGGAGAGAGGGATTGGGCGGGAGAGTTGGAAGAGAGAGTCAGGAGGAGGGTGAGTGTGAGGAGTAGACGCAGCATGGGTTGCTCCGATAGGGTGTATCGAAGGTATTTTACCGTTGAATGGGGCGAGATGGGGTTGGTATCAGGTGAGTTGTGGTAGGGCGCCACCTGACGCGTAGTTGGGGTTGCCGAAGGATTTGATTTTGTGGCCGAATGCGTTGGCGAGGGAGACGAGAAGGCGATTGTGGGGTTGGCGTCGGTAATGGATGGAACGTCCCATTTTGAAGTTTAGTCCGTTGCCGACGAGGACGAAGGGAATGTCGTTGAGTGTGTGCGAATTGCCCTTGCCTAGTTCGTTGGTCCAGATGATGGTGGTGTTGTCGAGGAGAGAACCGGGGCCGCCGGGTTCGGGAGTTTCCTGGAGGCGTCTGGCGAGGTATGCAACCTGTGTGCAGAACCACTTGTTGATCTTGGTGAGTTTGTCCTGAGAGGCTTTGTCCTTGTCGGGTTTGTGGGATAGGCCGTGATGTGAATCGTTGATGCCGAGCCACTTCATACGCGCCTGGCCGACAGAGTTGGTGTATTGGAGTGTGGCGACGCGCGTGAAGTCATTGACAAAGCCGTTGACCATCAGGTCGATCTGCATTTTGGAGATTTGGGGGATGTTGTCATTGATTTCCTGAATATCGGGTGCGAGTGTGGGGATGGCGTGCGGTTTGGCGGAGCCGAAGTTTTCGTGGAGTTGCTTTTGCATTTCGGCAACGAAGGCCTCGTGTTCCTTGAGGAGTTTCTGATCATCCTTGGAGAGTTTGGACTGTAGTTTCTTGAGGTCGCTGCGGACATCATCGAGGACGGATTTGAGTGCGGCTTCGTCTTTGAGCTTGCCGTACATCTTTTTGAACATCTGGTAGGGGTCATCGATCGGCGCGATGGGCTTGTTCGGGCCGGCGTAGACCATGCGTGTCCATGTGTCAGCGCGGTCGGGAACCATGACGCCAAATTCGAGGGAGCCGAAGCGGGTTCGGGTCTGGGGGTTCTTCTGGAGGAAGCGTTTAATTTCCTGGTCGACGGAATGTCCCTTGGCCCAACCGGCTGGCGTATGAGAGCCGCCTTGGATGTTGCCGGGGAAGAGTTCGATGCCGGTAAGCAGGCAACCGATGCCGCGCATGTGTGAGTCGCCGTCACCTCTGATCTTGTCGCAGACGCCTTTGAGGATGAGCGTTTTTTTCCTATAGGGTTCGAGGGGTTTGAGTGACTCCTTAAGTGTGAATTTATTGCCTTGCTGATCGGGCCAGAAGGTGTTGGGGACGACGCCGTTGGGGGAGAAGATGACGACGATGCGTTGTTTGCGTGGTGCTTTGGTGTTGGCGAAGCCAAGGCTTGGGAGGTTTGCGAGGAAGGGGAGGGCTGCTGCGGAGAGGCCGAGATCCTGCATGAAGCGTCGGCGGTCGGTGGGATTCGTTGATTTGATGAGTGGCGTGGTCATTTTGATTTTCCTGTGCGTGATTTTCTTCTGGTGGTTGCAGCGGTTTTTGTTATCTCGACGATCAGGTGTTTGATGCTGAATTTGTTTTGCGCGAATGATTTGTGGAGGTTTTGGGGGGTGTTGAGGCCATAGGCGAGTATGGGTTGTTTGATCATGTGCTGGAAAAGTCGTTCGATGAATGCATCCTGTGCTTCGATGCTGCTGGCGAGGAATTTGCCAAGCTGTGGGGCCGATTTGAATTGTACCACATCACCGGCGAGGGTTTGGTAATGGCCTTGGGTGTCGAGTGGTTTTCCGCGTTCGGTGGTTCGGAATCGGCCAGCGGCGTCGTAGTTTTCGAGGGCGAAGCCGAGGGGGTTGATCATGTCATGGCAGGAGGCGCATGATTTTGGGCTGGTTTGTTTGGCGATGCGCTGTCTCGTGGTGAGGTTGGGATGGAGGTCTTGGGGCGTAGGTGTTACGGCGATGGGTGGGGGGCGTAGGCGTCGACCGAGGAGTGAGCGGGAGATGAAAACACCGCGGTGGATGGGTGAGCTGGTTTGGTTGTACGCGAAGCCGGCCATAAGGAGCGGATGGGTGAGGATGCCGGAGTGTTGTTGTGACTTAAGGGAGGTCTTTTTGAAAGGTGTGTTGGGAGGTAGTTTGACGTTGTAGAAGGAAGCGAGACGGCTGTTGAGGTAGACGTTGTCGGAGAGGAGAAGGTCGCGGAAGTCGGAGTTGTTATTCCAGG
>JANQQT010000188.1 GCA_028284925.1 Phycisphaeraceae bacterium | reverse complement strand
ATGAACGCCCCATACGCCGATGCCTTTTTCTCCATCCCCAACTCACCGATATACAGCTCCGCCACCTTCGCCGCATTCTCCCCCCGCTTCACACCCGCCGCAATCCGGCGTTTCAACAACCCAATCTGGTTTTTCACCCGCATCTGGTGATTCACACGCAGCAACATCCGTTTAACTTCACCATCCCCATCCGCATACGCCCGGCGAATCACCGCCTGCAACTGCACACAAACCTTCCTGGCGTCCACAAATCGCCCCTCAGTCGACAACGCCCCCACAGCATTCCGCCCCCCTTCATACAAAGCTTCCCCAGCCTTACCGCGCCCCTCGGCATCCACCGCACGAAACTGCCTCATCAACAATCCAAACCGACGCCTGAACGCCTCCCCCTTGTCCTTCTCACTCATCCGCGCCATAAGCTCCATCGCCTCCACCGCCGTCGCAACTCCGGCATCCACACTCCCCGCTAATTCGTAAACACCGTGACACAAATACTTTACATTCCCCACCTTCCCTTTAGCAGCCCAATCTTCCGCCGCCTTGAACATCAATTTTGCCAGATCAACATCATCCCCCTTCCCCCTCGACTTCCTCGCGTCCACCATCGCCGTCTCAAACGCCGCCTTGACGCTCGCATCCACCTGTTCGGTTTCAACCTTCGCATCCCCAGCGCCCCACGATGGATTTGACGGAAAAAAAACCGACCCCATCCCCACCAAACCCAGAACCATAAGCCATTGGGGCCTCAAAATACTTCGCATTTCCAATTTCCTTCTAAATGAACCAGATAGGCCGTCTCAATAACCTCACACAACTCGATCATTCCTTATTCTAATATAAATACGGCAAATTAGGTTGTATTATGGTCACACCACTGTAACATTCCGCCCCAATACGCCCGTCGACCGTCACCTCTCGCCCAAAACCTCACACTCCACAAGGCTCCCCCCAATTGGTATATTATGAATCGCCAATTTCACGGTCGGCACAGCGAAAACCAACGCTTCCTACTTCCTAAAGGAATAATTATGACCGCACGCATGACCATTTGGATCACCTGTTTCCTCGCTATATCCCTTTCCCCACCCTTTGCCGCAGCCGACCAGTCTACCCAATCCAAACCTCTCAATTTCGTCTTCATCCTCGTCGACGACCTCGGCCAGAAGGACATCGGCATCGAAGGCAGCACGTTCTACGAAACCCCCAATATCGACAAACTCGCCGCCTCCGGCATGCGATTCACCAATGGCTACGCAACCTGCCAGGTCTGTAGCCCCTCCCGCGCCAGCATCATGCTGGGCAAATACCCCGCACGAATCGGCATCACCGACTGGATCGGCGCCGCCACCGGAAAAAACTGGCGACGAAACGACCGCGTCCTACCCGCCGAAAACCGCGCCTCACTTCCCCATAAGGACACCTCACTCGCAGAAGCCATGAAAAAAGCCGGTTATAAAACCTTCTTCGCCGGTAAATGGCACCTCGGCGGCAAAGGCTCATTCCCCGAAGACCACGGCTTTGACATCAACAAAGGCGGCCACCATCGCGGATCTCCCCCCGGCGGTTTCTTCTCACCCTACAAAAACCCCAAACTCAAAGACGGACCAAAAGGTGAATCACTTACCCTGCGCCTAGCCGCTGAAACCACGCAATTCATCGAAAAACACAAAAATCAGAAGTTCTTCGCATTCCTCTCCTTCTACGCCGTACACGCTCCCATCCAGACCACCAACCAACTCCGCGACAAATACACCAAGAAAGCAAGAGGCCGCGGCCTGGCAAAATCAAGATTCATTTTCGACCGCACCATGCCCGTGCGCCAGGTTCAGGACAATCCCGTCTACGCCGGCATGATGGAAACGCTCGATAACGCCGTGGGCATAGTCACCCAAAAGCTCCACGAACTGGGACTCGCAAAAAATACCGTCATTATCTTCACCTCTGACAACGGAGGTGTCTCCTCAGGCGACGCCTACGCCACATCCAACCTCCCCTTGCGCGGCGGCAAAGGACGACAATGGGAAGGCGGCATACGCGAACCCTACTACATCTCCGCACCCGGCATCACCAAACCCAAATCCGTCTCCGACGTCCCGGTCACCGGCACCGACTTTTACCCCACCATCCTTCAGCTCGCGGGAATTCCCCTCAAACCCCAACAACACATCGATGGCGTTTCACTTCTCCCCATCCTCAAAGGCAAGTCCATCCCCAAACGCGACCTTTTCTGGCACTATCCCCATTACGGAAATCAGGGCGGAGAACCCTCCGCCATCATCCGATCAGGAAACTGGAAACTCATCCACTACTACGAGGACGGCAGAAACGAACTCTACGATTTAAAGACCGACATCGGCGAAAAGTCCGACCAGGCAAAAGCCTATCCCAAAATCGCCGCCAAACTGAAATCCAAACTCGATGTTTGGCTCAAGGAAACCGGCGCCGCCATTCCGAAGAAAGACGACCGCTTCGACCCTGAGAAGAAGAAACGCCAAATCCAACACCAGAAAACCAAACGTCTCCAACAACTCGAAAATGGCCACGCACGCTATTTCAAATAAAAACCACCCTCACAGGAAAATCACTTCGGCATCACAGGCCTCAATCTCCGCTTCTTATCATCCGCCAACGGATACTGCGCCCCCGTCCTCTCCAACGCACCCATCATTCCCTTCATCATCTCACGCAACTTACTCCGATTCGACTGTGCCAGATTATCCGATTCATCCCGATCCTTCGCCAGATTGAATAACTCATACCGCTTCCACTTATCCTTCTTCGCCCTACGGTAGTGATACACGATCTTCCAATCTCCCTTCCGATACACGGTGAAATATGATGTCCGATGCGCATGCGGAAAATGCATCAGAAACTCCCGATCCGTTAGCCCGTTGCCATTACCTTGCAAGGCCTTTCGCAGATCAACGCCATCGATAATCGGCCCGTCCTTATCCGCCTCCCACTCCAATCCCGCCGCCGCCAGAATCGTCGGAAATAAATCATAAACCACACCCATATCATCCACGATCGCCCCCCGCTTGATCGGCAATCGCCCCTGCCCCGCATGGCCGGCCTTCGGCTTCGCCCACGCCGCAATAAACGGCACGCGCATCCCTCCCTCATAATGCGTCCCCTTCTTACCACGCAACGGCGCTGCACACGCCACCGCGTGAGTCGGTCCCAGCGGAGCATCCGTCCCGTTGTCCCCCAGGAAAAACACCAGCGTGTTCTCCGCCACACCCAACTTCTCAAGATGATCCAGAATATCCCCCAATGACTTATCCATCCCTTCAATCATCGATGCAAATACCGCCGTCCGCCTTTTCTGTTTGCCATAATTCTTCATAAATCTCGGATCAGCCTGAAACGGAGTATGCACCGCATAATGCGACATATATGCGAAAAATGGCTTCTTCGTCTTCACCGCGTCACTGATCGCCGCATTCATCTCCAGAGTCAACGCCTCCGTCAGATGAATGTCCTTACCGTGATACTTCTTCAATCCCGGCACGGCCCGGTTCACTCGACGCTTCTTCCCATGACCAAAATTCTCCTTCCCGTAATAACTCCCCGGCGCCCCAAAGGCACAGCCCGCAATATTCACATCAAAACCAAAATTCAGCGGCTCTTCTCCAAACGACTTGTTGGGCCCAAAATGCGCCTTGCCGCAATGAATCGTCCGATACCCCGCCGCACGAAGCAACGCTGGCAACATCACGTGCTTCTTCGTGACACCCTTCCACTGCCAGTCCTGTGCGCCGAAAGGTCCGGCATTATTCGACTCCGGCTTAATCCACGCCGTGGTACGATGACGTGCAGACGTCTGCCCCGTCATCAAACTCACACGCGTCGGCGAACAGACACTCATCGCATAAAACTGACTAAACCGAATCCCCTGCTTCGCCAGCCGATCCATGCTTGGCGTTCGGTACAACTTGTTCAACGGATGAACCTCCGCCTTACCATTCCCATCGGTTAAAAAAGGCACTGAACTATCCATCAGCCCCATGTCATCCACCAGGAACACAAGAATATTCGGCCTATCCTCCGCGCCCAAACATAACGACCCCAGACCAAATATCGTGGACAAAACGAAAACACCAATCTTCATCATTTTTATTTCCTCATTGACCCGCCATATCTACATCACGATTGTATCCGACATACAAACCCTCTCCCTTCCCCATTCCGCACAAATTCCACTGCCCGCAAAAACGGGGTCGTTGTCCATCTCAACCAACTCCAAATCCATTGGCCCCATAATGCCCCATCCCCTACCGCGCCCTGCAAGACCAATTCCCCAGATGGTAATAAGAAGAAACGCGAACCGTCATAGAGTAACCGCCGCTAATCTCATTACCCTCAAAGCTCCACGCCACCCGCAACCTCCAACAGATTCACACCTTCGGTTGATCCACCCGCAAATTCCAGGGCCGCACTACCATCTTCGCCCTCGGCTTCATCATCCTCGCTTTCTCCATCTGTCAAAAGAAGCAAATCGACGCCGCCCCCTCCACCAAAACCACCTTCACTCCGTGCATTCGCGGGAATCACAATCGTCGGATCCGTAATCCCCTTGCCAAACGCATTCAACAACAGATCCTGATCGTCCTCATCGACAGAACCGTCATTATTCAAATCCGCCCAGTTCGTAAACGGCGGCTGCGATCCACCCACGGTCCCGCCAATCGCCGGTAGGAAGAATCCAAGCTCCGCAAAATTCACAACCCCATTATTGTCCGCGTCATAAATCATCGAACGCACTTCGACCTCAGAGACCGGCTGCGCATCAATTGTCGCGTTACCACTGTTCTCCAACACGAATGACGCCGACCCTGCCGATAAACCAACGCTGAGATCGTAAGGGCCAAAATCACCCGTCCCAAGATCGATATCCGCGTTGGTCATCATCGTCACACGACCAAGCAACGCAAATCCGCCATTGCCCGCATCCGAGATGCTTGACTCGCCGCCAAACACCACGGTCGAATTGGCGCCATTCAGGTTAATCGAGTCAAACGTCGTCCCCGGCTCATTAAACACATCACCATGATCCACCAATGTTGGCACACCATACGCGGCATCAAAATGCACCGTAATCGATCCCGACTCAACTGCCTCCGCGACTTCCGCTGACGACACCCAAACCTCCAACACGATCGGCGTTCCTTCCCGACCAAAAAATCCACCTAATCCATCTGGATGATCCGTCACCGGCAACGTCAAAGACTCACTCACCGTCGTCGGCGTCAATCTCGGAACCAGATGCACATCCACATTCTCACCCACCACAAAATTCACCGAACCCGGCGTCGGTAGACCGCCGGTCCAGTTCAATGGATCTGACCCAAAACCTGTCGCTGAAACCCGATGAATCGAATCGCCCGAACCATCCGCGATCACAGGCCACGGAGCCAAATCGTCATAATCGACCCGATCTTCCAACGGAGCCGGCGTAATGGGCGGCGGCCCCACATCAGGCGTATCCGTATCCCGCAAATCAACCGACTCACCCGCATTATTCAACCGACCCGACCAGCCGCCGAATAGTCTCACCGACCCGTCAATCCCATATCGACTTCGGAAAGCGTTTAATCTGTCAGCATTCTCTACATCATTCGGATCAAACGTCACCACCACCACAGCCTCGCCCGGTGCCAAATTCGTATCCGACTCAAGAGCATCAAATGTAAAGTCCACTCCATCATCCAACTGCCACTCATCCAGTGACACCGTCGCGCCCGTCGGGTTGTATATCTCAACATACTCAAAATCATCCGCGTCCAGATTCGGATCAATCAACAACTCACCCGACGTCGGCTCAAACGGATCATAGAGAATCTCCGATATCACAATCGGCCCGACGCGAGGCGGTGCATTCTCGGCATTCTCCGTCAGAAACTGCAACGGAACCAGATCGCCCGATCCGTTCGGGAATCGCCCCACCGACTCCCCATTATTTGTCGCCCCAAACTCCGCGTGATCCACGAAAAACGTAAAATCACCCTGCGCATCCGTCTCTAACAACCAGACGTCATCACCTTCCGCCGAATTCAACGCAAAGTCTACGTTCGATAAACCTGAGTTAAAATCGCTTTCGTCAAACGTCAGGTAACCACCAGCCGCTATCACCGTCCCGTTTGGTATCACAAACTTATCAAACTGATTATTTGAATCACTCAACACCCAACCCGAAATGTCAATCGCCTCGCCCGTCGTATTGAACAACTCAATAAAGTCCACCAGCGGGAGATCCGTATGAGCCAAGACCTCATTCACCACCACGTCATTGCGCGGCCCAAATCCCGCCGTGCCCGGCGTCCCGTTATACTCGCTCGATGATCGATAATTACTCGAAGAATCATAATCACCCGACGTATCAATCACTTCCAGCGACGACCCCGTACCGTTCGCGCGTCCGGGCCACCCATTGTTGTTGTCATACTCAAACTCCTGAATGGTCGAGTTTGATGCATCCTCAAGTTTCAACACCTCACCTCCGTTGTCCAGACTGCCCGTATAAGTTCCCAATACATTCACATCCGTCCCATACCGCGCCTCAAACGCCGGCAAATTCTTCGCCAACACCGCACGCTCTCCCGCCGCCAGCGTTGTTCCAACCTCAAAATCAAAACCAATCCCCACCGTAAACTTCACATCATCCAACGCCAGCTCCGCCCCCGAAGTATTCATGAATTCAATAAATTCAAAATCACCATTGCCAAAACCCGGATTTACCAGCAACTCTTCAGCCGTCGGCTCAGCGGGATCATAATTGATCTCTGTAATTCGTAAATGCTCCTGTGGATCGCTCGGATCACCCACATACGTCGTCTCATTCGACTGCAACCCGTTCTTGTTCATCAGCACCAGTTGCTCGCCAAAGTTGGACAAGTGTCCATCATACCCACCCTGCACAAACAACCCCTGCCCGCCCGACGGTCCCGAACCCCTCGCACGAAACGCATTCACATCAGGCGATACATACAACGTCCCGCCCGCCGGGATCACCGTCCCTGAAACGAATTCAAATTCTACGCCGCCTTCCAGCGTCCACCCTGAAATATCCACCGCAATACTATTGTTATTAACAAGCTCAATATATTCCTCATCCTGATTGCCACTCGCCGGATTAAACTCAATCGCGCCAAATTCAATCACCACGTCATCCGGCTGCGCGGGCGGCAAATCTGCAACCGCCTGCACATCCAACCCTGTCACCAGTTGAGGCACAAGCAAGAAATCTGAACTGCCCGTCGCTTGATTCAAGCCATGAATCGCAAGCACATTCGTTCCGGCATTCAGCAACCCGGGATGATCTGCCAAGGTAATCGGATGACTCTCAAACGCCACCGCCAATGTATCGGACCGATTTCCCGCTGTTGAGTTGAAATTGGTACTGGTCACGTTCGACGACTGCGCGACATTCACGCCGTTGATGTAAGCCACAAATCCATCATCATACTTCATCTTCAAAGTCAGGTGCGTCAACGCCCCGGGATCCGTCACGTCAAACTCGATACGTGAATACAGCGAGGATTGTTGCCCGGACATCTCCGCCTCAACATCCGTCGTAATCAACGATCGATAATTCGATCCACTTGTCTCATATCCGAATCCATACGTACCGTCGCTCCAACCGCTGTCATCGAAACCCTCATTCATCCATACCCCGTCCACTGAATTGTTGGTCGGCACAAGATACTTCGCGTCATTCACGCCCACATCACCCGAAATCAGCGTCTCGCCCGCTTCCCCACTCTCACCAAAGAAGAACTGGCGACGCGGCTCCAGATAAAGGTTCTTCAGCTTATTGACCGCCTCATCCCACGTCTCAAACGGCTGCTGTTCGCGACCACTTGAAACCTGACCCCACTTGGCGTGATCCGCCTCGGCATCGCCTGACATCTGCGCCACATAACCGTCAACAATTCCCTCAAGCAGACGATCCTGATAAGGCTGACCCGGCATTCCGTACAACTCCTCGGCCAGCGTCCTTACCCGACGTAAATACATCTCACGGAATCCGGTCACATTATTATAAAGACGCGAAATCAACGCGTTATTGCCCCCCGTAAATAACGGGTTGTCCGCATAAATCGTGTAATCGTGATACCCCAATCCAAACCCACCCCAGTTTCGTCCCATCGACAAATCCACATCCCACGGCATGAACCACCACTCACCCGTCCCATTCGTATCCCGATAGGCATAATAATTCTTGTGACAGCAATCCCGTCCCGAGGTGTACGCAAACCCTGCAAGATACGTCGCCATCGCAGGAAGGTTCACATTGTCATACACAAAGTTGGTCAACGCCTGTCCGGACTGATTCAAACCCGCCTGGAAATCCAGGAGATCCTGCTGCCCTTCCTCCTTCCGCGTCTTCTTCTCACCCGTACCGTTAAACGTGTTATACATCTTGTACAACGCGCCTTCCGGGTCACGCCCCATACGCTCCAGCCAGCGATCATCACCATCCTCCACAAAGTCATAAACCGCATGGAACTGCCCATTGCTTTGAATACGAACCGGAAATGCAAGATGATAATCCGAACCCGCCAGGCGATACGCCTCATAACTCAACGTATTGCGTAACTTCGCCTTATCCGCGTAATTCGACAGGAGATTAAAATCCTTCATCCGCGGAATATCATCGTTCAGCCTGAATCGGTGATCCTTCGTAAAGTCAACATCAAAACTCTTCTTCGGGAATCCTCGCGTGGATTGCCCGTGAAGATCGATCTGGACATTGTCATAAAGCTCCCCATCGTAATAAATCGCCCCACGGACACCCGCGTCATTGTTCACGATCGAGAGGCTTGACCCGTTCACGAACGTATGAAACACCGGCAAATCTGAATCAATCGACGGATCAGCCACGATCGTTCCGAAGTAACGCTCTGAATCCAAAGTCGATTCAAACAACGGAAGGCTCATCGTGTTACTCTGGTCATCACGCGTCACAAATCGCCACCGCACCATCTGCCCGGTCGAATAAGCACTCGAAGGAATCACTCCCGTATAAATCCCATCGCCGGCCACCGCATCCGACCCGGTCCCGTCATCCACCATGTCCACTTCAACTTCCGCTCCGAAGTGAACGCGATAGAACATCTTCACCGATTCAAGCGGATTAAACGTCTCCACCACCTGTGCCGTCACAACCAGGTTCTCATTCTCCAAGGGCTCCTGAGGTGAGTGCGCATTATTCGCAACAATCGGGCCCAACGACGTCGTCCCCGCTCCGTTCTGCTCACCCGGCGTCGGCAAGGTGAAATACCGAGCCGCATTCAAATCAACCGTCAACTCCGCTCCCACCAAACGAGGCGTAATCAAAAAATCACTGTCACTCGCACTTGAATTCAACCCCTGAATAGCGAGCACATTCGTCCCCGCCTGCAACAATCCCAACCACTCCGATATATTGAAATTCGCAAACGTGGTCGCCGCCGAGTTCGATCGCTCCGTCGTCGCCGTCGAATCAAACGACAAATCGTCCTCTCCCGGCGCATTCACGTTCAGGATCGCAACGCCATTCAAGAAAGCCGCAAACCCCGCATCATATTGCATCTGCAGATTCAACGTGTCCAGACTGCTCGGATCAGCCACATCAAACGGCAAACGGAGATACGCCGATGATCCCACCTCGTGCATCTCACTGGAAATATCGCTCGCAATGGACGGACCGAGCTTCGGAAATGCAAACACCTTGGCCGCCATCGCAGAACCGTCACTGCCGTCCGATGTATTGCCCCCAATCCCGATGGGCGTCTGCACAAAGTCAATAAAATCGCCCGCCACCACACCCTCAATGGAAATCTCTTCCGTAAACCCAACGGTATCTCCACCGCCCACCACACGCGTAAATACCTCTACGCCATTATGGAACACCTTCCCTGTCACACCACTGCCCGCACTGTTGGCCTTCCTAAGATGAAACTCCACATCCAGCGTACCCGAAACTTCCGATTCATACCGACGAATCGCCCAATGCTCCACCGCATTGTTTACACCATTCGGATGAATCCCCTCTCGCCCAATCATGGTCCACGGAGGATTTCCGTTGAACCAGTCATACTGATTCCCATCCCAGAAATCCTGATTGCTATGCCCACCGCCGTCGCGCGGAAAAGCCTGAAACTCATCCGCAGCATACGTGCTATTCCCATCCGCCGTTCTGTCGTAATACCCGTATGTCCAATTGTTCTCACCCTGAATGCCCGCGTCCGACCAATCCTCTACAGAATCCGCAATCTTCTCCGGAGCCACCACCGTGCCCGCCACAATCTCCGCCGAGATAAGCGATCCATCCAAAACATCCGAATTACCGGAAATCCCCTGCGTTAGAAACACAAGATCAACCGTGTCGCCAACCTGCAAATTCTCGATCAATACCGGGACTTCAACACCCGTCGTATCCGTCCCGCCAATCGTCTCGGATAAGATCTCCACTCCGTTGTGATAGATCCTACCCGTTACCCCATCACCACCCGTTTGACTCTTGGCCAAACTCATCACCACCGATGCAGTTCCCGAAAAATCACTTTCCCACCGTTTGACCGCCCACAGTTCATCCCCGCCCACGTTATCCGAGGCAAGCACTGCCTCATCCCGAATCAAGATGCGTGAAGAAGTACCACTTTGCTGGAATAACCAGAAAAAGTTGTTGTAAACACTGGGGTCGAATGCACTAAACTCATCCGATTCAAATATGCCGTTATCATCGGTTGTCGCATTGAATAAACCGTATGACCAACCATTTTCCCCCTGCGTACCTGTCGTGGACCAGTCACTTATCGAATCTGCAATTACGCCCCCGACCGGCCCGGTCTCTTCCTCAAAACCAATACCCGTTGGCAGATTCTGCCAACCCGCCCCCGGCACAAAACCATTCTCCGTCCAGTCCAGTTCCAGATTGCCGTTCGTCGGCACAAGCACATCCGCCGCATCCCCAACCTCAACAAAAACCGTCTCCGTCGTCTCCGTCGGTACCCCGTACGATACGTCCGTCAACTGAGGCGGAAAGCTCGGCGAAAACTCCTGCACCACCGTCGGTACCAGCAGGAACGGATTGATCTCATCCGGTTCATCATGCGTCAACGCAAGATACTCACCCGAACTCCCCAATCGAAAATTTGTATGCAACTCCTCACCCGCACGGTCCCGATCCTTGTTCGAGGCAAATACAACAAGATACTCGCCCGCCCCAAGATCCATATCCGGAAAAGACCACTTATCCAGATTCGTTGAATTATCCGTCAGATGCCATCCGTCGAGATTGATCGTATTGGATGTCGGATTATGGACCTCAATATAATCCGACGAATCCCCATCCTCATCATCAATCGTCGAATCGTTCGCCGACAGAAATTCCGTCATAATCAGCGAATCGCCGCTCATCAACAACCGAGGCTCAAGGGCCTCCACCGTCGTCTGAGCTGCCCCCCACAACAGTTTCTCTAAACCTCTTTCACGATCCGAAAAGTGATCGCGCAATGACATTGTACTCATTCGACGACGTACTCTGGTGATAGACATAAGCGTCCACACTCCTCATCCGTGCAATAGTCTGATACAAAATCATGTCTTGAAACTACGTTAAGACACATTCCCTTCTCCCTGATCTTTCTCCCTGATCTCTCTCACCATGCCCTATCCCCTCAGGCATCCCTCTAGGTGCGTTGTTACACTAATTGTACACAATTTACATCAGCCTGAAAACCGGAAAACAACCTGCATGTAACATTTTCCTCATATTCTGGGAGCTCCCACCATTCATACCCGCCCAAATACCCCAAATCTCCCAATTGTTCACCGTTGAGGGACCACGCACCGACATCCATTGCCCGCCATACAATCCCCCATATGAACAACCAGATACACTCCGTCATACGAAAACTTTCGCCCGATGACTCCATTCCACATATCACATCCCTCCTCCACACCGCCTACAAACCACTCGCCGAACAGGGCTTCAAGTACTATGCCACTCACCAGCCCGATGAGATCACCCATAAACGCCTCCACTCCGGCATCCCCTTCGTCGCCACACACAACAACCGCATCATCGCCACCATCACACTCGTCCCCCCAGAAAGCACCCGCGGCTGCCAATACTACGACCTGCCACACGTCACCTCATTCACCCAGTTCGCAGTACATCCCGACTACCAGAGTCAAGGACTCGGTTCCCGCCTCCTTACACACATCGAAAAACACGCCCAGACTCTCAATTTCGAAACACTCGCCCTCGACACAGCCGAAAACGCGCACCACCTCATCAACTACTACGCCAAACGAGGCTACACCAAAGTAGGCGACGCCGACTGGGACGTCACCAATTACAAATCCATCATCATGGCCAAACCTATACCCCCAACCCGTTGATCCCAACTCCATTCGCTCTCCACTCCTACCCTCCACCCCCCTACCATATCCCATCAACTTTGTCCCATGCGAGTAGAAAAATGACACACCACCATCCCATACGTATTGGAATTCTCACCGTCTCCGACCGCGCCTCAAAGGGCGAATATGAAGACCTCGGTGGCCCGGCAGTCTTCGACTATCTCAAACGCGTCCTCAAAACCGAATTCGAACCCATCGCCCACATCATCCCCGATGATCTTTCACTCATCCGGCAGAACCTGGAGCACCTCTGCGATGTCGATGTCTGCTCACTCGTCATCACCACCGGCGGCACAGGCCCGGCCCCACGCGATGTAACACCGGAAGCAACCGAAGCCGCCGCGGAAAAATTACTCCCCGGCTTTGGCGAACTGATGCGATCCACCTCCCTCCAGAATGTCCCAACCGCAATCCTTTCCAGACAAACCGCCGCCATCCGAGGCCGGTCACTGATCCTCAACCTGCCCGGTAAACCCAAAGCCATCGCCGAATGCCTCGACGCTGTCTTCCCTGCAATCCCCTACTGCATCGACCTCATTGGCGGCCCTTACATCGAAACAGACGAACAACATATCAAGGCATTCCGTCCAAAATCCGCCGCGAAATCTTAAACGCATACCTTTCGCCGCACCCCGGTCCAACATCGATGCACATCTTTCGAGCTTCCCCATGACCATCTCCAATCTACCCCTCTGTTACTGCACCAACGTCCACCCCGGCCGCTCGGTCCAGCAAATCCTGGATGGCCTTGACCAGTACGCCGTCAAAGTTCGCGATCTATCCCCTGGCACGCCCCTCGCCGTAGGCCTCTGGTTCGCCCACAACGTCGCCACCGAAATCCTCTCCGACCCGCAAGGCCCAACCAACCTCGCCCGCGCACTCCAGTCACGTAATCTCACCTGCTACACGCTTAACGCCTTTCCCTATGGCGACTTCCACAAGAACGTCGTCAAGCAGGATGTCTACCTCCCCGACTGGGCTTCGCCCGACCGAGCTCAATACACTCAGGACTGCGCCGACATCCTCGCCCACCTGCTACCCGAAAACACCGAAGGCTCCATCTCCACCCTCCCCCTCGGATTCAAACAATGCGACTACTCTCACGAATTCCAACAACATGCCATCCAGAACCTTCTCACGGTCGCCAAACACCTCCGCCATATCCACGAAACCCAAAACCGACTCATACGCCTAGCCATCGAACCCGAACCCTTTTGTCTCGTCGAAACAACGCCTGAAGCCGTCGACTTCTTTTCCCAACTCTACCAGGCCGCCGAACAATCAGAACTCCTTGACATCGCAAAGCGCCATCTTGGTCTATGCTACGATGTTTGCCATCAGGCCGTCGAGTTTGAAGACCCCCAATGGGCGCTCGACCAACTCTCCGCCGCCGACATCCGTATCAACAAGGTTCAGATCAGCTGTGCCATCCAGACCACGAACATTGCCCCCGGCGCTCCACACACCGCCGCCCTCCACGATTACGTCGACACGCGCTACCTTCACCAGACCTTCGCCCAACTCCCCGATGGACAAATCATCAACACGCCCGACCTCACCGCCGATCTCCTCAACACCCCCGCTCAATTCCAAAACGCCTCCCTCACACGCATCCACTATCATGTCCCCGTCAACGCAGACAGCATCGGCTCCCTCCAAACCACACGAAACGAACTTAAAAAAGCCCTCGCCGCCATCGCCTCCCTCCCTTACGCCCCCCACCTCGAAATCGAAACCTACACCTGGGAAGTCCTCCCCAACCAGTCCCTCGACCTCGCACAAGGCCTCCACCTCGAACTCACCGCAACCCAATCCCTCCTCGACCAACTCAATTAAGCTCTACCCCCCCGTTCGACCACCAGCCCCGAACCATCAATACCCCCCTCAATCCACCTCCCGCTTGACGAATCTCCTGTCTGACCAAAGCAGCGCATCTTGAGTGCCTTGCTCTCGACACATCTCTACAATATGCAACACCCCGCTCATTACCTGATACCCTCTGAGCGCCTCCGCCATGAGCAAACCAAAGAATCACAACGGCTTATTTTCTCGCCTGACGATGATCTTCCTACTCGGCATCATTGCCTTTATCATTATCAGTATTACACGCCCAATGACGCCCAAAGGCTTCGCATTCTCTCTTGATGGACAGGTGAACGACGCACTTTGGCAGAAAGAGGCCAGCAGTTTTTATGGCAGACATATCTTAATTGTCGGCGCCACAATCGCCTCAGACGTACGAATCAACCCGAGCCAACTGGAGACAGCCACTTTCGTCTTGTTGAAAGATACCAAAATCTCCGATGTCCACGCGCGCCAGTTATTGAGCCTCCCAAACATCGCAATCATCAGAATCCGGAATTCCCCGATAACCGATGCCGCGTTCGCCGATCTCCCTGAAAATAACTCAGTTGAACGCCTATATCTGTATCAAACAAAAGTGGGCCTTAGTACCATTAAATCACTTTCCAAGTTCAAGACATTGTCGTCTTTGATGCTTTCACACATGAAAATCGACCACGACATTGTCGACTCCCTTCTCCAAATACCAAATTTGGAAACGCTCGAAATCTATGAATCCGAAATATCCCCTCAAGACAGAGCGGAGCTCGCTAAAAAAATAAACAACTTCGAATACACGCCCCCTAAGCCAATATCTCCTTCACCACCTTCTGCTCCTCAACCCCCGTCAACCTCTGGTCCAGTCCCTGGAACCTGAAACTCAACTTCTCATGATCAATCCCAAGCGTATGCAGGATCGTCGCATTCAAATCACGAATATGCACCGGATCCTTCAGAATGTTGTAGGAGTAATCATCCGTCACACCGTACTCGATCCCGCCCTTCACCCCGCCGCCCGCCAGCCACGTCGAAAAACAACGACCATGATGATCACGCCCGTGATTCGTCTTCGTCAACTTGCCCTGTGAATAAATCGTCCGACCAAACTCACCACCGCAAACCACCAGCGTGTCCTCAAACATCCCACGCTGTTTCAAGTCCTTGATCAAAGCCGCCGCAGGCTGGTCCACGTCCTTGCACTGGCCGCGAATCTGCTTGGGCAACGATCCATGCTGATCCCAACCGCGATGATACAACTGCATAAACCGCACGCCGCGCTCAGCCATTCGCCTCGCCAAAATACAATTCGCCGCAAACGTACCCGGCTTGCGTGAATCAGGACCATACAGCTCAAACGTCGAATCCGGCTCCTTCGACAAATCCATCAGATCAGGCACCGATGTCTGCATCTTATACGCCATCTCATACTGCGCTATTCGCGTCTGCGTTTCCGGGTCACCAATATCCTTAAAGTGTTCCTGGTTAATCTTCGCCAACCCGTCCAGCATCCGCCGACGCGTCGTCGTATCCAAACCCTTCGGATTCTTCAGGAACAACACCGGGTTCGCCCCCGAACGCAACCGCACACCCTGATGCTTCGACGGCAAAAACCCACTACCCCACAACCGAGAATACAACGCCTGACTCGATCCCCGCCCCTTTGAGATCATCACAATAAACGCCGGAAGATCCGTACTCTCACTCCCCAGCCCATAACTCAACCACGAGCCCATACAGGGCTTGCCCGGAGCCTGAACACCCGTGTTGATGTACGTAATCGCCGGGTCGTGATTAATTGCCTCCGTATGAATCGTCTTGACAATCGCAATGTCATCCACGATCCCCGCCGTGTGTGGCAAAATCTCGCTCACCCACGTCTGATGCTTCCCATGCTTTGCAAACTTGAACATCGGCGCCACACACGGAAACGCCTTCTGCCCACTCGTCATCCCCGTCAACCGCTGCCCCATCCGAATCGACCCCGGCAACTCCTGCCCGTGAAACTTCCGCATCGCCGGCTTGTAATCAAACGTATCAATATGACTCGGCCCGCCCGAGAAAAACAGATAAATCACGCGTTTCGCCTTCGGCGCATAATGCGGCAAGGAAGTCAATCCGCCAATCGCATTACGCTCCGCACCCGCCGTCGCGGCATCCACCGAACCCGGCCGCAACAGATTCGCCAGCGCAGCCGCCCCGATCCATCGCTGAGAATTCGCCAACAACTGTCGTCGCGTTACATTTCGCTCATAGGCCTTTACAGGATCCATCGCCTTATCCCTTGGTAAGTGTCTCATCAAGATTCAATATCAAATTCATCACGATCGTATACGCCGCATGCTCATGCGGCGGAATCGATTCATCTCGTTTTTTATCCCCGACAGACAAAAACGCCTTCGCCTTATCAGGAGCCGCCCGATATACCGACTCTTCCTCATGATAAATCGCAAGCAAAATCCCCAAGACCTTCTTGCTCGGAGCCTTCGCCGTCGCCAGTTTATACCCATAAGCAATCCGCTCCGCCGGCGTCTTCCCACCCTCAATAATCACACGCCGAGCCATCAGCCGGGACGCCTCCACAAACTGTGGATCATTCAACGTCACCAACGCCTGCAACGGTGTATTCGTACGTGGCCGACGAATCACACACTTCTCACGCGTCGGAGCATCAAAAATACGCATCCCAGGATGCGGCGCCGATCGCTTCCAGTAAATATACATGGATCGACGATACAACCCCTCACCCTTATCCTGCCTGAAACGAACATTCCCGGACAGCGACACCTCATTCCACAAACCCGGCGGCTGGTAAGGCTTCGTCGATGGACCACCAATCTTCTTCACCAGCAATCCACTCAACGCTAGTGCCTGATCCCGAATAAACTCACCTTGCAACCTGAAACGCGGCCCCCTCGCATACAGACGATTCTCCGGATCAGCCTCCAACACATTACTCTTCACCCTCGAACTCTGACGATACGTCGCACTCGTCACCAACTGTCGAATCATCCGCTTGATATCCCAGCCGCTCTCCACGAAATCCACCGCCAGGTAATCCAGCAACTCCGGATGCGATGGCCACTCACCCTGCGATCCAAAATCCTCCACCGACTTCACGATCCCGTTCCCAAAAAACATCATCCAGTAACGGTTTACCGTCACACGCGATGTCAACGGATGATCCTTATCCACCAGCCACTTCGCCAACCCCAGTCGATTCTGCGGCAAACCCGCCTTCAACTTCCCTAACGATGCAGGTGTCCCTGGCTTGATCACCTCATCCTTAATGGGCGAAGAATACTCACCACGATTCAAAATGTACGTCATGCGAGGCTTCGGCTGCTCCTGCATCACCATCACCGTCGTCAATGGCTTACGCCACGTCCCCATCTCCCCATTAATCTTCGACCGCTCCCGTCCAAACTTCCCAAACCCCTTATCCACCGATGCAAAATAATGATCCTTCAACACCTTCCATTGTCCCGCATTCCGCTTCTCCGCCGCAATCGCCAGAATCGGCTTAATCGGATCAGCACCCGCCAACGCCCCAACCTCCGCCGCACTCAAGGTACGATCATACAGTCTCACATCATCCACCATCCCCCTGAACGGCGATCCCGGATTTCGCCTCCCAATATACAACCCCGATTTACTCTTGATACTCCCCTTCAAACCATTCTGCTCAATCGCCCATGGCTCACTCTTACCATTCACATAAATCTTCACACCCGCCGCCTTCGAAGATCCATCATACGTCACAAACATGTGATACCAACGCTTCCGCTTAAACGCCTTCTTCGTCGTCACCTTAATCGCATCCTGCGGCCAACGATGAATCAAATGCACCGAGACCTTATTCCCCGCCACATAGAGGTCATACCCCCGATGCGCATTCCCATCCGTCATCTTCGCAATAGGCGCACCATTCCCATCCAGATAAACCCAAGCCCCATAGCTGAATCCCTTCTTCGTATCAAAATCACCCACCTGACCCAGATCCGCATACACCCGACCATTCAACCTCAACGCCCCGCCCTGCTTCCCCTTACCCCACAACGGCCTCCCACCCTTGATCGTCCCGCGTCTCTTCTTATTCACCGAATCAACAACATACTTCCCCTTACCTTCATTCAAAGGATAATAAGCCAGCATATCACCCGGCACAGTCGTCTTGCCAGTCGCCGTTTTCGACATCCTCGCCGCCCACGCCTTAAACGCCCCTTCTTTGCTTGCAACATACTTCTTCTCTTCCGCCTCTATCCGCTTCAACTCACCCTCCAACCGTTTTAACTCCTTATCCGCCCCCATCCGCGGCACGCTCACAATCGGAGCCTGATTCCCCCGACGCGTCTGCATACCGGGATCACTCGTCTGATTAAAGAACGCGTAAAACTGGTAATACTCCTTCTGCGTCATCGGGTCATACTTATGGTCATGGCACTGCGCGCACTCCATCGTCATCCCCAGCCAAACGGTACTCGTCGTCTTCACCCGATCCACCACATATTCCACCCGCGCCTCCTCCGCAATCACACCGCCCTCATCCGTCGTCCCGTGATTGCGGTTAAACGCGCTCGCCACCTTCTGGCTCACCGTCGCATTCTTAATCAAGTCACCCGCCAACTGCTCGATCGTGAACTGATCAAAACCCATATTCTTGTTGTAAGCATTAATCACCCAGTCACGCCACGCCCACATATCACGTGGCCCATCCGCATGAAACACACTCGAATCACCATATCGCGCCGCATCCATCCACATCAACGCCATACGCTCACCAAAATGTTTCGACGCCAGCAACCGATCCACAAGGTTCTCATACGCCTGTGGACTCTTATCGCTCACAAAAGTATCCACCTCCTTCGGCGTCGGCGGCAATCCCGTCAAATCGAACGTCACCCGACGAATTAACGTCGCACGATCAGCCTCACCATTCGGCGTCAATCCCTCCTGCTCCAATCGCGCCAAAATATACGCATCAATCGCATTCTTCACCCAACCCCTGTTCTTCACCGCCGGAACCTTCCCCTTCTTCGGCTTGATAAACGACCAATGCCCCTCATGCTCAGCCCCCTGCTCAATCCACCTCTTAATCAGCGCCTTTTCCCGGGGACTCAACTCCTTCTTCGACTTCGGCGGAGGCATCACATCCTCTAAATCCGTCGTCATAATTCGCTCATAAACCAACGACTTATCAGGAGCGCCCGCAACCACCGCGGCCCCATCCTTTCGCTTACCCAACAAACCCGCCTGCGTATCCAGACGCAGCTTCCCCTTACGGTGCTTCTCATCAGGACCATGACACGCCACACAATTTGCCGTCAGAATCGGCCGAATATCGCGATTAAACTTCACCTTCGCCGGCAAAGGCTCCTCAGCCCCCAAAACCCACGATGCACCGACAAACATACACAATACAGGTATCGCAAAATAGATTCGCATAAGTCTCGTTACCATCACAATGAAAAGGTCGTGAGCACGGAGCGATCCGCCTTCCGTGAACGCTACTCCAGTTCCGGTTCATATCTCCCCACTCATCCATGAAAACAATTCTATCCGACAATAGTACGTATTTACAACATTTTTGATCAACTCGTCAGACCCCAAATAAACGTCACAAAACCCCACAAAAAGCCCCTCCCGCATCAAGGAGGGGCTTCAATCTCACAACTCCCCCCCCAAATCTCACCGCCGTCGGTGCCGGCCTATCAAACCCATCAAACCCACCCCGATCATCCCAAGAACCCCAGGCTCTGGTATCACATTCCCAAACCCCTCGATATGAAATCTCACATTCGGATCAGGACTCGTTATTCTCAATTCAAACGTGTCCAGACTCGTTCCAAAAATGGGGTCCACATCACTTGGATCAAACCCGTCAATAAAAGCCGAAAGAAAAGACTCCACGTCCACCGTATACTGCTCGTTCACCTCAATGACGCCATCGTCCACCGTCTCTATGGTGATATCAAACGCCCCATCACCCAGATCTTCCACTTCGGTATTGGATTCATCGAAGTCATTAAGCAATTCGATATCACGATCATCAATTTTGATGTCAAACAAACCAAATTGTTCAAATTCCGCTCGCGGATCGTCCGACAACAGATCAGATGTTTTCGTAATATTCACCCCGCTCCCTCCCAATACAGCTCCAGACGACTCGTTCGCCGGCGGAACTTCAACACTTATTTCATGCTTCACTTCGATCTTGATATCCACCTCTCCAATCTCACCGCCATCTCGATGCGTCACCGTAAACACCACACGTGAAAACGCATCCGAAGATACATCCTGAAATAGGGAATCCAACGGATTCATCCCCACGGCCCCTCGCTGACGAACCACCACCGCCGTCGCCGCATCACCCCCCTCACTGATCGAATCCTGCGCAATGGTCATCGACAAATGCCTGTCGATATCAGGTATGTCATCCGGCGGGTCAATGAGACCATAGACATCTTCCCCAAATACGCTCGCCGAAAACAATCCCGTTTCAAGCTCCGTTAGCAAGTCGACACCGCCAACCGTCGACACACTCCGGGAAATCTGCGCGCCAGCCGCGTTCTCGTCCGGAAACAATGCAGCCCTGAATTCAAACAAATCAATCCCCGTCGCACGACTGCCAAATCCAAAAATCAACAACAGAACGCACGCATGCCCAATCCAATTTGCATACATTTTCATCTTTACACTCTCAAGAACGACCTGTTTCCAAAAACGAATCGGTATGGTGCCACAATAGCCCTCGGAATCACACACACTCGCCGTTCATTAGCCACAACAAATCCCTCTGAACAGCGCGATAATACCATCTTATTCATAATTTGCAAGGTTTTTTCAACTCCCAAATTAATCCTCCGTTTCCTACCGTTATACGGCAAATAACACCAACCAAGCCACCCCCTTTTACAAAAGCCCTCCAATGCAACCTTTCTTACTAGTCCCCGTCCTCCTAATCACCACCAACTCACCTCCCGCCGCCGTCCCATCAATCCCCGCCAAATCAACCATCTCTAAAACCACACCCTTCACCCACCCGGCATCCTCCATTCCCGCCCCGAAATCCTCTTCATCCACAAACCAATCAAGCAAAAAGCCGAACCCTGGCGCTCAGCCTGGCAAGTCTTCAAAAATCATCACTACGCAAAACGCTCGATGCCCCCTTAACCCCGCAAGACCGTTGCACGCGACCCATACAACAACCCAACATCGGCGCCGACGACCTGATGCACGACAGTACCGCCGCCTACACCCATGCCGTTCACTTCACACTCTCACAGAACTCCCAACACGCCAAAAAAACAATCCAGATCCTCAACGCATACGCCACCACCCCCTAAACCTCGCCCCACTCAATACC